>NZ_JASDDB010000016.1:0-103342 GCF_030407615.1 Pseudoalteromonas sp. APC 3355 | reverse complement strand
TTATTCTTAAGAGTAAATTACATATAAATTTGCACTTTTTTAATGATAAAAAAGGTATATGCGAGCCATCGTGTATAGGAATAGTATATTTACAATAGCAGCCACTGAACAACGTAATCTGTCTCATAAATCATAAACAAGATAAATCGTTCAATATTTTTAAATATCTAACTAAACCTCATTATTCTAATTGGAACATCTGGCCATAAGCTTTCATATTATGTTTGCTATTCCGAAAAAATAAATTAATACAATAAAAATTAAAAAAGAATCTAAATCGAATCTATATGGATTCGTAGTATTTTTACTCTACCTTGTATAGTTAAACCCACCTTCATTACGAGAGACTTGCTTTCACAACTTCCCCCACCACTCTGCATAAGCTTTTAATATGGAATTTCGATTGCTAACATCATTTCATTAAAATGAGGGCCTTTGAAGCCCAGCAGTACTAATTCCAATTCCAAAAATTCAAAGCTTTAATCAACCATAAATAATAAAGTCTGTTGTTCTCTATGATTAAGTTTAAACCTATATGTTAGGTATATTCATAAATGAACAATAACGTAATACTATGCCAATCAGGCATTGTCCAAGAAATTTTATCTAACAACTATTTACTCTTTGTTGCATATATTGATGTGGGTAAAGGTCATGAAGAGAGGAAAGCAGCTTTGCTCAGTCTTACTTAACTCTATAAATTACGAAGTTTTCGCAGTAACTAAGTAACACTTAGCTTTAATGAACTTTAATCTGTAAAGATCAACAGCCTATAAACACATTTGAAAAGAAGCTATTTGAGCAAGTGATTAGCTGTAGTAAGGATTCAGGTATAGGAGTATTTTCCACAATGTGGAAAAGTAAATGAAAAAAGACTTTGTTTGATAAGAGTCCTATTTAGCTTTCTAATTTTAATCAACTTACCTTAAGTTTTCTTTAAGTTTCGCTCGTTAAATTTAAACCCTGAAATATAAACAGGTTTAAACGAGCGAGCTTATGCAATTAGCCCATACTTCTACATCATTAGATTTAACACAAAATAACAGTCAGCTTATTAGTGCTCGTATTAATGATGCGCATCGAAAAAATCTCGAAAATACAGTGAAAGAAGGTTTTTTAGTTGCGTATAACGCTAAGCTTACTTCTTTTATGCCACTACTTTGCCAATATGTTACCGAGCAAGGAAAGTGCACGTTAGGGCTAAGGCAAGCAACTTCGCCATTGTTTATTGAGCAATACTTAGCATCACCCGTTGAAGATTTTTTAGATGAGAGTATTTCCCGCAATAAAATTTTTGAACTTGGTAATCTCTGCTCTACAAATCGCAGAGCAACACTGGCACATTTTATTATTGTTAACGAAGCTCTGCAAAGTGTGGGGGCAAAACATTTAGTGTTTTGTGCAACCAACAAAGTGCGTGCTTTATTGCGCTTACTTGGTGTTACGTGTACTGAAATTGCACTTGCTAGCAGTTTTGTAGTTGAGGACCCATTAAAGTGGGGCAGCTATTACGCTAACCAACCAACAGTATGTATTGTGAGCCTAGAGCAAGCTCACCAACAAGTATTAAATACCCCAATGCTTTATAGTTTAATGCAGCAAAACCACTCAAATATCAATTCGTTGGTAAACGCATTGGTGAATGTATGAACTACTATAATACCCATGTAGTATCGCCATTAATTATTGCCCACAGTAAAGATCAAACACGTGAAATTAACGGTGATGAGTTTAACCAGCAAATACAAAAAGTAGTAAAAATACTACAAAGCTTTAACGGCAAATGTGTCGCTTATAAGCTCGATAATACGCCAGCTTGGCTTGTTATTGATGCCGCTGCTGCAGTTTCTAATAAAGTGGCTGTGCCAATTGCTCACTTTTTTAGTGAACAACAAACTCAATATGTACTAGCGCAATGCGGCGCACATTTATTTATGAGCGACACGCTAAACCCTTTATTTGGGGAGCCGACCGCATCAATCAATTTATTTGAGTGTTACACATTATATATTTACGAAATCGTTGTAGCTAAACCCGTCAGTTACTTTCCAGAAACTCAAAAAGTAACGTTTACATCAGGGTCGACTGGGCAACCAAAAGGCGTGTGTTTATCTGCAAAGAGTCAAATGCAGGTAGCTCAATCTCTTTGCGATAAAATTAATATTAAAAAGCCTGTGCATTTATGTTTATTGCCGCTTGCTGTATTGCTTGAAAATATAGCCGGTGTATATGCGCCTTTAAAAAGTGGCGGTACAGTGCATTTAATGCCATTAAATGAATTAGGCTTTATTGGAACTGCATTAAAACAGCCCGCACAGCTTATAGCTGCGATTGATAAAGTTAAGCCAAATACGCTTATTTTAGTGCCAGAGCTATTAGCATGCTTAGTTGCTTTTGCAGAAGATGGGTGGCAACCGCCAAGTTCATTACAGTTTATTGCAGTAGGTGGTGCGCTTGTCAGCGAAATGCTAATAGTTAAAGCGCGTAGCTTAAGCTTACCAGTGTACCAAGGTTATGGACTTTCTGAGGCGGCATCTGTCGTTAGTTTAAATACACCCACAAACGATAACCTCCACAGTGCCGGCTCTGTGTTACCTCATATTCAAACCAAAGTTGAAAATGACCAGCTTTTTATAAAAGGCGATTTGTTTTTAGGTTACTTGAATCATCAACCTCACGACAAAAACCAGTGGTATGCAACTGGCGATCTAGTCGAGCAGCATCAAAATACCTTATTTATTAAAGGCCGATTAAAAAACCTAATTATTACCAGCATGGGGCGCAATATTAGTGCCGAGTGGCCTGAATCACTATTACTCAGCCAAAGCGGTATTATACAGGCGGTTGTGTTTGGTGAAGGTCGACCTTTTTTAACCGCCATTATTTATGCCGATTCAAAGCTAAGTGACCCAGCGTTAGCGCAATACGTTAACGCAATTAATAAACAACTACCCGACTATGCACGAATTCAAAAATGGCATCGTTTAGCTGCCCCATTAAGTGTGCAACAAGGATTATTAACAACAAATAATCGCCCAAAACGAGATGCAATAAGTAAGCAATACCATGCTGTGTTTGAGCAATTTTACCGACTTGGAGAAGTAATTAATGAGTGATTTTTTTAACACCCTTAAAGAGCAAACTAAACAAGAGCAAAACTACCTGCTTGCAGCGCCGATTATTCAGCGTGTTTTTAAAGGCGAAGCATCACTTGAAGAATACGCCTCGTTTTTAGCGCAAGCGTATCATCATGTTAAGCATACTGTGCCATTAATGATGTCGGTTGGTGCACGATTAACCGACGATCAAGAGTGGCTGCGCGAAGCGGTCGCAGAATACATTGAAGAAGAAATAGGCCATCAAGAGTGGGTACTTAACGATATTGCAGCCTGTGGTTTTGATAAAGAGACAGTGCGGTGTAGTCAGCCGCAATTTGCTACCGAAATGATGGTGTCGTATGCGTACGACTCCATTGCACGTAAAAATCCGTTGAGCTTTTTTGGCATGGTGCATGTGCTTGAAGGCACTTCTATAGCGCTAGCTGATGGCGCGGCTTCAAACATTGCAAATGCTGTGGGCTTACCTAAAAAAGCATTTAGTTATTTAACCTCTCACGGCGCGCTTGATATAGAGCATGTAAAGTTTTTTGAAAACCTAATGAACCAAATAACAGATGAGGCGGATCAGCAAGCCATACTTCATGGTGCAAAGCGCTTTTATCGTTTATACGGCGATATATTTCGTGGACTCGATGACGAACCATTTTTTAAAGCAAGTGCACAAGGCAAATTGGCATGAGTAGCGCTTTATGTGTGCTCACTGGCGCAACAGGCGGAATAGGGCAAGCAATTGCTAAAGCCCTATATGCAAAAGGGTGGAAGTTACTGCTTGTAGGGCGAAATACCCAAGCCCTTGAAAAACTGAGCCGTGAATGCCCAGACAGTGAAATATTTACGGGCGACCTAACCGACGATACAACACGTATTAACCTAGCAATAAAAGCCAAACAACTCGGCGGCGTTAAATTACTTATTAATAACGCTGGTATAAATACAATGCAAAGCCTTGAGCACACAAGTAATGAGCAAATAGATAATATGCTCATTACTAATTTGTCGGTGCCTATTAAATTATGCCAGCTATTTTTAGGGCAGTTAGCGTATACCAAAGGCACCATTGTTAACGTGGGATCATCGTTTGGCAGTATTGGCTACCCATTTCAAACGCTTTATTGCGCCAGTAAATTTGGTTTACGTGGTTTTACAGAAGCTCTCTCACGTGAGTTGAATGGTTCAGGCGTTAAAGTGACCTATTTAGCACCAAGAGCAACAGATACATCCATTAATAGCACTAAAGCGCGAGCAATGAATAAAGAGCTCGGTAATAAAATGGACTCGCCTGAATTAGTAGCTCAAGAGTTATTAGCACTTATAAGTTCGAACCAAACAAGGCGCTTTATTGGTTTTCCTGAAAAATTATTTGCACGCATAAATGGCGTATTCCCAAGCATTGTTGATAACGCTATTGCAAAACAACTTCCTAAAATTAAACGTTTTTTAAGTTAACAAACACACAAGGGCAAAATTATGTATAAATTTACACTCGCATTTTATTTAATACTAACCTCTGTATTTGCAACTGCAGTACACGCAGATGAAACACAAGACTTAAGCGATATTCAACAAAAGTGGGCAATTGCTAATTACGAACTAGAAGACGATGCGCAAATAGACGCGTTTACACAACTAAGTGAGCAAAGCGCGTTATTTGTTAAAAACTACCCGAGCTCGGCGCAAACACATATTTGGAATGGGATTGTCTTAGCCAGCTTTGCAGGTGCAAAAGGGGGCTTGGGCGCACTTGGTTTAGCAAAAGAAGCAAAAGCGTCACTCGAAAATGCACTCTCAATTGATGGCACTGCACTGAATGGCTCAGCTTACGCAAGTCTTGCAACGCTTTATAGCAAAGTACCTGGTTGGCCAATTGGTTATGGTGATGACGACAAAGCTGAAAAATTATTTAAACAAGCGCTCGCTTTTAATCACGAAGGCATTGATACTAATTACTTATACGGTGAATACTTGTATGACGAAGGCGATTATAAACAAGCTAAAGCACGACTACTTGTAGCGCAGGCTGCTGGGATTCGTGATACTCGGGCAAAAGCAGATAAATATCGTCAACAAGCAATAAGTCAGTTATTGGCAAAAGTAGATAAAAAATTAAAAAGATAAACACATAATGCATTTATTACTCGTTGAGGACGATCATTTAGTGGCGCAAGGGCTTATTCGCTCCTTGCGCCAAGAGGGCTACAGTGTAGAGCACAGTGGCACAGTAAAACATGCCTTAGAGTGCCTTTCTAGTGGTGAGATTGAGCTTGTTATTCTCGATTTAGGGTTGCCTGATGGCGATGGCTCGCAAGTTTTAAAGCATATTAAAGCGCAAAAAAAAGTAATTCCAGTGGTTATTTTAACTGCTCGCGGCAGTATTGACGACAAAGTCCAAGGGCTAGATATGGGAGCAGACGATTACCTTGCAAAGCCGTTTGACCCTGCTGAGTTATTTGCTCGATTACGCGTAGCAAGCCGGCGCATTAACCAAACGCAATCAAGCTTATTGCGCTGTGGTGATGTAGTAATGGATACCTCTGCTCATACAGTTGCACTAAGTGGGCAATCACTTACACTACCACGAAAAGAATACATGCTTTTAAAAGCGCTGATGGAAAATCAGGGAAGGGTACAATCAAAACAACAACTCGAAAATAAACTTTACCAATGGGGTGAAGAAGTTGGCTCTAATGCCATAGAGGTGCATATTCATCATCTTCGTAAAAAATTCCCTAGCGATTTTATTAAAACCTTACGTGGCATTGGCTACGTGGTTGGTAAGCGTTAGGGTGTGTTTATCTTTCGAGGTTGAAAATGTCAATTCGTAAACGTCTGACCTTAATTTTACTTTCAATGATGGTGCTAACTTGCTTTTTAGCATTAGTAAAAGGCTATCAAAAAAGTATGCACCACGGCGAAAACTTGCTTGATAATGAACTTAAAATAGTGGCTGGCGTTTTAATTGAGCAACCATTGGCACTAAGCACAGATGCAGTACAAGTAAGTAATAATAGTGCTCAGTTGTTGTATCAAATTTGGCAAAATAATAGTTTGCTTAGTGGTTCATCTAGTTTTACGAATAACCAAATTAGTTTTAGCGAGGGCTTTCAAACTGCCAATTTAGCAGGGCAGCGTATGCGAGTGTTTGTAATGAGCAAAAATACTCGTAAAGTCATCATTGCTGAGCCTATAGCAAAGCGGTTTGAATTAGCTGAAGCCGTTATTTTATCGGCAATGTTACCAATGCTATGGGCAGTCCCTCTGCTTGCTATTTTTATAAGTTTTTTTGTGAAATACGCATTGGCCCCTCTTACTCGATTATCTAAGCAGCTGGCGTCTCGCCAAGCAAACGACTTTACGCCAATTAACTGGCAAGTAACCGACGAAGAAATTAAACCGGTTATTAATCGTTTAAACGATTTATTTAAACGCGTAGAAACTGCCTACTTAAGAGAGCGCTTTTTTGCCTCAGATGCAGCTCATGAGTTACGTACTCCACTTAGTAGTTTAAAAATTAATGTACATAATTTGGCTAATAAACAAAGTAATCTGCAAGACCATCAAGAATTACAAGCTATGTCGCAAGGCATTAATCGCTTAAGTAATATTGTTGAACAAATGCTAATTTTAGGGCGTACCCAGCCTGAACAATGGCAGAGGCAGTTTAGCGAACAATCATTGCTAACGATTACTCAGCAAGTCGTATCGGAGCAATACGACAAAATAGATGAAAAAAACCAAGCTATTAGTCTTGAAGGCGATGATTTTATTATTAATGGTGATGAGTTTACATTAACCACACTCATCGCTAATTTACTTAGCAATGCCATAAAATACACACCTAGTAATGGTCAAATTATAATTAAATTAGCATCAAGTAATAATGACTATAGTTGGCAAATAGATGATTCTGGTGCAGGCATGACTGATGAGCAAAAAGAGCGAATATTTAATCGTTTTTATCGCGTGGGGGGCGATCAGCATCCATCAGGCGAGCAAGGTGCCGGTTTAGGTATGGCGATTGTTCAACACATAATTGCTATTTATGGCGCAAGTATTCATTTAGCGAATAGCCCTTTAGGTGGGCTAACCGTTAAGGTTACTTTTACAGGAGTAAAAAGTGACTAAACGTTTATTTAATCAGTGCCTTTGTTGTTTGTTATTTTTGTCGTTTAACGCGGCGAGTAAAGAGTACCTTATTATTTTAAAAGATCATTTGTTCTATCCCTCACAAATTACAATTCCCGCAAATAAAAAAGTAAAACTATTGATAGAAAACCAAGACAGCACACCAGAAGAGTTTGATAGCTTTGATCTAAACAGAGAAAAAGTACTCTACCCAAATCGTAAAAGCATTATTTATATAGGGCCGCTGAGTAAAGGGCATTACGAATTTTTTGGTGAGTTTTCGCCAAATACAGCAAGGGGCGTTGTTATAGTTGGTGATGAAGGGGCGCAGCATGCTAATAACTAGTCTAGTCATGAGCCTTAATCAATTACTACCTGTGGCTATTTTATTAGTGCTACTACAAGTAGTTAAAAAACAAAGCGCTTTTAAAATAGGGTCTGCTTTACTAATTGGCGCGCTCATGTCGTTTTTGTACATGCAAAGTGCTTCATGGGTGAGTCAGTGGTTTGAACACCAAGGGTTAGAGTACTCACAAATAGGGCTCTGTATTACTATATTTATTGCCGTATTGGTATTTGCAATAAAGCAAAAATCAGCGGCTTTTTATATTGCTGTTATAAGCACAATAACATTGTATTTAAGCCACTATATTATTTACCTCACCAGTTTTTGGCAAAATAATGATGCAGGGCAAAGCTTATTTATTGGCACTTTATTAGGTGTTGGAATTTGTTTAAGTTTTAGCGTATTGCTGTACTTTTTAATGAATGCAATTAAGCACCGCTTTGGTATGTATCCGCATTTTACTTTGCTTGCTTTTAACAGCGCGGCTAAGTTATTAGTTGCACTGGATTTGGCAAGCCAAATAGATTTAATTACCAAGGCCGCAACCGTGTGGGATTTACGCGATGTATTAAGCGAAAACTCTGAGCTTGGGCGCGTATTGCGTGCTCTTGTTGGTTATGAGGCTACCCCTGATCTAATGAGTGTACTTATATATAGTACAAGTAGCGTGATATTTTTATCACTTTGTTATGTTATTTCGGCTTCAATATCTAAGGAACGTGTATGAAAGCACTCAACCTATATTTAGCGCTTAGTTTTACCGCTGTTTGTGTGTTGTTACTCCCAACCCAAGCGAATGCTGATGGTATTGTTGTTGATAAGGTATATCACCCTTATGTTTTACCTTTTGAACGTGAGTTTGAGTGGCGGTTAGTGTCGCATCAAACAGATAGCGGCAACATACTCGCGCAGCGTTTGGGTAGCGGTGGTGCTATTAACGATACAATGGCACTAGAAGGTTACATAGTTGGTGAGCGAGACGATAACGGCGATTTTGGCTTAGAAGCGTACGAGCTTGAGCTACGTTGGCAACTAATTGAACAAGGTAAGTTATGGGCTGATTGGGGCGCATTATTTGAGCTTGAGAAAAAGCATAACGAAGATGTATTTGAGGCAACCTCGGGTTTCGTGATCGAAAAAGAATTTGGTAAAACAAGCTTAACTATGAATGCTTTTTTGGTTTATGAATGGGGGCAGGATATTCAAAATGAATGGGAAAGTGAGTTTAGAGCACAATACCGCTATCGTTATCGTTCTGCTTTTCAGCCATCTATTGAGGTGTACGTAGGAGAAGACTTCGTTGGTATAGGCCCTGGGTTTATCGGTTTGCAGCGTTTTGATGGCCAAAAGCAATTAAAATGGGAAGCCGGGTTTATCACTGAGATAAGCCAATCTGAAAAAAATCATAGCTTTAGGCTCGCATTAGAGTTTGAATTTTAATTACACGTTTTATATGCGCCCTTTTAATTAGGGTAGTTGTCGCGTTAAATGTTACAAGTCGCAAATTTAATTAAAAATTTTCACCTTAAGCCGTTGAATAAAGTGTCTAGCAAACTGTGGGAAGTCCAGTGTCACCTCAATATGGTGATATTCGTTTAAAAGAAATATACGTTACTACTGCCAAAAAGGGGGATTAAGTTGGGAGATATTGATAAGTATTCATGCTAGAAAATTTATACATTATCCGCAGGTAATTCCAATTTAATAAAAATGCCTTTTCCACAATGTGGAAAAAGCATTTTAAATAAAGTTTATATTGGTAAAACTAAGAATTAAAGCTCGTTAAAAGCATTTCTAATATATCGGGACTCACTTTGGACTCGTCTATTGAAATATTTACACCATTCTTTGTCGTCGTAAATTTTACACCACTTAGGTTACTTTTAATAAGCTCTTTGAACTTACCGTTATAAGCAGTTTTATCTCGAGCTTTATCATTTTTAATTTTATTTAAAATATCGCGTTGTAACTTTTTAGATTCCTTTTCTAAAAATTCGTCTATTTCTAATAATTCTTCTTTAGATTCTTTACCAGTAAGCTGTGATGTTTCGATCGATTTAAAATGTGAAGCTAAATTATCGAGATAATTATCTTTATTATGTTTAACTAATTCTCGTAGAAATGGAGTAGATATAAATTTTAGGGCAGGGAACAGCTTTATAATATCGTTAGGTATATTTGAAAAGCTTAACGCGTAGTAGACGTTGCTTTTTTTCATCCCCAGAATTTCACAAAGTTTTGTCCCTGTTAGCTCCATACCATTTCTTTTTTCCAGTTTATCCTTTAACTCACTAATGGAGCGTGCTTTATCCATATAGCTAGGCTCTGAGTATTCATCCATTACTAAGGCGAAATGAGCACGTTCTTCTTCCGTTAAATCTTTGGCAACAACTAAGGTTAATTTTGTATCTGGTAAAAGAGAAACAGTGTAGGCACGACGAAGACCGCCTAGGATTTCATACTTTCCATCAACAAGTTCGGCTCTAACGGCTTCGGTATTACCACCTGTAGATTTTATCGAATGATAAATATCGAGCACAGATGCTAAAGACAAGTCTTTAAAGGATCGCTTATTATAAATTGATTTTGTACATTTATTTAAAACATCCTGGCTTTCAATTTCAACACGTTCCCATTCAATGTCTCGTTCAGAAATAGGTGAACGTTCAACTATATTATTTCCACTATTTTTTGAAATAAGCTCATCTAGATTAGTAGTTGTAATTTTACGTCCGATCACGGCTCGTTTTTTGGTATTCATAGTGGTCTAGCCTTTGTTTTTTCTATTAAACGTAATTGTGTCAAATACTGAACGTGTGAATTCTTCAGCCTTTAGACGCGCTTTTTTTAACGCATCTCTATCACCAGGATAAAATTTTGGATTAGTTGAAAAAACAGTCCCAAAACTCTCACCACAACGTTCAAATGCTGTAGATAACGGCAAAGACGTATCTAGCATATCTGCACCGCAAACCTCACGAAGTAGGCTTTGGGCATCAGCGTGGTCTGATTTCCTCGCAATCTTAGCCATATATCCAAATATAGAACTAAGTTTGATTTCACTGCCTGCCGTTTCGGTCATATCAAAAAGTTCAGGGAGTCTTTGCATAAATTTCAATGTCGAGTGAAAATCAACCTGAGCAGGGGGGACGGGTATTAAAAATGTATCGGCTGCAACAAAAGAGTTTAATAGAAATGCATCCAAATGAGGCCCTGAATCAATAAAAATAAAATCATAATCATGTTCTAGCTTATCAATTATATTCTCTTGAAGAACATCATATATATTTTGTCCAGGCAGATGCTCATTTGCTAACTTTTCAAATTGAGAGGCTATAAATGCATCCTCAATAGAGGCTGGTATAATATCTACGCCAGATACGTTCGTTGGTTTAACAAACTCTTCCAATAATTCTTCACGGCTTACATTCTGTAGCATTGCCTGGGCAACAGTTTCATCTACAACGCCAATAGAAAGGTCGTGTTTCATAAACATTGTTGCGCTGGCCTGTGGGTCTAGGTCGAGCACTAGAATTCTCAAATCATGGTGAAGTAGGGCAGGGGTGCACCTTAATCCGTGAGCGAGGGTCACGCTGGAAACCGTTTTCGCAACGCCACCTTTAAGGTTTGTAAGGAAAATTGTATGGGCTTGTTTAAATTTATCACGGTATTTAGGAACGCCTCTGTGTTCATAAATCGCAGTAATATCTTTATGCCCCATGCTATAAACATTATTTAAACCAGCCTGCTTTTTTTGGAACTGATATCCCTCCTGCTCCATCTCAGCTACAGCTTTATCAACTTTTGCCTTAGCTAGTTCTGGTAAACTTGCGACTGCAGACTTTGAGTATGTAGGTTCATACCTTTCAGCATTAAATTCTATCTGAGAATTAGTAATTTTCTCTGACAATGCCTCCAGGGTTAGTTTCGCCCTAGTGGCTATTTTTAGTATTCTGTCATCCATCAGCTTACCTTGAAATATGCAGCATTTTATAAAGTTAACATATAATGCTGCATATTAATGAGTTTGTAAACACTAAATGGAATAATTAGTTTCTTGTTTAATTGTTATGTATTTCAATGTTATGCACTTATACACAGACACTATAAATTATATTATTTCTATTAAAGAATATAGAGACTATTAATATATAGACTTCTTATCTAATTGAAAAATAAAGGTTTTTAACTTGTTTTAGATCAGTTTAATGGTGTTTATGATCACTTTAATGGTATAGGTGATCATATTGATGGTATTAGTGATCACTAAAATGGTATTGCTGATCATATAACTGGTATTGTGATTACACATTTATGGTGTGTTTAGTAGTCGATATCTTTTGTTAACTCTATTAAAGAATTAACTTCATCTCTTAGCTGTTTCTCTTTTTCATTTACTGTATTTTTATTTAGAGCCATGCTTCTATTTAGAGCTTTTTCAACTTTATCCGCCTCATCATCTTGGCCAAGGTAACGATAAGCAAACATTAGCTGTGTTAGTTCTGCAGGAGATAGCTTTTCCTTTTGAATTAATTGTTTAGAAATTAATTCTTTCACTGTATTTAGCGCATCATGAGTATTTAGTTCTTCTGTAGTACCTTTATTTAGCCATCTAATAAGAAATTTTATTTCAGAAATTTTCTTACCTTGTGTTTTTAATTCATAACCAATGTCGTTATTTTCGCTTTCTAGAAATAAAAACTCCTTACGAGCAATAGGGTGTTCACGTAAGATTTCGATGCTATCTCTAACGCAGCGTTTCATGAATACGCCGTTGTTTTTAAATGAGCTTTTATTTTTTTTCAGTCGCCCACTTTCATCGAGTAAACCAAAAAGTCCCTTAAGCTCTTCAATTGCAATATAATGCATTTCATAACCGTCTTTCTTAAATCGGCTTAAAATTTCGTACAATCTTTTTGCGTATTCTTGTTTTATATCTAAATATGTTCTTGTTGTTATTAATGCAAACCCTTGTTTATATTCAATATATTCACTTTCAAGCATGTCGTTAGGCACCATTGTTAACACGCCTCGTTTGTACCTAATATTTTTAAATAGAGGTTTGTAATCAAATTCACAGTCGCCAGAGGTTCCTTCTACTTTTATACCTATTTTGTAACTTGCAAGTCGTTCAGCAGCAGGAGATAAAATACTGCCAACGTGCTTAGAGCTGATATTCAGCCATTCTGACAGCTGACTAGCCGTATATGTATACTGCGGTGTGCTTTTTTCCCAGTCAGAATCTTTCATCTGTGCCATCATTAGTGCAAATAAATCAGCTTCTCTTTGCGACAAATCTTTGCGGCTGAATACAAGTTTATGGCCCTGTTTTATATGTTTAGGTAAATTTGAACGAGAAATTGGGTTTGGGTTTAGTTTTTTTTCCATTTGCACACCAGAAAGCTGTAATCATTAAGCTTAAAATACACAATACTGGTCAACAACACCAATTTTGTGTGTATTCGAAACGATTGTTTTACATAAAACTGGTGTTTTTTACCAGTTACATGTAATCAATAATATTCATTCTTTATTAAAAGTAACTAAAATTCAATGCTTTGTCTTTTTTTTGTTCTTATAAATAACAAAATAATGGTGTTGATATACCACTATTGTGTTATCTAACATTATAAAACACCACTTATCTGTATCTAACATGAGTCATTTGATGAAAAATACCATAATTGTGTTATCTCAGTTTGTTTATTAAGTCTTTAAACTAAGTCTTACTTGAATATAGAGTACAAAATAGTGGTGTTTTTAGTGTAATTACCATAATTATGTAAAGTTAATAGCTTTAAATTACAAAATTATGGTGTATTTAAGGAGGTATTCGATAGTGAATACATAATCCTGGTGTATTTAACCAGAATTATGTATTGATAACCGTGTTTCCACAATGTGGAACGCATTTAAATATTTAATATCCATCTTTATTCATATGGAAGGCAGCAATGAGCGATAACCAGTCATTGAGATTTGCTTAATATAGTCGTTAATTGACTGGTTAAACTGATCTTTGCGCACATATTTATTAAAATGAGCGCTGCGCGCATATTGGTTCATTTAACTCTACCTTAAAATTTTAGAAAACTTAATGATAGTAGTGCCTTAGGTTATTTGTTAAAACATATAATGTGAATAAATGCGCATGGATTCGGTAGAAGTATGCGCGACGAGCGCACTATTAAATTGTTGAACTAAGCCGCTACGCTGAGATCCTATTCTTATCATTTGAGCCACACTTACTTTGGGGTTATCCCATAACTTAGAGGTAAGTCATGAATAAACTCATAGGATAAGTCAAAACTGAAATAACTTATCAAGGCTATTCGCAAAGTATTTTAAGAAGCTACTGTGGATATTTCCTCAAACTCAGTCATTATTTTAATAAACCGCTCGATTCGATTGTTGATGACGAACTTAACGCCTTTTTTAACGATCCCGCGATTCGTAAGTTTTCTTGATCAAGCCAAAAAGTACAGGTAAACAGTCTTTGCTGTTTAGTTAATAGGCAAACTAATTATAGCTCTGGTTTTTGATTAAGCTAACCCACGAAAGCGGAGAGTAACATCGTGTAGGAGTCATTATATGTATGTTTAAAATCGAGTTTTTCAAATAACTACAGGGAAATAATTATGAAATCCAATTCCAAAGTTTTAATTTTGGGAGTTGCATTATTTACAAGTATGCAGCCTTTTTCTAAAGAACAGGAAGTTGACCTGACAACCGATGACTTTGATCTCTTTACTTATCTTGCAGATAAATATATTGAGACGAATATTAAACTCCAACCTTTCGTGAAAAAAAGTACTTTTGGTATAGGTTATACTTCTTTTGATGAGAAGGTATTCCCTAAAATAGGCTTTATTGGTTACCAATTTACCGATAGCCAAGAAAAAGATAGGTTAGTAAAGCTTCAGCTTTTTAAAAGTGAGAAAGGGTGGTCGGTAGTAAATGTATTGGCTAATGATAAAATTCATCAAGCGAACCCTATTTATACATTTAAAACAGACCACTTTCGCAGTAAACACTCACGAAGAGCTAAAGTCGCTGCTGCCAAGGAATCAGAAGCATGGTTTAATCAGCAAGGCATCATTCCTAATGTGCGCTCAACATCTGTAAGCTGCTATATGACAAAAGATGGTTTAAAAGCTAGCTGCCACACCATATATGGCCTTAAGAAAGGTGATAAAGTCTCATGCTTTAGTAAAAGCTATCTAATGGAACGACAACACGATATATGGAGAATGGCAAAAGAAATTAGTTATGATCAAAAAGTGAGTTATTCCTCAGGGGATTTAAAAACAATTAAGCCATTTAGTATGCGTTGCTCATAGTATAAGAGTAATTTATCATGTGAAGAACACAAAAACAGTTGGTTTTTGCTCCTTCGTCGCTAATTATAACTAACTATTGTTCACACTCTTAGCGTGGCATTAGATTTCGAAAAAGTTATAAACAAACGACATAAAAGCAAATTGGTTTCACAAAACATATTGCATAGTTACTATAACATATCAGGAGATTACCCATGAGCGCAAATAATGCTTTTAAAGCCCTGCTCGTTGAAGAGCTAGGCGACAATACTTATAGTAAAAAAGTGGTAGAACGTAACATTAGTGATTTGCCTGAAAATGACTTGCTCATTGATGTACACTATTCGTCACTCAACTATAAAGACGCTATGTCAGCGAGCGGTAATAAGCGCATTAGTCAGAACTTCCCGCACACCCCAGGTATCGATGCAGCAGGCGTTGTGGTGAGCGATAAATCAGGTTGCTTTAGCCCTGGTGAAGAAGTACTCGTTTTCGGCTATGATTTGGGTATGAACACACCCGGTGGCCTAGGACAAAAGATATCTATACCCGCTGAATGGGCAGTCGCCTGCCCTGATACCCTAACGTTAAAAGAAGCAATGACGTATGGCACAGGGGGCCTGACCGCGGCGCTGTGTATTCAAAAATTAGAAAAAATGGGAGCTAAGCCTAGTGATGGTCCCGTGGCTGTAACAGGAGCCACAGGGGGGGTGGGTAGCATCAGCATCGCTTTACTGAATCAATTGGGGTACGACGTGGTGGCGTTTTCGGGTAAGCCTGAACAATCGGAAAAACTAAAAGCGCTCGGCGCCAGTGAAATACTACACAGAGAGACTATCCTGGAAGTTAAAGATGCAGTAGCGGGGAAACCAAAGTGGGCCCATGCTATTGATACATTAGGTGGTGACTACCTCACTGGCCTACTAAAGCAGGTTAAACCTGGCGGTGGTGTAGCCTCTGTTGGATTAGCAGCTTCCCCTGAAATTGCCATGAGTGTTGTGCCCTTCATCACACGTGGGATTTCACTACTAGGTGTAGATTCAGTGTATATACCTCTTGAAGATAAAAAACACATTTGGCAGCGTGTAGCAACAGACATGAAGTTGCCGGACCTAGAAAGCTATCAACAAGAAATATCGCTTAATGAAACACCAGAATACCTCGATAAATTCTTTAAAGGGCACGTTGTTGGGCGCTATGTAGTGAATGTGAAAAACGTATAGACAGCTTGGTGAAATCCTTGACATCTTTAAGGGGGGAAGTATTGTGCGTGTTCATCAAGAATCTAACAATCACTCGCATCCGGCGGCGGATGCGGTGTTCAAATATGAACATGCTCGCATAGATTTCATCCTCACATGCACCCTGAATTAAGTGGTGCATGTGGGGCTGTAGAGTTACTCTTTTCTGGAATGTATCTTACTATTTTTAATTGATTTCTTTTTAACCTGTAACCCATTCGTTCGCTGTGATCTAATAGATATTGTTCACCCACGGTAAATTGTTATGGCTAACTACAAGCCTGACTTATCCTGTCAAAATAAATTCATTCCTATCAATTTCGCTAAGCAAATATTGCCTGGCACATTTGAATGTGCCCTTTGTTATATTGTCGAGAATAAACTCGATTTAACGAGGTTTGAAGCATGGTACAACAACGATAAAACAAGCGCTGCAGCGTATCCGGCCACGGTGATGTTTAAGGTTATTTTACACGGTTATACGCATGGTTTTATCCGTAGTCGCCGAATTGCTATAGCCTGTGAGACGAACATTTTATTTATGAATGTAACGAGGGATATTCAGCCACATTATACATCAATAGCGTGATTCGTGACTAAAATGCACGAGCAGATTAAACCGCTTTTTACGCAAGTACTGATGATGTGTGATGAAGAAGGGTTGATAGGTCTTAACATGATTGCCATTGATGGTTGCAAATTAAAATCGAATGCGAGCAAAGAATGGATCAGCATATTCGATGAGCTTAGTCGTAAAAAAGCCAAACAAGAGCGCGCAGCAAGCGTATTATTGAAGGTCACCAATCACAAGATAGCCAGCGCGAGGAGCTGATAACTCAGGACTTAAAACAAAAAGAAAAGCTTGGATAAAATTGCAGGTAAAATCATTGAGTTTTCTACCACTCAAAAAGAACAAACAGGTAGTAAAGGTAAGTATAGTGAAAGCTGGCAAGTCCACAGGGTTAAAATGGGTTTATATCAATCTAACTTTTTCTATTGTGTGCTAAAACAAGTTTTATCAAAATTAGTGTCAGTACTATCGCTGGTATTATCCAAATGTAATCAGTCATATTGTCCTGCCTCAAGATTAGGAGTTCTTTTCAACCTTAATGATTTTTATTATTTTTGCAAATTTAGCCAACAAAACGCAATTCTTCATTTTTACCCATCGCATGGCCTAGTTAATTTCAGGACAATTAACGAGGACAAATCATGAAAAACACTAAATCTCAATTTATTCGCCAATACGTTCGTGCCAGTAAATCCCCTTGGGATGACAGCTCTACAATTTTATTGCTAGCAGATGTAGTTGACGAACAAAGTTTGGAGTTAAATTTCAATAATTACATCTATTTACATAGGGATAGCGTTGGAAAAATACTTGGGATTAGCATTTCAAATAGTATGTTAGAAAAAAATACGAGTTTTGAGAATAGATATTTAGAAGGACAAGACATGACGCTTTTTTTACTTATCTACATAGAGCAAATAACGCAGTTTTGTGAGTTTTTCTCTGAGGAGTTTCAGCAAATATTTATGCAAACGCCAACTACATTTTTTGCAGCAGCAGAGAATGATTGGGTCGATATTATCGATAATGCATAACCCCCTAAGCAGACTTCGTTCTGCTTTTTTTTATAAGAATTTTTTGTAAACCGATTTAAATACCCATACCTGTTTATTACCTAATAATGAGTTATCGATTTTGATAACAAACCACACAAGGAAAGTTAAGTATGGAAAATACATACGTATCAACATTGGATTTTTTAAATTTATTACAAACATTTAGTCGGGTAATCACCGCAAATGACCACCAGATTAACTTATTAGAATTACGCAGTGATAATGCGAATTTAGATGAGCTGTGGGAGGTAATTGGCCCTGAAATTACAGCGAATAAAACACTAAATGAGTTTGCTATGCGAAAACTCGCTTATGAGCTCATGCACAGCCTAATTAGCGACCCAATAGAGCGTGTGGAGCTGCCGTGCGACTTTGAAGACGATGTTTTTTCTTAGGGTTAAATTGGAAATAATTAGCAGTTGAACTAGGTCACAATGGTTATTTTCAAATCAAAATAACAGCCTAATCATGTCTCCCCAAATATGCCGTGAATCATTATTTGCTGATTCGCTGCCCTAACTGCAATAGCGTTTAATAGGGTATTTTACTCAGTTACTGAGTATCAAACCTGGGAGGAGGTCCTGCGCAAATACAGGATTTCGTTGCGGTGGCTCAAAAGAGTAGTCATTGTAATCATGTTTGGCAAGGCTTCGAGGTCAAATGCAAAAGGGAGGTAGGTTTATGTCTATCTCCCTTTTGCGTATTTCAGTAAGGCAGTCAGTTCACTCAGTAGTTTCATTACAAATGATAGTGGTGAGGTAAAAAAAATAAAAAATAATTAATTTATTTTTTAACCGTCAGAAATAAATTTATAAAAAATGGCAAATGTGTCTTTATTTTTATTTTTCTATTTTAATACTTTTAGAGGGGGTTATCTTATTGAAATTAAACAAAATACTTGCTGTTTTGGTGGGCAATTTATATGTTTGTTGTGGCACTTTATACGAAATGAGTAGGCAATTTATACGGTTTAGGGGGGCACTTTACCGTGAATAAATAAAAATTTTATTAACCAAAAAACTTACCGAAATTTCTTTTATTGGTTGAGCCGCGGTTAGCATAACTGCATCAACTAGAAATAAGGTAGTGACATGAGCAGTAAAAATTCTTCAAAAATTGTTTTCGCCAATAAGCTATTACATGCGGGATATTCGCTAGAGATTAATGAGCAGCGATTAATAAATCTCGCGTTGTCTAAAATCAATTCCAAAAAGTCTAACCCAGGACAAATTTTGATTTATCCAACGGAATATGCCCAGTGTTTTGGCCTCAGTAAGCGCAGCGTTTATGAGCAGCTGAGTTCTGCCGCAAAGTCACTCCAAGATAAATCCGTCACTATTTTAGACGATAGCGGTGAAGCGGTATCAATCCCGTGGGTGAGCAATGCCACATACGAAAAGGTGAAAAATCAGGGCTCGTTTATTACACTGGAGTTTTCAGAAGCTATCGAGCCGTATATTTTTAATATAGAGGGTAATTTCACAGAGTTATTTTTTCATAACACAGTAAAATTAAACAGTCTGGCATCACTTCGATTGTATGGACTCCTAAACGAGGTGCGAAATTACCACAATTACAAACGGCAGGGCGCGGTAGTTGTGAATTTTCAATTACCAGAGATGAAACAGAAATTATTTTTATCCGAATCATACGGCGCATGGCGGGATTTTAAGTCGCGTGTATTGTTACCTGCTATTGAAAAAATCAATGCCCACACAGATATATGCGTAAAGTTTAAGCCCAAAAAAATGGGCAATTGTATTACTGCGATTGAGTTTGCGTACAGCACTCAATGCCCTAGTAAAAGTGAACATATAGCTAGGCCGAGGTTAGCTCGTCGGCCGAAGGTAAAAAAGGGCTCGCATGAAGAGGGGGTATGGGCTCGGGTAAACCTCAATCGATTAGGAGGCTATGAGCTATCAAACCAAAACGAAAACCCCGCTTTTAGATTGGCAAAAGCCGATATAAGGCGCTGTATAACGTATGCAAAAATCATCGGTGACGATAAAGCTAAGTCGTATTACTCTAAACAATTGAACAAAAAAACATAACGCCTTAATATTTATACTACTGCATTACGAGTAAAACATTTTTTCAATTTCAGAGCACAATTTAGTTCGGTATATTATTGAGGCACGCAGCAGCTCAGCATCGCTCTCACTGAGAAGTGGTGCTCGTGTTTTTTTATCAAAACGCTGTGGCATCTCCTCAAATAACTGTTCGTGGAGTCGTTTAATGTCATCAAAAATTTTGACCGACTGAGAGAATAAAAAAATCTTACTGTAATCGTTATTTTTTAACGAGGCCAAATATTTTAGTAAAATAGCCTGCCGTGCCGTTTTATTTTTAAATGAGTGCTCAATTTCAACTGCTGCAATAGAGCCATCTAAGAGTCGCACAGCACCATCCACAGTTCGTGTATCAGATAGGTTATTAATACGTTTAAATTCAGGCTCAGTAATAAAGCCATTCCACATGGGCGCGTATGTTTCATCACTGTGATAATTATGTATACCGCGCAGCATGACAAATGCGTTAATCAGGTTATGCATTACATTATTTTGATTGAACTGCAGAGCAGGGTTTTTATTACTCCTAAAATGCACGTCGATGCCCATTAACTCCTCGGCAAATTTGGCTGCAGTATAGGTAGGCACGTAGACACGACCATCTGGGCTTCGATGCGTTTTTACCACGCGCAGCAAACTGTCCTTTTCTAGCCGGTTTAGATGTTCCAGTGCGAGGCGATGATTAATGCCATATAACCAATTAACAATGCCTGGGGTAACAATAGAAAACCGAATTGCAATTAAAGCGGTCAAACGTGTTCTGTTAACGCCTTTTTGATGGTTATTTGCGCCTGCAAAATACCGCATATCAATATCAAAATAGCGAGGGTAGTGAGTATGAAGAGTGTTGTTCTTTTCTAAATTTTTTGATGGTTGCGACGTCAATTCACAAAATCCTTTTGGTGAGTTAATTATTAAAATTAACTAGTACCGCAACACAAAAATTATCATCTTTTTATAATTATATTGCCGTTTTTCATTCCGAGATACTTTGACAGCATGCACGGAATCATTGTCGCGATAATTATCGCAACAAAAGCCGCTTTCAGCGGATGGCTTCTCAACTTCGTTGTTCAACCATAGGGTCTAAAACGCACGCCAGCTCTGGTGTTGCTCCGCAACGAGCTGGCTCAACGCGCTATCGCGCTAGCGTTGTAGACCCTGCGCGAATGTACCGTGCTCCGCCCTGTACCAACCGCCATACTGCCGCTACAGTCAATGCGATGGGTGCCCCATTATCCGCATTTTTCTTCGCTTTTATTTTCTACGAAAATAGATGGTTCGATATCAATTTGTGCCAAATTTTAATCGAATTTCGCTGATGCGAAACACTATCGCGGTTGGTACAGGCCAGCCTGTACATTCGCGCAACTCCATGTGTCTGCGGCTTCGCCTACAACACATTACGCGCTTGTTGGTCTCATTCTGAGACACTTTTCTTTGCAGTTTTTCGTGCCGAAAAATGCGATCTGAAAACCTGTCTTTCAGACAAACAACGACTTCAAATTAAACTTATTAATGAACTTTTTAGATAAAGAGGAAAGGTTTTTTGCTTAAAAAAATTAAGTGAAATAGAAGAAAAGTGAATGCCTTATGCAAACTTTTTGTTGCTGAGCTTCGCAGTCAAACATGTTTGTTTTTTATCACGAAATCATTAAATTTGAAAGCATTAATTAATGATTATTAAGGTTAAAAAATGAAAAACGACGCTAATGATATTGCTATTAATCCAACAACAGGATTACCTATCACAAATGCGAGCGCTAATATGGTTGATGTTGGCGGCAATGTGGTGGGCCAACCTGATAGGGTCATGACTGTTTATGAGATTGAAGAGTCGATAAGTGATTCAAACAATGATGACTGTTTTGATAATGGCTTTTAATGCCCAAATGTTGAAAAATTTTAGCCAATACCGAATAGAAATTGTTTATTCGACTATTACTTTTAGTGGCTCATCTATATCGTTTTTGCAGTACAAATCGACTCAAAATTTTGCTTGGTTTATTTTACTCACTTTATTTTGTAGCAAAATGGCTATTGGCATAATTAACTACGAGAAATATTGCCAAAGCAATAAGCGAAGTTTGAAGATAGCACTCAAATATTTGTTATTTAAATTTGTATAAACCTGTTTATTTGTCCTTAAAGTAAAGCGCTCCGAGTTAATCAGGGCGCTTTTTTGTTGAAAGCATTAACTGGACTGCCACCATATAAAAAAGATAAAGGTTTATATAAAAATGAGTTTTTAAAACTATTAAATACTCCTGAATAGGAGAGGGTAACTTAGAGGGGAGTTGGTTCAATGAGTTGATAGACATGCAAAAATACATACCTACCAACCACAAGGAATATACAAATTAGTTTTCATATACCTCTGCTTACGCAAAGGGTAAAAATTAGTAGTTACAATTGCAAACTAAATTTTCTTTACTACAGTGTTTTGTCGCTCACCCCCGCTAAAGCGGGGAAACCAATTTAGTAGCACGACTGTCTAACTAAACTTTTTTTACTACAGTGTTTTGTCGCTCACCCCCGCCAAAGCGGGGAAACCAATTTAGTAGCACGACTGTCTAACTAAACTTTTTTTACTACAGTGTTTTGTCGCTCACCCCCGCCAAAGCGGGGAAACCAACTTAGTAGCACAACAGGCTGACTAATTTTTTATGAACTAATTGTATTTTTTATTTATCTCCATTTACTACGGAGACTGCAGAGGAATAGCATTGCTACCCTCCTATGTTTCGAACTTTAAATGCTCCTGATTTATAACGCAAGCCTTTTATTGTTTTTAATTTAAAAATAACTCGAACGGCAATATTTGTAGGTTTTCAATGGTTTTTCGAAGAAGATAGGTGTTTTTTGTTGCAAGATGGTAATTTGAGTTAAAACGTTTTATTAACCTAAAAGCAAAATTACACTGTGTTTTTTTAATTGCTTTTAAATAAAGATATGCGAGGAATGCTTGTTAAGTATTTAAAGTTATATGTTAAATGTTGCTTTAAATATTGAGACGAACGTTTTTATATAAAGGGAGCATTTCGCTCCCAGATATCAGTAATACGATTCATGTAACTTTACTTTATTAAACAATAGAGCAAGTAAAGCCTGCAAATTTACGATAGCTACATTTCTAATTCCCAGCTTATCAGGGTAGAGCGAACCATATCTACTACGAAATATAGTGAACGCTGTGATTTAACATGTATGTAGTCTGGATCTGCGGTAATTTCGCGCTCACAGTCACTAGATTCATATATTGGACAATTTGATTCGTACCACATTTCATAAGAAGTTTCACCAATTTCGTCTTCATAGATTGTATCTATTAGGTCATACTCAAAAATACGTAAGCTGAACTTATTAAGCATATCGCAGAAGAGGTCTGCATTGCTTTCGGTTGCAGCCAATGGTGACGGCCATAGCTTAGTACCATTTCCATTATCCTGAATGAAAACTTCGTTTGCAGGATAAATAAATGTATCTGCCTGTCCACTATTCTTGTCTACCATTTCCTCAAACTCAATTAGCTGCGAGTTATATATTGTATTGGTGAAATTTACCTCCCCCTTTTCTTCATCTTCACCTTCATCTTCATCTTCATCTAATGACTCATCTTGTTCATCTGACTGTTCACAACTTTCTTCGGTCATTGCTTCAGCCGATGCTTGTTCTGTACCTAATGCAGCTTCTGGTAACGTTAAAATGTCCTCGTTTAAGGACGCATTGTGTCCATAATCGTTAGACGACAAAGCCTTTAATGCTTGCTCCCAAGTTAAATTCATTTCACTTTGAGCAATTTCATCGAGTGCTTGATTTAAAGGAATTGCCTTTGCTTTTTTTAGTTTTTTTGCGTCTTTTTTGGCGCGAGAAATAGACAGGCCAGAAGGAAAGTATTGATCTAACTGATTCATAGAGTAAACCTTAAATATGCTTACGTCCGCCCACTAACATTACGCATGTTAAATGTTTAACTATTTTTATTCGTGAGTATGATTATCCGACAGGACTACGCTTAAAGTGGGCGAAACGAGCTCATCAAGGAAGCTCAGGAGGATTATTCAATAAATTAGGTAAGATCGCAACATGTTTTAGGTAAATAAAGCTAATTTCACTGAACTTTGTAATTTCCGAAAAGTTAAATACGTTGAATTAATAATCCATTTTGCAACATTTAAAGCTGGTAAAGCTTCTTCATTAGACTAAAATAACTGAGTCTTTTAAATAAGTTATGACGGGTTTTTATCACTAAAAGCCGAGGTTTTCCCTGATTCTTACATTTACAAAGCACCCCTATTTTTAATACCAATTTATTACTAATTAACACTCAAAAATCCACGACCTTTGCGGTATGATAAGCCAATAATTTATATTGATATTCTTGCAAAGAGAGACCACATGGACGCTGCATCAAAAAAGCCTGCTACAAAAAAAGCCGCAAAAAAAACACAAGTCGGGTTTGAAGAGTCCCTTTGGGACGCCGCCAATAAACTGCGCGGCAGTGTTGAGTCAGCCGAATATAAGCACATTGTTTTAAGCTTAATCTTTCTTAAATTTATTAGTGATAAGTTTGAAGGGCGTAAAAAGGCTATTGTTGCTGAGTACGGTGATGAATACATCGACATGGTCGACTTTTACGCGATGGATAACGTGTTTTATCTCCCAGAAGACGCACGCTGGTCGTATATTCAAGCCAACGCCAAGCAAGGCGATATAGCCGTTAAAATAGATACCGCACTGCACGCGGTTGAAAAAAACAATAAATCACTCGCGGGCGCATTGCCCGACAACTACTTTTCACGCTTAGGGCTCGATGCCAGTAAGCTCTCAGCGCTTATCGATACCATTAATAATATCGATACCATTGCCAACCAAAACGAAAAAACAGAAGAAGACTTAGTTGGTCGTGTGTACGAATACTTTTTAGGTAAATTTGCCGCCTCTGAAGGTAAAGGCGGGGGCGAGTTCTATACGCCTAAGTCAATTGTTACCCTAATAGCCGATATGATTGAGCCGTTCGAAGGCAAAATTTACGACCCCTGTTGTGGCTCGGGCGGTATGTTTGTGCAATCGCTTAAATTTATAAATAGCCATAACGGTAATCAAAAAAATGTGTCTATTTATGGGCAAGAGTACACTAACACCACCTATAAACTGGCTAAAATGAACCTTGCTGTGCGCGGTATTTCGGGCAACTTAGGCGATGTAGCGGGCGATACCTTTTTTAAAGACCAACACCCCGACTTAAAAGCCGATTACATTATGGCAAACCCACCGTTTAACCAAAAACAGTGGCGCGCCGATAACGAGCTGGTTGACGATGCCCGTTGGGCAGGTTACCCAACACCGCCTACCGGTAATGCCAACTATGCGTGGATCATGCATATGATCTCAAAGCTTAGCGAGCATGGCACCGCAGGCTTTGTACTGGCTAATGGTTCAATGAGTTCTAACACCAGTGGCGAGGGCGATATTCGCCAAAAAATAATCGAAAACGATTTAGTCGATTGTATGATAGCCCTACCAGGGCAGTTGTTTTACACCACGCAAATTCCGGTGTGTTTATGGTTTATAAGTAAAGATAAACGCGGCAATAACGAAAAAGGCCTACTAAAGCGCCGCGACCGCCAAGGCGAAACGCTATTTATAGACGCCCGCGAAATGGGCGCTATGGTTAACCGTACTTTAAAAGAGCTCACCAACGACGATATAGCAAAAATTACCCAAACCTACCACCTTTGGCGTGGCGAAGAGCTTGCAACAGAAAGCGTACAAAAAGAGTATGAAGATATCGCCGGTTACTGTAAATCAGCCACCCTTAGCGATATAAAAGCGAACGACTACGTATTGACCCCAGGGCGCTATGTAGGCGCGGCTGATATTGCAGACGATGGCATCCCGTTCGAAACTAAAATGAGCGAACTTAGCCAAACCCTTTACAGCCAAATGAATCAAGCCGATGAACTTGATAGCGCTATTCGTAAAAACTTGCAGGCCTTAGGCTATGGCGACGAGCGTTTTGCTGAAAAGCGCGATAGTGAAGAACGTAATGACTAACAGTAAAGAACACCCATCTACTCAAAACGAGCACTTATTAGTTGATATTAAGCGCATTGTTGAGCAAGTCCGTGGGCAAGTTAAACAAACCGTAAATACCGCCATGCTACAAGCGTATTGGCAAATAGGGCGCTTAATTGTAGAAGATGAGCAAGGCGGAGAAATTCGCGCAGCCTACGGCAAAGCAACATTAAAGCGGCTATCACAGCAACTCACCACCGATTATGGCAAAGGGTTTGACATAACCAACCTGCGTAATATGCGCCGCTTTTATCTCGCCTTTGAAAAACAAGACGCAGTGCGTCTCGAATTAAGCTGGACGCATTATCGCACCCTATTGCGGGTTGATAGTTCAAGTGCACGCAACTGGTATCGAGATGAAGCCATTTTACAAAATTTGTCGGCGCGCGCGTTAGAGCGCCAAATTGGCACGCTTTACTACGAGCGTTTGCTCTCAAGTAAAAACAAACAACCCGTTGAGCAAGAAGCCCAACAAAACACACAAGTATTGGCAGAATCCGCAAAAGACTACCTGCGCGATCCCTACATTTTAGATTTTTTAAACCTGCAAGACAAAAGCTATCAAGAAAACGACCTAGAGCAAGGCATTATAAATAACCTACAACAGTTTTTGTTAGAGCTTGGTAAAGGCTTTGCTTTTGTAGAGCGCCAAAAACGCATCCGTTTTGACGACGAAGATTTTTATATCGACCTTGTTTTTTACAATTTTAAACTCAAGTGTTTTTTATTGCTTGATTTAAAAATTGGCAAACTCAAACACCAAGATATAGGCCAAATGGACACCTACATTCGCTTGTACGATGACTTACACACCAGCAACGACGACAACCCTACTATTGGCCTTGTTTTATGCAGTGAAAAAAGCGAAGCCGTTGTTAAATACTCTGTACTGAGCGACCAAAAACAACTCTTTGCCGCAAAGTATTTAGCCCACCTACCCAGCGAAGAAGAGCTGCGCATAGAACTACAAAAAGAACGCGAACGCGTACAAGCGCAGTTGCTTAACCAGCAAGTTAAAGGCCAAGATGATGAATAAACAAATAGAGTGTGTTGTTGATAGCCAGATGAAGCAAAGCGATGAGCTTGATAAAGCAATCCGTAAAAACGTGGAGGTGCTGGGTTATGGGGAGTAAATATCCAATATTACCTCTGGTTGATTTAGTTACAATACACGATACCAAAAGAAAGCCTATTACGAAGTCAAAAAGAGTACCTGGAGATTATCCATATTATGGTGCTTCAGGGATAACTGATTATGTTGAGGGGTTCATTTTTGATGGTTTGTATGTTTTGCTCGCAGAGGATGGTGATAATTTAAGAACAAGAAATACTCCGATTGCTTTTATTGCGCAGGGAAAATTTTGGGTTAATAATCATGCGCATGTACTAAAGGGAGTCGATGATTTAGACACTCAATATATCTGTTATGCATTGCAATATGCAGAAATTGAAAGTTATATATCAGGCTCTACCAGACCAAAGATAACACAAGGGGATCTGAAAAAAATTCCAATTTCAGCTCCATCAATTGAAATAAGGCATGCCATAGCAAAGTTCATTAGTGAGTTCGATAAGAAAATAGAGCTAAACCGTCAAACAAACCAAACATTAGAGCAAATGGCGCAGGCGTTGTTTAAAAGCTGGTTTGTTGACTTTGATCCTGTGTTCGACAACCTACTTGCTAGCGCTGATTTTAAGTTAGAAAACCTTGAAACTAGTCTGCCTGACCAGTTAAAACAAAAAGCACAGCGCCGCTTAGCGGCACTGAACAGTTTACACAATGCAGCCGAAATAAAAACCTCACTCAGTGCGCTCGCTCACGAGTTACAAGCACAGTTACCAACAAAAGAAGCAACACAAGCAGCAGTGAAAATATCAGAAAAAGCCGCTGAAACACCCGTTAAACCAAACTTTAACGCCAACCCTAAAATATTAGCGCAACACGCCAACACCCACGCCCACTTCCCCAGTGAGTTCGAACACAACGAACAACTAGGCTGGATACCAAAGGGTTGGAAGCAAAAATATCTAAGTGATTTACTTGAGGTTAAATATGGAAAAGATCACAAAAAATTAGATGATGGAAAGTATCCTGTTTACGGGTCTGGCGGGCTTATGCGTTATGCCGAAAGTTTTTTGTATGATGGCGAATCTGTACTTATTCCTAGGAAAGGTACTTTAAGTAATATTATGCATATAAATGGCTCATTTTGGACTGTTGATACTATGTTTTACACAATCCCTAAAGTACCTAAAGTTGCAAAGTTTATGTTTTATCACTTGAAAGCTTTAGACTTTGCAGCAATGAATGTAGGGTCAGCTGTACCAAGCATGACAACTAAAGTACTTAATAGCTTAGAAATGCTTTTTCCTTCAGTAGAAGTTCTTTCGAGGTTTGATAGAGTAATTGAAAATTACTTTAACAAGATATATTTCAACAAATTAAATATAAATCAACTTGAAAGTTTAAGAAATACGCTATTACCCAAACTCATTTCAGGTGAATTACAAATACCTGACTTGGCAAATATTAGTGACACTAATACATAGCACATAGAAGCAAAGAGCTTACTTTTGTATGCTCAAAACTAAATACAACTAAGTAACTATAATTTAAATAATTAGAATTAATAAGAAGTAAATATGGATATAAAATATTGGCAGGGCGGCCTTGAACGTCATGAAATAGATGCAATTGAAAAAATAAAAAATGTATTAACTGGACCAAAAAAACAAAGCAACAAGGGTAAAAATAATAAACAAAGCCAAGGTTTTGAAGCGCTAAAAACATTAAAAACCTCTTTCAATGAAGGTTGGAAGGGGTATGCAGGTTTTAGGTTTATTAATAAAAATCAGCAAGGCGAAATAGATTTACTGATTGTAACTCACTGCAATATTTTAATTGTGGAATTAAAGCATTGGAATGGACAACCTATTACCTCAAATAACGGTAAGTGGTTTTTTGGTAATGATGACAGAGGCAAGTCGCCTGTTGAAATAACTCGTAATAAAAAGTTTTTGTTAGATAATTTACTCAAGCCTTTTAGAGGCAAATTTAGCAATGGTCAGCATATACCGCGTGTATACCCATTAGTGGTTATGACAGGTACAAGTGACTTTTCTAAGTTACAAAAAAATGATTTAGCTGAAACGATGAGCTTAAATGATTTTTGTAAGTTATGTGCCAATGAGCATGTTTTTAATGATCATTTTAGGCCTCATCCAGATTCTGCCGTTTTACTTAACGATATCCCTTTATTAGAAAAACAGTTACTCAGTGCTAGTAAAGTAGAATCGAAGCCATTAACGGTTGATGGCTGGGTTGGGCAAGACGAAATATTTAAACATCCTAATAATATTTATACAGAGTTTTATGCGCAGAGTGAGTCGGATAAAAACGATCATGCCATTATTCGTCGTTGGGAGTTTGATAAGCTTACCAATACAGAGGCTAAAACGCCGGATGGCCGTTTTAAAATAGTATCGCGTGAACGCGAAGTGTTAACCAAAATAAAACGTGAAAACCGTGACTTATACGATCATTGCGTATCGTCACTTACTATCCCATCTAAAGATAAAATAACTTCACAATACAACGAGGTAGTTGAGCTACCCGAAGGGCAAGAGCGTCTTAACGATTTTATTACTACCTACGGGGAAAACTTATCAATTGATGAGCGAATAAACCTAGTAAGAGTGTTAATTGCCCGCTTTGCTGATTTACACCAATTACATTTAGCCCACCGAGATATTGGCAGCCATAGTGTGTGGTTGAGTACAGGGCAGCGTGTGGCGCTTTCTAATTTTATTTCGGCTTTTGAGCGTAAAAAAGAAACGGTTGGTGAAATACGTGATGAGCTTTCGGTTTATGAGCAGAAAGAAAGCTTTAGAAGCCCTTATAGCCATGACGTTTCTCGTTTAGCCATTATTGCTTGGGCAATTATTAAGGCAGAGCGGTTAACGCCTAAATTTGAGGAAAGTATATCTCAACAGCTTAGTGATTGTGATGAGTGGTTTGGCTCTGTATTGCTTAATGCGTTTTCTGATAAAAGCTATGCTAATGCAGGTGAGTTATTTGATGCGTTAATTGATAGTGCGCCAAGCCAAGAAGAAGCATTTACGTTTTCGAGTAATCAGCTTGAGCGTTTTGTAAAACATAGCAAAATAAGCAGATTACACCCTGAACTTGAGTTTATTAAAGAAACCGATAGTAAAGAAGTTTACAAAGCCGAGAGTGGTTTAGTTAAGGTTTGGAACAATATTAATCCAACCGATATAAGCCCTGGGCTTGGCCAGCGAACGCTATTTTTTTTAGAGCGAGCTGAAAAACTACAAAACTTGAATTTGAGTTTTGTGCCAAAAATAGTTGATATTGGTATAACCGCACGAGATAGCGCTTTATATTTGGTTGCACAATGGATTGAAGGAAGCACCCTTGATACAAGCTTGAGGTTTAGGGGGGCAGATATTGTTGCCAAAACTCTTATATCAAATGTGAGGCATATGCATTCACTTGGTTTTGCTCACGGAGATTTAAAACCAGAGAATATTATAGTTAATGGCGGCGATGTTTTTATTATTGATGTACTCGATTTTCATCATGATGCTAACGAGGTATACAACTCAGAATATAGCCCTATAAATAGCGAAAACTGCACGGCATTTGAGCGAGATAACTTTGCCGTTATGAAAATATGCGCAGAGTTATTGAGAATTGACTGGGGTGAAGAAAGCTCAAGCCATCCAGCAGTAAGCAACGCAATAATTAAAGAGCTGCAAGATGTAGATTATGGCTTTAAGGAACTTGCGCGTTTTGAAGACGCTTTTTTAAATCCGGAACAAAGTTTAGAAGTTAAAGCTGAAACCATAAATATTGAGATCGGTGGGCGCACTGATTTTGAGGATATTACTATTTATCCGGATAACGGTAAGTTGTATGTATCAATTGAACAAAGTCGTAAAAATTCAACAGATTTAGTTTTAAGCTTTTGTGGTTTAGGTGGAATACAAAAGTTATTTTTTAAAAGAGCACAGTTTGAATTTGAACACGGTATGCCGCCTATTAAAAGAGAGAGTATTTCAAGGCGAGATATTACTAGTGCAGACTTTGAGGTGCCTTTTGCAATTAAAGTTACACAAGGTAGGGCAAGTAATTTAGGTACTTTAAATCGAAGAATTAAGCAGCTTTATAGCTTTGAAAATGCAATCAAGCAGTTTGAGTTAAAACGAAAAGAAGCCAACTTACCTGCTGATTCTACGAGCGATAATCGCGTTGAATCATTAGTTTGCTCGGAGCTTAAAAGTGATGAAAGTGCAGTTGAGCCAATTTCTACACGTGAGTTATGGAAAGCTATTATACAAACAGAGTCGGAGTCTCATCCTTATGTTGAGCTTGCCAGTGAGCCAATGGCTTACAAAGACAATAAAGACTTTATTATTTTGCCGTATGAAGCAGACAAAGATCCGCTAGATGCTTTTACTGCAAAAGACGATGTTGAAGCTTATATAGTTGATGGTGACGATGAGTTTATTATTGGCCAAGTGAATCTATCAAAATCAGGGCTTAATAAAGCGACACTATCAAATAGTTCATTTCATGCTAAAAGACTAAAAGAAGAGGATGTGATATTTTTTAGGAGTAAGGCCGATAAGTCTTCTTTTGTTAAGCGTAAAAATGCGCTTACCCGCATAATTGAAAACGACTCTGTTATTGAAAATTTAGCTGACTATTTTGAACCTGATTGCCAGCATGATCCGATTGATTACGAACATAATGTTACAAGCGAGGACTTTGCTCGCTACGACAGAAACGATGATAATGGCAACACAATAAAACTAAACGATAAGCAACGAATCGCGTTTCAAAAATTATTACGCTATGGTCCGCTTTCAATGTTGCAAGGACCGCCAGGCACAGGTAAAACAGAGTTTATTGCTGCTTTTGTACATTACTTAGTAGAAAAGCTAGGGACGCAGCGTATTTTATTAGTTAGCCAATCACACGAGGCGGTAAATACTGCGGCAGAACGTATTCGAAAACACTGTAGCAGATTGAATACTCCGTTAGATGTGGTGAGGTTTAGTAGCCGTGAGGCGGCTGTTTCTAGCTCGCTACGAGATGTGTTTTCACCCAATATGGTTAATAAAAAAGCAGAGCAATTTTCTTCTCATTTAAAAAACCGTGTAATGTCTTTAGCTAAGTCATTAAAAGCACCTAAAGAATATTTAGAGGCGTTTGTAGAACTAGATAAAAGAGTTCTCTCGATTATTGATGAACAACTCAGTGCATTAAAAGAGCTAGAGAACAAAGAGTTAGAGCCGAAAGATAAAAAAGAGCTTAAAAAGCAAATCAACGAACGAAAAGTATTAATTAATAATCGTCTACCAAATGAGATCAAAACTAACAAAGATTGGCACGACGATTTAAGTATTGTGGGCGATACCTTAGTTAAGAACTTGAACTATGAGCATGCAATACAGGCTAATGTTGCTCATAGCGTTAAGCGTTTAATAGCATTATCGAAAGATATGCTAAAAGTAATGAATTCTGGTAATGCAAACTTAGATGAATTTTTTGCTCGGTCTCGCCAACTCGTCGCTGGTACATGTGTAGGTATAGGTAATTGGCATATAGATATTGCAAGTAACCAGTATGATTGGGTTATTATTGATGAGGCTGCACGCTCAATAGCGAGTGAATTGGCAATTGCCATGCAAGCCGGTAAAAGGGTTCTATTGGTTGGTGATCATCAACAACTACCCCCTTTGTATTCAGAGCCGCATAAACAAGCACTAGCTAGAAAGTTAGGGATTAAATCGGGCAGTGATGTTGATGAGTTAATTGAAAGTGACTTTGCTCGAGCTTTTAATTCTTATTACGGTGAGCAGATAGGCGCTAAATTACTAGTGCAATACCGAATGGCTCCCGCCATTGGAACTTTGGTATCGCAATGTTTTTATAAAGGCGAGCTTGAGAATGGTGAACGAAAAATTCCAGATATTTACGCAGATGTTCCTCCTCAATTAGATGCTGCTACAACGTGGTTAGATACTTCTTCATTAGGAAAAAAAGCACATCACCAAAAAGGCTCTGGTACAAGTATTTTTAATGATGCCGAAGCTCAAGCTATTGTGGATTTATTACAGCAAGTTGATGAAAGTCAGGAGTTTGTTAGCAATCTTAGTAAACAAGTAAAAGAAGGTGAAGCAGCTATTGGTGTTATTTGTATGTATGGCGAGCAGAAAAAGCGTATACGACAAAAAATTAAAAAAGCAGGGATTTCAGAGTCACTTATGTCGCTGCTGAAAATTGATACTGTTGATAGTTATCAAGGTAAAGAAAATCGGATAATTATCTTATCAGTGTCACGTTCTGAACAAAGACAAAGCTCAGGATTTTTAAGGTTACCAAACAGGATAAACGTTGCATTATCGCGAGCGATGGACAGACTTGTTATTGTAGGTGATAAGAGAATGTGGCAAGGAAAAAATAGCGACTTACCGTTTGGTCGTGTAATTAAATTTATGGAAGAAAATAACGCCCTGGGTGATTATGCTTTCGTTGATGTAACCCCTCAAAAGCATAAAAAGGCGGTGTAATTGTTATGGAAAATAATTATATAGAATTTAACGAAGTTGATTATATTGTTCCTGCTGAAACATATCGTATTGAATACTCTTACTTGAGTAAGCAAGGGTTTCCGTTTACAAAAGATTTTTTACTTCGTGCTTTGCATATATCTCCATTGTCTAAATTTGAGTTAGCATCGTTTTTTGGATTCAATCCACGTGAGCTTGATGTAGCTTTAGAGGAGCCCATTAATAAAAATGAAGTGACTTACTTAGAGGATGGTAGATTATCTCTGACTGTATTAAGTAAGGGGTATTTTTCTTCTTTAGACGATAAACCTATGGTTGAAAAGCCTCAATCTCGTCCATCGATGATTTCTTTTGAACTACTAGGGTTCAATAAAGTAAATAAGCAACATGGGGGATGGAACACCGGGCTTAGGTTAGCGGCTAATAATGAGATTAAAAGCATGAGCGAACAGCATGCAAAAAGCATGTTTAGTAAACATTTTCACCGTTTAGTTGAGTCGGGTGACTTAGGCAAAATTAGGACTGAGGGCAACTCGTTACCAAGCCTTTACTCCGTAGATAAAGTAACAAGAAAAAGAAGTGTTGCCCATAGAATAAAACGAACGTTTGAGATAGATTTTGATAATAAAGTTAAGCCATTTTATGTTAATAAGATATATGAGAATGATGAGGCAATTAGTCAAGCTATAGCTCAGGATACGGATAACCTTAGGTTGGGTGACAACCTGCAGAGCATTAAACGTGCTTGGGATGCGTTTAAGGATATGTCAGTAGAGCGTTTTGTTAAAAGTGGTGAAATTGATTTTCGTTCAATGATTGCGGAGATGGCTGATACTTCAGGGAGTAAGCCATATGAATTATTAATAGGTTCATTTTATAGTAGTCAGCCGTGGAGAAAGATTGAGGAGCACCTAAAGAGACTTAAGCCTTCAAAAAATCAAGGTGGACTAAAAAAATTAAAATGGATTGGTGCGAATACGCGTTATTGGGGAATGAGTCAAAGCTTTACTAAAACCAAAGACAGTTTGATGTCGCATCAAAAGAATAAGAACGAAAACGTTTATGATTTTATGATGTACTTACCATGTGATGATAGGCCTAATGCTGTAGTCAATGGTAGTAAAGCGTGGAAGCATAAGCTTGGTCAATTACCGACTAGCACAGGTGTTTTAAACGGTTTATTTGATGGCAATGTTGAAGTTATGCTATTGGATAATGAGTTTGCAGCGGTTTGCTATCACCTTTTAATCCCAGACTTAAGCCCAGTACATATTCCTTTAGGTTTTTATACTAAGGATAAGCAATTAATCAAGCAGGTATCTAGTGTTGTAGATGATTACTTAGAAGGCTCAGCAGCATATGATAAGCCTAATTTATTAGGGTTGTTAAACTCAGGTAGCTAGCTCAAAGGACTGAATTATGAAATTTACTGAAGCCAAATTAGAACAAGCGGTGGTTGAGCTATTAGGCGAGCAAGGCTACCCGCATTTATTGGGCGGTGAGCTTACCCGTAATAATAGCGACGTATTAATTAAAGACGACTTACGTGCTTTTTTAACCAAGCGCTACGCTAAAAATAATATTACAACCGGCGAAGTAGACTCAATTATTGCAAAGCTTGAAAAGCTGCCAGCCAGTGATTTATACGAAAGCAATAAAACCTTTTGTAAGTGGCTGGGTGATGGCTTTTTACTGACACGCGAGCGAGGTAGGGTAGCGGGCAACGCAGCGCAAAAAGATTTGTATATTCAGCTGCTTGACTACGACAATGTTGAGCAAGGTATTAAAAGTAGCCTAATGGCAGGGAATGCTATGGCAGCTTTAGATAAAGTAACTGAAGCGAGCGTTACTTACCTGCAAGACGACAACATTTACCGGTTTGTTACTCAGTTAGAAATAGAAAGCCCCACAAGTTACGACAACATAGAACTGCGCATTCCCGATGGCATTTTATATGTAAACGGCTTGCCATTGGTGGTGTTTGAATTTAAAAGCGCAATACGCGAACAAGCCCCCATATTTGAAGCGTATGAGCAGTTAACGGTGCGCTACCGCCGCGCTATTCCGCAGTTATTTGTGTTTAATACCTTGTGCGTTATAAGCGATGGCGTAAACAATAAAATGGGTAACTTATTTGCGCCATATCAGTTTTTTTACTCGTGGGGCAAAGTAACGGGGCAAGAGCTCACCGCGCAGGAGGGGATTAACTCGTTACATACTTTATTGCAGGGCTTGTTTGATAAAGCACGATTGCGCGATGTTATGCGCAATTTTGTATTTTTCCCTGATTCTGATAATAAAAACGCCGGTAAAAAAGAGATAAAAATTGTGCCGCGTTACCCGCAATATTATGCGGCTAATAAGTTGTTTGAAAATATAAAACGGCATTTAAAGCCACAAGGCGATGGTAAAGGCGGTACGTACTTTGGCGCAACAGGTTGTGGCAAGAGTTACACCATGCAATTTTTAACACGCTTATTGATGAAAAGCGTTGAGCTTAAAAGCCCCACCATTATTTTAATTACCGACCGCACCGATTTAGACGATCAACTTTCGCAGCAATTTGGTAATGCAAAAACCTACATTGGTGATGACACGGTAAAAACTGTTACCAGTCGTACTCACTTACGTGAGTTATTAGAGGGCCGTAACAGTGGCGGGGTATTTTTAACCACCATTCATAAATTTACCGAAGACACCCAGCTTTTAACTGATCGCACTAATGTTATTTGTATTTCTGATGAGGCGCATCGTAGCCAAGTAAATCTTGATCAAAAAATTACTATTACCGAAAAAGGTGTAAAAAAGACCTTTGGTTTTGCTAAATACCTACACGACTCATTGCCCAATGCCACTTACGTTGGTTTTACCGGCACGCCAGTAGACGCCACGCTGGACGTGTTTGGTGAAGTGGTTGACTCGTACACCATGACGGAGTCGGTTAAAGACGAAATAACCGTACGCATTGTGTACGAAGGCCGCGCCGCTAAGGTGTGTTTAAACAGCAGCAAGCTGGCTGAAATTGAGGCTTACTACAAAGAATGCGCCGATGCAGGCAGTAACGAGCTGCAAATTGAAGACAGTAAAAAAGCCACCGCTAACATGAACAGCATTTTAGGCGACCCTGACCGCATTAAAATGCTAGCAAGGGACTTTGTACAGCATTACGAAAAACGCGTTGAAGAAGGCTCTACTATTGCAGGCAAGGCAATGTTTGTGTGTAGCTCCCGTGGTATTGCTTATCAACTGTATCAAGAGCTCGAAGAGCTACGCCCACAGTGGTTTGATGTAGTTGACACTGATGACGCGCAAACACTATCAGATACCGAGCGAAAGCGCGCCATTAGCGAAGGCCGTATTGCTGCGCCTTCTGAAAAAGTAAAAATGGTGATGACCCGTGGCAAAGACGACGTTGAGCGCTTATATAATTTACTAGGCAGTAAAGACGAGCGAAAAGAGCTTGATAAGCAATTTAAAAACAAAAACTCAAACTTTAAAATAGCCATAGTGGTAGACATGTGGCTAACCGGTTTTGATGTGCCATTTTTAGATACGATGTACATAGATAAACCACTGCAAAAGCACAGCTTAATACAAACCATTTCGCGGGTTAACCGCCAGTTTGAGGGCAAAGATAAAGGCCTAGTGGTTGACTACATTGGTATTAAATCTGAAATGAATAAAGCGTTAGCGCAGTATTCAAAAACAGACGAAACTAATTTTGAAGATATTACCGCCTCGGTTATTGAAGTAAAAAACCATTTAGCGCTACTTGCCGAGTTATTCCATAAATTTGACAGCAGCCCGTATTTTACCGGCGAAGCCATTGCTCAATTAAACTGCTTAAACCACGCCGCCGAGTTTGCGCTTATTACCGAAAAACGCCAAAAGCGTTTTATGGATTTAGTTAAGCGTTTAAAAGCCGCTTACGATGTTTGTTGTGGCAGTGAAAAAATAAACGAGAGTGAGCGTAACCACATTCACTTTTACCTCGCCATTCGCTCTATTATTTACAAGCTAACCAAAGGCGAAGCGCCCGATACTGCGCAAATGAACGCCAAAGTACGCGAAATGATAAGCGAAGCCCTGCAAAGCGACGGCGTAGAAGAAGTATTTAAACTCGGCAATGAAGATGGCGGCGAAATCGACATTTTTAATGACGACTACATTGCCAAAATAGAAAAAATAAAACTCCCCAACACCAAAATAAAAATACTGCAACAAATGCTAGCCAAAGCCATTGGCGAGCTTAAAAAAGTAAACCAAACTCAAGGTATCGACTTTACTAAACGCTTTGAATCGCTGGTACAGCGCTACAACGAGCGTAAAGATGAATCGATTTATTTTAGTGATGTACTTGATGAATTTTCTGACAGTATGGTTGATATGATTTACAGCGTACGCGACGAAATGAACGCAGGCGACGAGCTAGGCATTGATATTGAAGAAAAAGGCTTTTACGACGCCTTAAAAGCACTTGCGGTTAAATACGACTTTGACTACCCCGAAGATAAGCTAATAGAGCTCGCCCAAGCGGTAAAAGTAATTGTAGACGACAAGGTAAAATTTGTTGATTGGAATAACCGAGACGACATTAAATCATCGCTCAAAGTAGAGCTGATTTTAATACTGGCTAAATTTAAATACCCACCCATCAGCCGCGATGAAGTATACAAAGAAATATTTGAACAAGCGCAGAGCTTTAAAGCGAATAAAGAGGCTTAAATTTATATCAAAATCTGAGTTATTAAGCGCTTATTTTTAGTGTTGCACTTTAAAATCAGGCCTTAATTTTTGACTTGCTTTAAGTCGGTTGGTTACGAGCCTATTGGCCTGATGAAGTAATTGAACTTTTGAAGACTGGTTAAGTAAAACAGCTCAGCCTTGATCATGATTTAGGAAATGATAATAAAGGCACAGACTATGACGTTTTACTCTGGATTGAGCGGCCATTGTTTATGACTTTGTATCACCAACAATGGCCGTTCGCTCAGCGAATAGCTAGGCACGAATTAAAATGGAAAGCGCAATTGAACAAATTAATTTACTGGCTAGGCATCAATACTTGGTGACATTAAAAGTGAGCCAAGCTTTATCGTAGTTGTTATTAAGCCAAAAGTTTCTGATATTTTTGAAATTCCTACCTTTATAAAAAATCAATTCACGCCATCTTGTAAAACCTCTTTATAGGTTTTGTAAGTAAAGGTAAAACTGTATAGCTATATGTAAATGCTACTCTAGCATTTGAAAAGGGCGACTCTTTTTAAGTAATAAACTTAAATTATTAATGTTTTTAGCTGCTTAAAAAAATAAATCTCATTTTATTCCACCATACAAACAAGAATTCCTCTAGAAAAAAGGTAGGGCCTGACTTTTATTGACAATTTGATGATTGAAAATGATTTAAAATGCTTGACTGTGTTTGTTGGGGCTGTAGTATTACGTGCAATGTATTTAAAAGTTATTAAAAACTAATTAACAGCTGGAGTTAAACAGAAGATGCCAAGCAAAAGTAATGAATATAAACATGTAAATTATAGCTGGGACGATGCTGCAGTAGATAATTTATCCCCAGTAGAAAGCCTTATTTATCGCTCTAATATTCTTGGTGCTGACCAAAGAATTACCAATACTGGCGGCGGTAATACTTCTGCGAAAGCAATGGAAGTTGATCCCCTTACTGGTGAAAGTGTTGAAGTATTATGGGTTAAAGGTTCTGGTGGTGACTTAAGAACATCAAAACCTGAGAATTTTTCATCGTTGTACATGAGTAAATTAATTTCTCTTCAAGACATTTACCATAGTGCAGATGAGGTAGGTGTTAAGACACAGATTGAAGATGACATGGTTGATATGTATCGCCATGCAACATTTAACTTAAATCCTCGTGCGACCTCAATCGATACTCCTTTACACGCATTTATTCCATATAAGCATGTCGATCACATGCACCCGAACTCAGTAATTGCAGTGGCGGCAAGTAAAAATAGTAAAGAGTTAACACAGAAAATCTTTGGTGATGAGCTAGTTTGGACTGAATGGCAGCGCCCTGGGTTTGACCTTGGTTTGAAGCTACAGACTATTTGTAAAGATTACCCTGATGCAAAAGGTGCTATCTTAGCTGGACATGGTGTTATTAACTGGGCTAATGATAACAAAGAGTGTTACGACCTTAGCCTTGATATCATCGAAAAAGCGGCTCGTTATATTGAAGAACATGACAAAGGTGAAATGACTTTTGGTGGTCAAAAGTACGCTAAGTTAGATGATGCTAAACGTGAAGAAGTCTTAGGTGAAGTATTACCTTATTTACGTGGCTTAGTCTCTGGCGAGAAAAAGATGATTGGTACAGTACAGTCTGATGATACTGTATTACGCTTTGTAAATAGTGCTGATGCACCGAGGTTGGCTGATTTAGGTACATCTTGCCCTGATCACTTTTTACGAACTAAGATTAAACCTCTTTATGTAGATTGGAACCCTGAAACAGATAGCATTGAGCAATTGAAAACTCTATTGTCTGCAGGTGTTGCACAGTATAAGTCAGATTACAGTGATTATTACGAACAATGTAAGCGTCACAACTCACCAGCTCAAAGAGCTTCGTCTCCATCTGTATGTTTAATACCAGGTGTTGGTATGGTTGCATGGGGTAAAAATAAATCAGAATCAAGAGTAACAGCTGAATTCTATAACTGTGCCATTGAAGTTATGCGTGGTGCTGAAGCAATAGATGAATACGCAGCTTTACCTCAGCAAGAAGCATTTGATATCGAGTACTGGTTACTTGAAGAAGCTAAGCTTCAACGCATGCCAAAAGAAGCGCCATTAGCGCGTGATGTAGTGGTTGTGATTGGTGCTGGTGATGGAATTGGTAAAGAAACAGCATTTCGTGTAGCAAAAGAAGGCGCTCACGTTGTATGTGCCGACTTACGCGTTGAAGCTGCACAACAAACCGCTGATGAATTAACTGCTATTTATGGCCAAGGCATTGGTGTAGCCGGTACGGGTATTTCAAGCTGTGGTCCTGCTATTGCTCAAGGTGTTGACATTACTGACCGCGAAAGCGTAAAGAACATGTTCAAAAATGTAACATTGGCATATGGCGGCATCGATAAAGTAATAGTAACAGCAGGCGTTTTCTTAGCACCTGGTCAAGCTGGTATGACTAATGACCAACAATTTGATGTTAGCTTTGCCGTTAACGTTAAAGGTGGTTATATCGTAGGTACTGAAGCGAATGAAATTTGGAAAGCACAAGGTTTTAAGGGCGCTCTTGTTCTTACTACAAGTGTAAATGCTGCGGTATCGAAGAAAGGCTCACTTGCCTATGACACATCAAAAGCGGCGGCTAATCACTTAGTTCGTGAGTTAGCTGTTGAACTATCTCCACTTGTTAACGTGAATGGTTTAGCGCCTGCAACTGTTGTTAAGGGTAGCACCATGTTCCCGCGTGATCGTGTAATAGCATCTTTAACTAAATATAAAGTTGAATTTACAGAGTCTGACTCTGATGATGAACTTCGCGATAAGCTCGCTAATTTCTATGCTCAGAGAACACTAACAAAACAACCTATTACGCCAGAAGATCAAGCAGAAGCCGCTTACTTAATGGTGTCAGGACAGTTAAGCAAAACAACTGGCCAGATTATTAGTGTTGATGGTGGTCTGCATGAAGCTTTCTTACGCTAGGACTGCACTTTTTAGAGCGCTTTTTAAAAGCGCTCATTTATAGGCTGATAAAATACACAAAATAAGAATTAGGAACAAGTTATGACACAACGTATTGAAAAAGCTCTAATTGCTGATGAAAATGCAAAGTTATTGAGCGACTTAAATGAAGACTACCAAGCATTAGGCAATAAACTTGCGCGTAATGATATTAATATCGAAGATATTACAGAGAAAGCTCAGGCTTTCCAAATCGCAGTGCCATCTTGGGGTACTGGTACGGGTGGTACTCGATTTGCGCGTTTTCCTGGTGAAGGCGAGCCTCGTAATATCTGGGAAAAATTAGAAGATAGCGCGGTTATTAATGACTTATCTCAGTGTACAGAGCGTGTTTCACCACATTTTCCTTGGGATAAAGTAGATGATTTTACTGAGTTAAAACAATTCTCAGATGAGTTAAACCTAAGCTGGGATTCGATCAACTCAAATACATTCCAAGATCAACCAGGCCAAGAGCATAGCTTTAAATACGGTTCTTTAAGTAATACAAGTGCTGAATCACGCGACCTTGCAATTGCACACAACCTTGATTGTATTGAATGGGGTAAAGCGCTGGGTTCTAAAACATTAACAGTTTGGGTTGGCGATGGCTCTAACCATCCAGGTCAACAACATTTTCAAAGTGCTTTTGAGCGTTATTTAGAAAGTATGAAAACAATTTATGCTGGCCTTCCAAGTGATTGGGAACTACATATTGAGCACAAAATGTTCGAACCTGCATTTTACTCAACCATAATTCAAGACTGGGGCAGTAATATCCTTGCGGCTATGGAACTTGGTCCTCAAGCTAAGTCACTAGTTGATTTAGGTCACCACGCGCCAAACGTGAATATTGAAATGATTGTATCTCGCCTAATCCAATTTAAAAAATTGGGTGGTTTTCATTTTAATGATAGTAAATATGGTGATGATGACCTTGATAGTGGCAGCTTACACCCTTATCAGCAGTTCTTGATTTTTAATGAGTTAGTTGATGCGCAATACCGTAATCAAGAAGGTTTTAATCCTAACTACATGCTAGATCAATCACATAATGTGACTGATCCGATTGAAAGCTTAATGAACTCTGCAGCAAGTGTTCAGCGCTCTTTTGTATCTGCTTTGTTAGTTGACCGTGAAAAGTTATCGCAATACCAGCAAGATAATGATGCTTTGATGGCTAGTAACACACTGAAAAATGCATTTAATACAGATGTTAGCTCTATCTTAGCGATGGCTCGTTTACGTAAAGGTGGTGCAATTGACCCTATTGCTACTTATCGTAAAGCTAACTATCGTTCAGCAGTCGCTGTTAAGCGCCCATCAAGCGGCGGAAACGGTTCAGGTATCGTTTAAGGCGGTACTTTAATCGGAAAAAATAAACATGCAGAGGTATTTAATCGCCTCTGCATGTTTGTTAGTTAATACACACTTACACACATAAGAATAAAGAACGTCGATTCATTTGTCATAATAAGAACAAAAATTGGCGCAATGGAGGCAGTATGTCGACAGCAGAAGAATTTGAAACACAACCCGTTTCCCCCAATAAATTACAATCAGCCAATACGTTTGCAGGCAGTTATGCTGGTGAGCACGTAGCAGGAACTGAATTTGTAATAGGTGCGTTATTTGTATCATGGGGAGTAGGGGCCAGTGATATATTATTAGGTTTACTACTAGGTAACCTATTAGCCGTTTTAACTTGGGGTTTGATCACCGCGCCAATAGCCACAGATACGCGATTAACTCTTTACGCCTACCTTGAAAAAATAGCAGGGCCGGGCACTATAAAACTCTACAGCGTAATAAATGGCATATTATTTTGTGTACTTGCTGGTGCAATGATTACAGTTTCAGCATCAGCTGTTCGTGTTCTTTTTGATATTCCACCGCAAGTAGATTGGTATCCGACAGATTTAAGATTTGTGCTTGTAGCACTTGGCGTAGGCGCTGTAGTTGTTTTTATGGCCGTAAAAGGTTTTGAAAAATTAGCTGCGTTTGCTGAAATCTGTGCTCCTTGGATGATTCTAATGTTTATTGTTGGTGCCTTAGTACTGTTGCCAACAATTGTATCAGCTACCAATGGCGTTAATTCAATTAGTAGCTTTACCGACTTTTTAAATATTGCCAGTCAGTCAATTTGGGTTGATACAGATAGTGGAATAGGCTTTTGGCATGTAGCTGCTTTTGCTTGGGTTGCTAACTTAGCAATGCATGGTGGAATGGGAGATATGACGCTATTGCGTTTTGCCCGTTATTCTCGCTATGGTTATTTCTCGGCATTAGGTATGTTTATCGGTCACTATTTAGCGTGGATTTGTGCCGGTATTATGGGGGCTGGTGCGGCTATTTTACTAAATACTACTATTGTGGCGCTAGACCCAGGTTCAGTTGCGTTTCAAGCGCTTGGAACTTGCGGAATTATTGCTGTAATTATTGCAGGTTGGACAACTTCAAATCCAACAATATACCGCGCTGGTTTAGCATTTAGTTCATTAAATCAAAAATGGGGCCGTACCAAGGTAACGGTTGTTGTTGGTATTGTTACTACAATCATTGCGTGTTTCCCGTTTGTATTTTCTCAGTTGTTAGGCTTTGTTGGGATTATGGGTTTAATGATGGCTCCTGTAGGTGCGGTTATTGTAGCTGAACACTGGCTTTTCCCACGTATTGGTTTCACTCGTTATTGGTCAAAATATAAAGGCAATACCACTAATTATGCGGCCATTATTACATGGTTAAGTTCTTTAGTTGTAAGTTACCTATTGGAAACATCAGGAACATTACATTTATTTTTCATTCTTATTCCGATTTGGATTTTTGCGACCGTTTTATATTGTTCACTTGCATACGTAATGGGTGCTAAGAAAACCTATCCAGAACAACAAGTAGCAGAAAAAGCAGAAGCCCAACGCAAAGCGGTTGAATTTGCCTATTTGCAGGATTTTGAAAGTAACAAAGAAACACAACAAAAAGAATCTTTATCAATGATGACTCGCGCTGCTTTTATAGTGTCGTATTTGGCTTTATTCGTATGTGCATGCCTAGGTGTATTTTCTTATATTAATCAAGATATTGAGCTTGTGAGAACATGGTTAATTGTGCCAACATTGATTTACTTTGTGACTGCCACGTTTGCTTATTTACAAAAAAGTAAGGTGGCTCATGATGAGCCGCCAGCAGATGTTTTAGAGCAAGAGCTGGCTGCTTCAAAATATTAAACTAGCCAATTCTTAGCATGAAAATTTAATAAGCTACTCAGATAAAATTGAAAATGTTCTGTGTAGCTTTTTTAATACTTAAAATTAATTGTTTATAGTTATCTAATAGGAGTTTTAATGACTGATTTACGTGACCTAGTACCACCTGGTGTTGTTAACGCAAGCCAGATGAAGGTGTTATTCGATTATGCGAGAGAGAATAACTTTGCTTACCCTGCGGTCAATGTTGTTAGCACTAACTCAATTAATGCAGCACTTGAATCAGCTAAAGAATGTAATTCTCCCATTATCATCCAGCTTTCTTACAGTGGTTCTGCCTTTTTCGTCGGGAAAGGTGTTGGACTATCTGGACATGAACCATCTATTGCTGGAGCAATCGCTGCCGCGCATTATGTACATGGTGTCGCTAAGTTTTACGGGATTCCTGTCATTTTGCATACGGATCATGCTGCTAAAAAGCTGCTTCCGTGGATTGATGGCTTATTAGACGAAGGCGAGTCGTATTATAACGCCACAGGAAAGCCATTATTTAGCTCGCATATGCTCGATTTATCTGAAGAGAGCTTAGAAGAAAATACGGCAACGTGTAAAGAATATTTATCCAAAATGATTAAGCTGGATATGGGTATTGAAATAGAGCTTGGTTGCACTGGTGGTGAAGAAGATGGCGTTGATAACTCAGGCATTGATAGCTCGCTACTATACACACAGCCTGAAGATGTTGCTTATGCTTATGAACATCTAATTGAAGTGAGTGATGCCTTCACGATTGCTGCGTCGTTTGGTAATGTGCACGGGGTATATAAGCCAGGAAATGTTAAACTAACGCCTCTCATTCTTAAAAACTCACAGTCATATGTTCAAGATAAGTATGAACTTGCACATAATAGCTTAAACTTTGTTTTTCATGGTGGCTCAGGGTCTTCAGCAGAAGAAATTAAAGAAGCGATTAGTTACGGCGTCATAAAAATGAATATCGACACCGATACTCAATGGGCTTGCTGGCAAGGTGTACATAAGTATTACCAAGATAATATTGATTACTTACAATCACAAATTGGCTCGCCGAATGATCCTGACTCACCAAATAAAAAATATTATGACCCTCGAGTATGGCTGCGCCAAATAGAGCTATCTATGGCTAAAAGGCTGTGCCTAACATTCGAAGAGCTTAACTGTATCAATAGATACTGATCGCAAAAAAAGAGCTTGAATACCTTCAGTGTTATTCAAGCTACCCTCAAATTCTATTCAATAATCGTCCAATATTAGTAAGTATCAACCTATCTGGACTGTCGTTTTTGCAAATTTAAGATGCTGAAGTTTAGGTTTAGTGAAACAGTAAGCAAACGTAAGCGGCCCTACTCTTCCTATAAGCATTAGTAAAATAATAACCATTTGGCTTGGTGTACTTAAGCTACTTGTGAAGTCGCGAGATAAACCTACAGTACTGAGTGCTGAAATTGTTTCAAAAGTGATGTCTAAAAGCGAAGCTTGCTCTATTTTACTGATGACCATGATGCTTAAAAAAGCGGTGAACAAGTATAGTACTAATACGCTAAGTGCTTTTATAACAAGCTTGTCACTTAGCTGCCTGTTGAATACGGTGACTTGTGGTTTTTGGCGTAAGTAACTATACATGGCCAGCAGTAAAATAATAAATGTGCCTATCTTTATACCGCTTGCTGTACTTACTGAGCCGCCACCTATTATCATTAACAGCAACATAAGTAATGTAGAATCGGCGGTGAGCTCGCTAATATTCAAGGTATTAAAGCCTGCTGTACGTGGTGTCACAGCCTGAAACCATGCTGTCAATATTTGCTCATCAAAAGGTAAAGAGGCAAGCGTAGCAGGGTTTGAAGATTCAAATAAAAAAATAAGTAAAAATGCACAGCTATTTATAATTGCCGTTGCTATGAGTACCAGCTGTGTGTTGGTGGATAATCTAGACCAACGACGCTGCTGATAAATATCGATTAAAACAGTAAACCCTATCCCTCCTACAATAAATAAACCGCTAATAATAAAGTTTGTTGCTGCATCTCCTTTAAAAGCAATTAAGCTATCACTATGAAGTGCAAATCCTGCATTATTAAATGCAGAAATAGTATAAAAAAGGCTGTGGTACGCAGCTTGCGTTACACTATATTTATCTATCCAATTGATGAAAAGCAGTAAAAATGCAATAATTTCAATGATTAAAGAATATAATACAACACACTTTGCTATGTGTATTACGCCATTTAAATCGCCGGTATCAAATGCCTGGCTTGCAAGTAATCTCTGTTTTAGTCCTAAGTTTTTTCCCATTGTTAAGAAAGAAATAACGGCGAGAGTCATAAAACCAATTCCGCCAATTTGAATAAGCACCATAACAACACTTTGGCCAAATGTAGTAAGCACTGTTCCTGTATCAACCACTACCAAGCCTGTTACTGTAACCGCTGAAGAGGCAGTAAAAAGTGCTTGCATAAAAGTAAGTGGCTGAACACTTGCAATGGGTAACAATAATAAACCAGTGCCTAAAACAATCAGTACAATAAACCCACATGTTAAGATTAAAGGAGGGTTAATTGGTTTTTTAAGGCGATTTAAACGGTGATTAAATTGTTTGGGGAGTACATTAGCTTGCCAGTTAATCATAGCGCTTTGAACCGTTTAGTGAGCTTTGTTAGGTAATGTTTAGATCCCAATAGCACAAGGCTGTCGCCATGACGTAGTTCGGTATCTAAATTAAGTTCGGTATTAAAACTGTCATCTCGGCGCAATGTGAGGGGTTTTATATCTGAATTACGTTCTTTTAAAAGCCAGCCAATTGTGCGCCCCGATAAATGTAAATCGATGGCAAGCTCAACAATGAAAGTAGATTGTGTGAGCGCAAAGTATTGATTAACCATCGGATAGTTAAGTGCATTTGCTACTCTCAGGCCCATTTCTTCTTCTGGGTGAATTATACGAGATACACCAAGTCGACTTAAAATTTGATGATGGCTTTTAGAGCACGCTTTTACCCATATTTGTTTAACCCCTAAGTTTTTTAAATGCAGGACGCATAAAATACTCGCCTCAATATTTTCGCCAATTGCTACCAATACAGCTTGAGAACTGGTTAAGTCTAGCCGGGCAAGTTGGCTCTCATCACTGGCATCTAAAATAACGGTATAATTTAATTGATTAGCATACATGTTAATGGTGTTTTCGCTTATATCGGCAGCACATACATGATGCCCTTGATTTGTAAGCTCAAGCGAAGCTGTAACACCAAAACTACCTAGCCCTATAACTGTAAATTGTGCCATGCTGATTCCTTAAAAAAGTACTTCACGACAAAGGTTAAGGCCTTTAAAAAAATAAACACGCTAATAGACATAAACTTTACAAAGATTTAATACCGGGTTTAAAAATCTTTATAAAAACTTTATACAGAGCCTTTTAAAAAGAAGTAACCTATAAACATAGCGTTTTTGAGAGTGCACAATGAATATTGATACGTGTTTTAAAGGGCTTTTTGTAACTACAGTCACACCTATTTTGATTGTATTAGCTATTTTCCCTATGCGAGATTGGTTAACCACAACCGATATTGTTATGTTGCAATTACTTTGGGTCGCATGGGTAGCTGTGCGTCAAAATGCGGCTTTGGCGGCGATAACAACATTAGTGAGTGTGGCATGTACTGACTGGTTTTTTGTGACGCCTTATTTTACGTTTCATATCGAAAAAATTGAGTACTTAGTTACCTTTATTGTCATGCTGATTGTAGGGTTAATGATTAGTCATTTAGCTGGAGAGCTAAGCAAGAATGTTAGAGATACTCAATTACATGCTAATAACACTCGGTGTTTATACGAGTTAGCCAAAGTACTCAATGGTCTAGATGATATAGCTCAGCAACGCACAGTATTTACTGAAGCGATAAAGGGGCATTTAGGTATTTCACTAAAGTGGGGTAGTGAAGAAGATATTGCTAAAAATTGTGAAGAGTATTTTACTGTTAAACATAATAGTCAGTGGGGCGGATTTTATACCAATACGAGGCTGACAACAGAAAAGCGAGCATTTATAGATACTGCGCTGTCATTGTTATTTCAGGTTCACGAAAACTCAATACTAAGAAGTGAATCCGCTGCTATGCAAGTAAAAGCTGAGTTGGAGGGAGCTAAAAACGCGTTGCTTCGTAGCTTATCGCATGACTTAAGAACACCTCTGGCGACTATTATGGGCTCATCGAGTATGTTAGCCGATGAAAATATCGAATTAAATCAGGACATCATTACTGAGCAAGCAAAAAATATTTATGAACAAAGTGAAATTTTAAATCAGCACTTCAATAAAGTAATGGAGTTAAGCCGAGTAAATAAAATCGGTGAACAGTTAGTATGGCAAACGATTAATGTCCACACCTTAGTTACAGAGGCTAAGGGTCGTAGGCAACAGCAATTGAGCAACTTTAATTTAGATCTAGCGTTTGATAAGGCTATGGAATGTTTAGGTGATATAACGCTGCTTGAAATAGCGCTCGCAAATATATTCGAAAACGCTGCGCGTTATGGAGATGGTGTAGCCACAGTGCAATTTACTACAAAGGAAACCGATAATGTAGTGCATTATCAAATATCAGTTAGTAACCAAATAGTGAATAAACGGGCTAGTGCAGATGAAGGTGTTGGGCTCGGCAGTGTAATTTGTGATGTAGTTGCAAAGTTTCATCAAGGTGAGTTTATGTTAAGAATGGATGCCCAAACGAAAATAGCTACAGCAACTCTAAGCTGGGGAGGTAAGCATGGCTAATGTTTTGATTCTTGAAGACTCACCACCATTACAAAGTTTTTTAAAAACACTATTAAAAGCTAGTGGGTATAACGTATTTATCCGAGCCAAAGGGCTTGATGGGTTTGCGTTAATGAGTGAGCAAAACTTTGATTTAGTCCTGCTAGATTTAGGACTACTTGATATGGATGGTCAAGCTTGGTTAATTGAGGCACGTCAATGGTGTCAAATCCCAATATTAGTTCTCTCTGCTCGTGATGGTGAAGTTGAAAAAGTAACCGCTCTGGATAATGGGGCTAATGACTATATTACAAAGCCTTTTAGTGCAAATGAGTTGTTAGCTAGAATGCGAGTACTATTAAGGGCTAATACGCAGCCAAGTATGGTATTGCAATGCGGGCAAATAACCATTGATCCTCATAAGCATATAGTGATGCGTAACAACAACGAAGTAAAACTGACTAACAAAGAATATAAAATTTTACTTTTGTTGTTTCAAAATAAGGATAAAGTTTTAACACATAACGCTATTTTGAGTGATGTTTGGGGTGAGCAATATGTTGAACGCCCTGAATATGTTCGTGTCCACATAGCACAGCTTAGGCAAAAGCTAGAGGTTAACCCTGCTAACCCAGTACATATTCTAACTGAACCTGCAGTAGGGTATAGATTAGTAGAGTGAAAATTTTTAAATATAAAGCGTATGAAATAACACCGTGGTTGAATAAAAGTTAAGCTATTAGCCGTATTTAAGAAACAGTCTTTTTTATTATTGCTAATATACAGTCAATATTAAGTGGCGTATATTTATCCAATACACAATAACTATATGTTCTATTGGAAGTAAAATGATTATTTCAGCCTCTACAGATTACCGCAAAGCTGCTAAAGCTAAACTACCTCCTTTTTTATTTCATTATATTGATGGAGGCTCATACAAAGAACATACTCTAAACAGAAATGTACAAGATTTATCTGATGTAGCCTTAAGGCAGCGTGTTTTAAAAGATATGTCTGACTTAGATTTAAGTGCAGAACTATTTGGGGAGAAGTTAGACCTACCTTTAATTTTGGCACCTGTAGGCTTAACAGGCATGTATGCACGGCGTGGGGAAGTTCAAGCCGCTAAGGCTGCTGAAAATAAAGGTATCCCTTTTACAATGTCTACCGTGTCAGTGTGTCCAATTGAAGAAGTTACTCCTAACATTGACCGCGCAATGTGGTTTCAGTTGTATGTTTTGAAAGACCGAGGCTTTATGAAAAATGCGCTCGAAAGAGCAAAGGCTTCTGGCGTAAAAACCCTTGTATTTACAGTAGATATGCCTGTACCAGGTGCGCGGTACCGAGATATGCACTCTGGCATGAGTGGTCCATTCGCAGCATCGAAACGAATATTACAAGCTATGACACATCCTCGCTGGGCTATGGATGTGGGTTTAATGGGTAAACCTCACGATCTTGGAAATATTTCTGCATATCGTAACGAAAAAACGTCTTTAGTCGATTATATTGGTTGGCTTGGTAACAACTTTGACCCATCGATTAGCTGGAAAGATCTTGAGTGGATAAGAGATTTTTGGGATGGTCCAATGATCATTAAGGGTATTTTAGATGAAGAAGACGCGAAAGATGCCGTTCGATTCGGCGCTGATGGTATCGTAGTCTCTAATCATGGTGGTAGGCAATTAGATGGTGTTATGTCGTCGGTAAGAGCACTACCTAAAATTGCTGATGCAGTGAAAGGTGATATTAAAATTCTCGTAGACTCAGGTATCAGAAATGGACTTGATGTTGTAAGAATGTTGGCCTTAGGCGCTGACTCCGCTATGTTAGGTCGCTCTTACATATATGCCTTAGCGACAAATGGTCAAAAAGGTGTTGAGCATCTACTAGACCTTTACGAAAAAGAAATGAGAGTAGCCATGACATTGACTGGCGCAAAGTCAATAAATGATTTGGGTCCGCAATCTTTGGTTTCATATTAATAGTTGTTCTGAGCTATAGGAAAACCTATTTATTAGGGTTTCTATTAATTATATGAAAAACAAAATGCGTTCAATGCACCATATTTTTTATTAAGTATGGTTCACGCTATTCTAGCGATTTATTTTGTATTGAATAATTCAATGAAGACGATCAAATATAGAATTCTTTAACCAAACAAGAATTTTGTCTAGTAGAGCAAGAATAAATCAGACAGATTATTTTTTGTAACTGAAGCTAAGTAAATTTATCAATGTTTACATATGCGAAAATTCTAATAATGAATACATTATTCATTATATCAAATTATTTTTTCAATATATGTTTTCATAAAGCCTTTAATTGGAAAACGTATAACTCACTACTAATACATTCGTATATGTATATTTTTACTGCAAAAACCACATCCTACACTGCATCTATTTTGGGAACGATTTTACTTGTTAAATATTTGCTAATTTCGTAATATTCAATAACAATCCATTTAAGTCAAAATAATTGGTTTTTAGTCATATTCAATCAATTAATGCAAGGTATAAAATGAAAAAAATAAAACTTTTGGGATTCCTTAGTATGGCTCTATCGCTGTCAGCGACATCAGGTTTAGCGCAAGCTGTGCAAAATAGTTGCACCAAAAAGCCGTTTAATCCCGCCAGCGGAAATTATTCACAACTTGTTGAGGCGTTGCAAAGAGCTACTAATACCGGTGTTCCAATTACAATCACTGGTGATTTTACTATATCTAAACCTATTACTATCGTTGTTAGAAAAGATTTAACGGTGAATGCATCAGGAGCTACCTTTACTTCGGCTGCTGGACTTGATGGAGACATGTTTAGTATTGATGCGGTGAAAAGCGCTTCTGATCAATGTCGTTATTCTAATAAGCGAAACGCAAATGTAAGTTGGAAAGGTGGTTATTTTGAGTTTTCAAAATCTGATAACTCAGCCGTTGTGCCAATTCAAAGCCTTGTACCATCTTCTAGGCAAGGAGTTCAGAAAACAGGTGATGCATTATCTATAAGGGGGGCATGGACAAATGGACCTCAGCGAATAGATAACGCACTTGTTGATGATGTGCTCATGCGCGGAACGTTAGGCTCAGGAAAGGTTTTTTCGGATGCGGGCGGTGACAGTGGTGTATTTATTAGCTCTGTAAAACGTGGTGAAGTAAGAAACAGTGAGTTTTACGGTATTCGCGATGCGGGTATTTATGTATCTGCTAATGGACAGAATGCGAATATGCGAAGTGAGTACCACTTAATAAATAATATTATTAAGCGTGCATATGACGGTATATCTTCTAAGCGTGGTGCTGATGGCATAGTGATGCGCGGTAACGAGATTGTAGACACTGCAGTTGGGCTTAGCATTAAGCAAAATTTACCTGGCCGTGTGGCGTCTAATATTACAATTGAAAATAACGAAATCAATCGCTCGGTAAGAGGGATATTATTAGAAAATACGCGTAACTCGAAAGTAAATGGTAACGCCATTATTAACTTAGGTGGCAAAGTTGCTGGTTCAGAAAGTGCGTTAGGCGGTGGCGGTAAATATAGAGGTGTAACTTTTGAGAACCTTGATGGTACTTTAAATCAGATGAGAAATAATAATTTCAGTGCTGATGGCTCAACTTCGCAAAGACGCAATAAAACAGTAATTGCATTGTCTAAGCAAGGTAATGCACCTATTAGTATCACAGGTAATACCTACAACAGTTACATCGATATTCGTTCTGCAAACGAATAATGGTTACTTGTTAGTGTTTATAATAACATTACGTAAAGTTGCACTTTTATTAGGTGTAACTTTATTTGTATCACTCTGCGCGCAGCAAGCACTGCAATTGACTTATGACGCACCAGATGATTTGAAGAGATTGAGTATTGATGACTCAGAAGATACCTATTTAAAAAAGGCGTTATTGGTAGAAAAAAACATTATTATACCGCCGCCCATTTTGCATAAACAAGATCCCAGAATTAACAGACATACTAAAGATATACACAGCTGGATAGAAAGGTTAGGTAACCCTATGCCAAATGACGATATAATTTCATCGTCGGAGGCCACAATGATTGAAGTGGCTCAGTTAGCAGCATCTCAATCTGATATTTATTATCAATTACTTAATACACTAGCTGATTTGCCGCATGGCGAGCATCGTATTTACTTACAAAGAATTTTAGCGCATGGAACAACAGAGCAAATTAAAGCAGTGATAGAGGAGTTGCTATATCACGATATTGTTGAAAATCGCGTTTTTGCAATTAACTTGTTATTTGAATTAGATGATACAGATGCGCAAACACAACTGTTGAATACAGTGTTTAATATATATTTAAGTGAAATTGAACAGCTTCAATTATTAAAATTTTTAGCCGATGCAGCATACAGTAAATTAGCAAATTCACATCAAGACTCTATTAAAGCTCTATACGAGTATTCAGAAAATCCCAATATAAAAAATACAGCATTAGAAGTATTACTGAACAATACTTCTAATGCTGATTTTTCGGTATACGATTTATTAGTTAGATCTGAAGCAAGCAATCATATTCTTTCTGTTATTAGAAACTTAGCAATATCTGATCAATCTAAACTAGGGAATATCGAGGCTTTAGTTAGCCAGCTATCTTATATGGGCAATGACCCTTCACAGAGCACTAATAATAAGCTTATTATTTCCGATATTTTGACGTTGTTAGATATTTAATAGTATTAGCAATAATGCTAAATCATAAATTTACTAAAACACAGAAGTCTAACTGCATAAAATTTCCAATTGTGAACAGAAACTCTGTATCAATTATTTATAGCAGATGCTAAACCGAATATTAACTTATAGTTTGCACAATATTTATTTTAGGGACGCTAGCATGTCCAAGCGCAATATTAAACTTTAATATTGCGCTGTGAAATTGTGTGCTTGTATACATGTGTTAATCATTTAACTGAACAACACGCACAGGACCAATTAATCCAGAGGTTTGTAGGATTTTAGATTTCTCTTTTGTAAAGAAATTAAAGCCGGTAAATGTAACTCTTTCGCTTTTTGGCGGTGGCTCATTTGCATTGAGCCAAGGCACCGTTTTGCCTGTCATTTTATAGCCACTAGTATCTGGTAGGGCTTCGTCACCAATTAATCGGTTAACCCATGTATTGGTTACTTTTATTTCGAGTTCGTTGTTACCAGCTTTGATCACTTTACTGATGTTTAAAGCGAACGGTGGTTTCCATAATGTGCCTAACTTTTTACCATTGAGTGTGACTTCAGCTATTTGCTGCACCTCACCTAAATCAAGATAAATAGCTTTATCAGCATTGATTTGCTGTTTAGTAATAGAGAACGATTTGGAATACTGAGCGGTGCCAGAATAATGCTTGATACCTTCTTCTGAGCGTGTGCTCCAATCTTGTAATTTATCAAATGTAACTAATCCTGGACCTGCCAATTTTTGATCAAACTTAATATTCCACGGGCCAGACAGCTCTTTTATTTTCGCTGCTTTTTCAGCGTTTAGGTATATATCCTTAACCAGTTGAGAGTAGGCACCGGTGTATTGTGGTGCTTTACTATCTCGACGGATCAAAATAAAACGACTGGCGTAAGGTTCAAGTGCTAAATCAATGATGATTCGATTACCGGTCCTGCGGAAACTTTTGATCTGCTCAATTGTGCCATCATTATTATTCCAGATTTCTGGAGTACCATCTCCGTCACGGATATCGACAGTGATTTGTTGAAATTCTGGCTTTTCACTATGAAAAAAGTATAAGTTGTTCCCATCAATCCGACGTTTAGCAAATACTTTGACGGGTTCATCGTTTATCAGTAAATCGGGTTGTAATTTTAACTGCTTAATAGACTCTTCAAGAGTGGCGTTGCTTACAATCCCTTTTTGGTATGGGTTTATAGTGTTTGAGGTGTTTGGCCAAAGTTTATTAGCAATTTTGTTAAATTCGGTTCTATTTTGCCATTCGCTAAAACCAATAACTTCTTTTGGCTTACTACCAATGACAGTTGCACCAGCTGCAACGAGTTCTTGGATACGTTTTAACGTTTTTAAGTGAAGGTAATGAGTTTTAGTGAGGTAAAGCGCTTTATAGCGTGTGCCTTCAGGTAGGACTAACCAACCATCTTTTACATTGACACGATTAAGCAAAACATCGGTGTTGGTAAAGTCGTGTCCATAGCCTGCGGGTATTTCAACACCGCTATTTCCTCGTACTGGTGCCACGTCACCTAAGTGCACTAAAAAATCGGCGTCTGGCACACCTTGTTGTAATAGGTAAGATCCGCGGGCTAAATATTTAAACCAATGCGTGCCACCATTATTCCACCATGTTTGAGTACGATCGATATGAGACCCAATTGAGTCCATTGTCATACCTGGCTTAATATGATTATTAGGCTGATGGGCAAAACGATGGAACATGGTTTCGTTAATGCCTCGTGCCCACATATGATCACCATGATGCTTATAGAAGTATGGGTGACCTTTCCAGTTTACGGTTGTTGAGGTAAATGATTCCGCGGAAATGATTTTTTTACCGTAAATATGACCAGATGAAATAGCAGCACTGGTTCGCCCATGATAGACCTTATCTGTTCCTGGGAATGATTTTACCCAAAATTCACCCATTAAGCGGTCTGCTTTACCACCTGAGGCTAGTTCATCAAATGGCCCCCAACCATAAGGTTCAATGTATGCCTCTAAACCATATAGGTGAGATAAACGGGTAAATTCACCAAAGTAGTTTTCAACCATTAAATCAGACTGATGTTGACGTAACTCTTGTAAAATAGCTCCCGTATGCTCAGGTGATTCAATCACACGGCCGGTTAATAAGGGTAACCATTTGATAAGGTCGTAACCAAACTTTTCTTGGAAAGTGTTTTCTATACCTGCGGTCCAGTTTTGTCCGCCCACTTCATAACTGTCAATTTCAGTAGTTTTAAGTGACTTGATGCCTTTTGCTTGCACTTTTTTCATTAACTTACCTACAAAAGCATCAAAGTGAAACTGTAGGGCTTTGGCATCAAATTTATCCACTTCTAACCCTTCGCCTTCAACAGTGGCGGGGACGTTATAAGCGCCGGTGCTGGTATAACCAAAACGCAAGATGCGCCAGTCTCCTTTAGGGAGTTTTATGCCATTTTTGGGTAACTCGCCACGGTTTAATACTAAAACATCTTTTGCTTTGGTTATTGCTAACGGATTGATTTTTGGTGCTAAACTTACGCGGCCCCGTTCCATCGAATTCATTGAAAACCAATCATCAATTCGTGGTACAGACCATAAGTCGAATCGTTTAAGTGTAATTGGTTTATCGAAAACTAAGCGAAAATATTTAGCTTTATAGCCATCTGTTTTATCACTAACAAGTTGCGGGCTAAAAGCCCATAATCTAGCACCTGGGCGAGGGCGCCTTAACTTTTTAACGACGGTGGTAAAATTAATACCATCAGCAGATATTTGCAAGGCCGCATCACCATGACGGTTTGGGATTTCAATGTGTAAACTGCGTAATGTGGTTGGCTGATCAACTTCGACTTGTACCCAGTAGTTATCTTCTTTGTTTTGGTTGAACGTTAACGTGCTATCCCAGTCATTGTCAGTCAGTAAAGCAGGGTTTAATGTAGGATCTGAGACGGTCACTTTTGCATTTTCAAAGGCATTACTTTGATTATATTTATTTGCGGGTAGCGCAATAACGGCGACATCGCGATAAAACTGCTCATAAAAGCCAGGTTGCGGTGGAAGAATCTTAGTACCATCTTGATTTATTTGCACTGCTTGTTCTGACCAAGTAATACGCTTCATTGACATTTCAGGGGTTACCCAAGGCCCACCACTTGAAGTCCAGCCATCGGCGTTATGAATACCAAACTCAATATCATTTTTATCAGCTTGTGCGGCAGCATGAACAATGTGATCATAAAACTCGTCTGTTCCAAAACGAATAGGGCCATCAGATGAATAGGGTTTATTACGACGGTGCACATGAAAAAAAATAGCACCGCCAATACCTGCTTCTTTCATAGCTTTAAAATCTTCAGTAAATCCTGGCTTACTCATATTACCGTTCATGGCATGCATCCAAGTTTTAGGTGAGTAATTTGGGGTCGGATTTTTAAACACTTCAGAGGATATTTGCTCTGCTAGTGTATTAAACGAAAATACAGCTACAGCTAATGGCATAATGGTATGTGATTTAAATTTCATATTGTTCTCTATAAAAACTTACGGTACTAATTTAGTGTTTAGCTTAACCACTTTAGAACGCATTATTAGTTAGCTTTAGGCGCAACGTCATGATAGTTAATATCTTCCCCTTCGGCTTGACGAACTTCATCAAGGTACATAACCATGTCTTTATTTCTATTGGCGTAGTTACCCCATAAGTACCAACCAAATGAGGGGTAGACTCCCATGTCATCGTTATAGCCAATTTTAATATTTGTTCGGTCAACTATTTGTTCGCCATCCACCCAAATATTAATAGCCCCTTTATTTTCAAAAGGATTTGTTTTTACATTGATAACAAAATCAACCCAGCGGTCTTGGTAATCGACTAACTTGGCTGGTACGTCAAAATCTTGTCTTCCTTCACCTTGGCTACTGGTACTTATTTTTTTGCTATCCCAAGAGTAACCAATGTTAAAGCCATTTTTAATTATATTTATTGAAAGTGGTGGGATACGGTTTGGCTCTTTATTTTTATCTCTCGCACCATGTATTTGGAAGAATAGAGCTCCTTGATCACCCTCTATTTGTGTTTTTTCGCTAGGAAAGTAGACACTGAAGCCATACCAAACAGTCGCTAATGTGCTACTAGCTTTGTGCCCATGAAGCATTGCTTTTCTATCGGTGTTGTCGAGGACTTGTGGATCACCATTGTATTTTTCTGGCTCATTGTGATGCCAATGTAGCTTCGCTGAAGAGTCTCCATAACGCGCGATTGTGTTTTCAATCGAGAAAGAGTGAGGGCCCTGAAACTGTGTAAATAAAAAGTTTTTTGGCAGTGACGTATCAAGGCCAGGCTGGTGAGTGCTTATACTTAAGGTCGTATTCTGTGCATTCCATCCTTTATTTTCAAATGACTCATAGGTGACGGTATCAGAACGTTCACTATGTTTACCGACAGAGTAGCCTTGTGAGCTGTGTTGCTCCTCTGAGATAGTTTCTGTTTGGTTGTTGGTACCACAGCCTGATAGAAGTAGTGACAACGCTGCTAACTGATAGTATTTATTTTGCATGATTTTTAATTCCTACTGATTCTTGTTTTTATAAGTGCTCTACCATTGGACTTGATACTTTTGCACGGCAAAAGAAGGGAGGGTGTTTTTAATCTCTACTGTAGAGTTTTCATGTTGCCCATTCTTTTTGGTTCGAGAGGTACGCCATTCACCCCAATTAAGGGAGTTGATTTGTCCATATTTGGATAGGCTTTCTTTATAAACTTTGAGCCCGGTTTCGTTTAATGAATTTGTGGCCGAAGCTGTTGGGTGAGCATCGTTTTTACGCCATCCACCTTGGCTTTGCGTTATCAATGCTTCAGGGTGATCTGCAAAAAATAATTGATCGATATTACTCGTGTTATCAATCTGGGCGACTCGATATTTAAATTGGGTACCGGCAGGTTTATCGACATGCATTGATAGCTTAATTGGCTCAGGCTTTTGATACTCCATATTGTCTTTATTAAAACTGAAAATAAGAATATCAATATCTTGGTTGTTCAGCTTTTGAGAAAATATGCCGTCGATGTAATTTCCATTGTCGGATTGAGTTTTATCTTGTGTATTACGATAGAAAGTATTTCCAACCATATCGTTGAGTGCTAGTTGCGTCATTGCTTCAGGGCTGTACGAGCCATCTCTGGCATTTCCCCATTGGTAAATGTCTTTTATATTTTTCTCTAGCATCATTTTTGACAACATGGCAAAAAATGCGGAGTTATGTGACGTTGCCACACTCACGAATCCCGCACGTTTCATTTTTACGATGAACTTATATTCATGAATTTCAAAGTCAGCATTTGTGTTGTAGTCAGGGTGTTCGAGAATCGGGGCTATTTGCTTTTGATAGACCTCATGCATGTCCATTTCTTGTGGATGAGTGATATGCGGATAATATGAAATAGCTAAAAAATCATACGGTACATTATTTTGTTTTGCCCAACGTACAAAGTTAGGAGCATAAGCATCTTCGGTATTACCTGTGTAGTCAATATACTTACTTTTATGTGTGGCTTCTCTAAAGTGAGTGCCCACTAAGGCATTAGGAAGCACTGATTTTATTGCTGAAACTGTATTTTGATAATGTTCAAAAAATTCTTGCTGTGTTGCAGCCCAGTGTTGTGGTCTTGTGTCTATTTCTGAGCCAATTCTGAATCGCCAACTATTTACTTTTTCTTCGCCATAGGTTGAAACTAAGTGCTTTATGAATGCTGAAATATAGTTATGCCAAGCTTTTGCGCCTTTTGGTGGTAAACCGTTACCATATACGCCGATTCGGTCTTTGGCTAAATAGTGTATGCCATCTGACTCTTCGACAAAAGTATAGCCACGTTGGAATGCCCAAGGAGGGTTATCCAGTACGATCTGAAATATATCCCAATCATTCTCAAGCCAACTATCAATGCGATCAGTCGCCGCTTTGAAATTGTAGACGTATTTTTCTCCGTCCCAAATATACGTATCACCAGTAAGATCTTGGTTGTACCATCCACCTAACATGCGAACAGTATTAACTTTGGCCTTTCGACCAAAGGTAGCTGGTTTAGATTTAGGGTTACCACGCTCGGTCCTTACTGCGATATCAAAAAAATCATAAATCTCACCTAGCTTTTCTTTATCTGAGGTGAAATCAGCAGTCAAAGTCTGCGCAATTTCATTTTGCTGTGTGGTTGTATTATCTTTGAGTGATGTATCGTCTGGCGATTGGCAGCCTGAAATATATATACAGAGTGTAATTAGTGTGTGTTGAAGTAGTTTCATTGTTGTTTCTTAATTGTTTTTTATGTGACGTTTTTCATAAAACGATGGAGCGTCTTGTGGAAATTTTTCATGTAAAAGAGTTTTTAACTCTTGTTCAAGCGCTTGATATTGTCTCTGTCCAGACACATTGATGGTTGCTACATCGCTGGTAGTGTGATTGTAGAGCTCAGTACTCTTAATCTCTTGCGTTTTAGCATCACGCCATTCTGTATAGCGCCAAAGGCCATCCGTTACTGTTACTCCCATGATTTTTCCACGATTAAATAAACTATAAGCCGCTTTCTTGAATGGCATATCAGGGCTATCAGCTACGGTTAATAAGCTTTTACCATCTATTTTAGGAATGGGGAGCCCGGCTGCTTGAGCTACAGAAGGAAAAATATCAACGTTTTCAACGAGTGCGTTTGATGTTACACCAGCTTGGCGACTATCATGGGATAGCTCTCGGCTGATGATAAGAGGCACTTTCGTATCTAACTGCATATTGGTGTGTTTATTCCATGCACCGTACTCGCCCAACTTGTATCCGTGATCGCTCATAAACACGACCATTGTATTGTCACGTAATCCCATTTCCTCTAACGCTTTCATGACACGGCCAACTTGCGCATCCATGTAACTGACCGATGCGTAGTAAGCGTGAATAAGCGTTTTAGTCAGCTCATCATCAACATCCCCTTTTTTCGGAATACCGCCATACATGCGAAGTTCCCCCCATTTGGTGAGAGCTAGCCTATACATATTGTCTGGTTTATCTCTACTAGGAACACTGAACTGTTCTCGATCATAGAGGTCCCAATATTTTTTTGGGGCATTAAAGGGGAGGTGTGGCTTACTAAAACCGACAAACATTAAAAATTTATCATCTTCAAGTTGTTTTAGAGTATTGATTGCATCCGCTGCTACTTTGCCATCTTTATAAAAGTTGTCATCTACGTCGCCGGCTTCATAAGCAAAGCGCGTTTTGGCGTTTTCAGGATTCGCGTAAAAGTTATCAAGCTTTTTAATATGCGTTGACCAGTTTTCCTGATCGTCCGTTACACTATGATAAACCTTACCTATGCTGATAGTCTTGTAGCCGTTTTCTTTAAAAAGCTGCGGCATAGAAACAACATCAGGTTGATTGGGGCGTAAGCGGCCATCTTTTCGAATTGTATATAATCCGGTTGTCTCAGGGCGCAACCCTGTCATAATACTAACTCGTGATGGCCCGCAAATAGCTTGTTGTGCATAAGCGTTAGTAAACTTAACGCCTTCATTGGCCAGTTTATTAATATTTGGACTTTTTACATGCTCGTGTCCATAAGTACCAAGGTCACTTCGTAAATCATCGATCATAAAAACGAGTACATTTAATGGTTCTTTGCCACTAGTATCATCCAAAGCATGTTGATTTTGGCTTGTACTGCATGCTGTGAGTGTAAGCATTAATGATGCCGCAATTGCGTTAAATTTTGCCATTTATTACATACTCACCTGGTGTTAATCTTGTCTTATGAGTAACGTTTTTACTTTGCTGTAAAACCGTTACATCGCTTAAATGAGCCAAATCTAGTATTGCTGTAGAGTTTTTAGGTACTGTGAGAGAAATAGATGCTTGATCCCCCTTTAATGTCCAACTTAGTTCAATGGCACCATTGATTGTTTGTATTGTTCCGCCAACCTCATTTAGATACTGAGAAAATTGTGGAGATACTTTAAACTCTTTAAATCCCGCTTCTATAGGAGTAACACCCAATATTCCTTCATAAAACCATCTTGAAATAGTGCCATAAGCATAGTGGTTGAGGGAGTTCATACCTTGCGGGTTAAATCCATCTTCTAGCGAATATGAGTTCCAGCGCTCCCACGTTGTTGTTGCGCCATTGTTAATTGAATAAAACCATGATGGATAGCTTTCTTTAAACAGTAATTCATAGACTAAATCACTACGACCTGCTTTTTGTAAAGCTGAAGCTAGTAATGGTGTGCCTAAGAAACCTGTGCGAAGGTGATTATCGGCTTTTTGAATAAGTTCAATTAGCTGCTCTTGTGCTTTTTCAATGTCTGTTTGCTCAAGTAAATTGAACTCTAAAGCAAGTAAGTAAGCTGTTTGTGTTGGTTCGCCTTTCTTTGGTATTAGGTTTTGATCAAAAAATGTGTTTCTAAAGGCGGTTTTTATCTGTTGATGTAACTCCGTTAGTTGTTCTACGTCATTTTTACGATTAAGTACTTTGGCTGTATTTAGCGTTAGCTCAATAGAGCGAGCGTAAAAGGCTGTACCAATTAGGCTAAAATCGGTATCTCCTCGGTTTGCTTTTTTCCCCTGCGCTTTAGGGTAAGGTTGTAACCAGTCACCAAACGTTTGCATGTTAGAAATATGATTATTACTTTGGCTCTCGTGGTACTTTAACCAATTTTTCATCATGTCGTAGTTATCTGCGAGCACCGATTTATCACCAGTCATTATGTACAATTCCCAAGGAATAATAGTAGCAGCGTCGCCCCAGCCTGAAGAGGTCCACTTAATCCATTCAACATAAGGAATATATAAAGGAATTTTTCCATTATCTGTTTGTTCTTCACGCATGCTCTCTAACCAAGCTGACCAAAAGCCATATGAGTCAGCCATATACATTGAAGGTGTAACAAATGCATTGGCATCGCCAGTCCAACCAAGTCGTTCATCTCGCTGAGGGCAGTCTAGGGGAACATCATAAAAGTTACTCTTAAGGCCCCAGTTAATATTACTGAAAAGCTTATTTAACTTAGAATGTGAAGAGCTAAAATTATCGTAAAGTTTAATATCAGAATGTTGTACAAGCGCTTTTACCCAGTCCTTAGAAGGGACTTTTGAGGTATCAAATCCTGATAGTTTGATGTATCTGTATCCATGAAAGGTAAAAGTTGGTTTGTATTTAATACGCCCTGATTTTGATGGCGTGAAGTAGTTAGTTGATAATGCACTACGGTAGTTGTCAGTATAAAATTCGCCCATATGCAATGCTTCGGCAAATTCAATTTTTATTTTTTGGTTTGCAACTGCTGGTACGCTAATTTCAGGGACTCCAACCATATTTTGACCAAAATCAAACACAACACTGCTTTTGCTAAGGTTCAATATCTTTATTGGCGATAGCTCACTGATAACTCTGATTGGTTCGTGTCTTTTTGGGCTAAGTTTAATCGCTGGGTCTAAATTTTTTGTATAAACGCTTGGCCATGCAGAACTGTCAAAGTTTTGCTTATTCCAATTTGGCTGCTCTTTTGCCTGCGAGTAGTGCTCACCGTCATAATTACTTGCAAAACGAATAGGACCATTTTGCGTTACTTTCCAAGACTCATCAGTTGTAACTACTTGTTTAGAGCCATCTGTAAATTGTACTTCGAGCTGAGCAAGTAAAAGAGGGGAGTGAATATGATCTGTATCTTTTAAATCAGCAATCCGCGCTGAAAACCAGCCACCCGCTAATATTGATGCAAAGGTATTTTCGCCTTGTGTTAGTTTGTCAGTCAGATCATATGTAAGCGTTTCAATTCGTTTATTGTATGGTGTCCAACCCGGTGTCATTACATCGATTTTAGAAACTTCTTCACCATTAATAAAAGGTTTAAATACACCTTTAGACGTAATATAAAGGCGAGCCTGTTGTATTTTTTTGTTTATATTGAATGACTTTCTAAAATACTGGGGAGTTGCGATAGTACTTTTTGAGGGGTTTTGAGTCTGTTGAGTGTTGGGATGTCCAATCCATTGAGCTTGCCAATCTTTGTTACTTAACAGCCCGAGCTCTATACTTTGAGGTTTACTCCATTGCGATACTTGATTCTTTTCATTCCATACTTTTACTCGCCAATACAATTGCTGCCTAGAGTTAAGCGGCAAGCCTTGGTATTGAACCCAACTTGTGTTTGATGAGTTTACTTTTTTACTATCCCATAAATCTGGTTGTGTATTAAATTTGTTTAAAGTACTACTTACTTGAATTTGATAGGCCGACTGAAAATTTGAATGCGTATTTTGCGAAATTTCCCATGAAAAACGAGGCTTACTTTCATAATAACCTACAGGTGATTCAAAGCCTTCGCCTACTTTTAATTCAACGGGAGCTGCAATTAGTTCATAGGCTTGCTGTGAATGTGGTGTTTCTCTTTCACTGGTGCACGCTGCGTTAAAGCACATAATTAATGTGAGAATTAATGCCTTAACAAACGTCTTATTAAATAAACTGTATTGTCTTGATTTATTCATTTTGTGTGTGTGTATGTTAATTGGTTATTTTTTTACAGTAACATTTAAACTGTCATTTTCAAGCTAAATAAGTCATCATTGTGATTGGTTTTGATTTTTTATTCTGTGTAGTGATGTAATTTGATGGATGGATAAAATGAAAATGTATTTTAACACGCTGTTTTTAATAACTTTAATTACCATAGGGTTTAACTCTAATGGGACTGAACGAGAGGATGTTGAAAAAAAGATTAATAAACGTCCTAATATTCTTTTTATTCTTGCTGATGATCATCGTTGGGATTTGCTAGGCAAAAACCACCCTATTATAAAAACACCTAATTTAGATGTGTTAGCAAATCAGGGGGTGAGCTTTTCTAATTCATTTGTTACTACTCCTATTTGTGCATCAAGCCGTATTAGTATATTGACGGGGCTAACAGAGCGTACTCACGACTTCACTTTTAGCCGACCAGCAACCGGTGCTATTGAATCTGACAATATTTATCCAAAAAAATTAAAAGATAGTGGATATACGTCTGGGTTTGTAGGTAAATATGAAATTAAGTTATCAGGTGAGGTTTCAGAAAGGTTTGATTACTTTGAGCCGCTGCTACATTCAAAAACAAATACTTATAAAGGTAGCGAAATTCCTCAAACTCATTATATTGCGCAAAGAGCTAAAGACTTCATTGTAAATGTGCAAAATTCTTCTAAGCCTTGGGTACTCAATGTTAACTTTTGGAACCCTCATGCACTTGATAGTGACAAAAAGGATCAATATCACTACCCAGCAAAATTCGAAAACTTATATAGTGATATAACGATTCCTCCTGCAAAGTTATCTGATGATGCGACATTTGAAGCATTGCCTGATTTTTTACAGAAATCTGTTGGTCGTGTCCGTTGGAAGTACAGGTATGCAAATGACGCAATGTACCAAAAAATGATTAAACGCCATTATCGTGCAATCAGTGCGGTTGATGAAGGTGTTGGTCAAATTATTAAGCAGTTAGAGCAGCTAGATATGCTAAAAAATACGGTTGTTATTTATACGGGCGATAACGGGTATAGCCTTAATGAACGTCAACTAGCAGGTAAATGGTTTGGTTGGGAAGAGGACCTGAGAGTGCCTCTAATTATTTACGATCCACGTAACACTAAAAATCAGGGGAGTAATATTGAAGAAACGGCGCTTAACATTGATATAGCCCCTACTATTTTAGACTACGCAAGTGTTGCAATACCTGAAACCTACCAAGGTAGTAGCTTAGTTAGTTTAGTTAAAGATGAACAAGTTTCTTTATGGCGAGACGAGTTTTTCTTTGAGCATATGTATCAGCCTAAAAGAGTATCTATACCACCGATGGTGGGTGTACGAACAAACAATTGGAAGTTTGTGGATTTTTATAAAAATAACTATTTACAACTTTATAACTTACTTGAAGATCCCCAAGAGAAATTTAATTTAGCTTCACTCCCTGAGTATAAATCTAAAGTTGAATATTTTCGCAAGCGCACAGGTGAATATATTAAAATGTATGAAGATCAAAGAACCATAGAGGTTAAAGAAAGAGCTAACTTTTTAAATAGTAGGCAGTAAATTTAGCCCATCAGAGGCTTCTTTTACTAAGAAACCTCTGATTTTTAGTATAAGTAAGTGCCTTTAGCTAAAAATATGCTTTAGGGAAAGGTAGGCTTGTTTTATATCATCGATAAGTAATGTAATCTTCTCTGGTTTATGGCGTGTATAAGGGTATACGGCAAAAACACCTAAAGAGCGTGTTTCATAGTTTTTTAAAACTTGTACCAATTTACCGCTTTTTAGTTCTTCATAGACGCTACACTTAGGCACGTATATTAAGCCTACGTTATTAAGAGCTGCTTTTTTTAATGATAATGCATTATTAGATGACATACTGCCATTTACTATTATTGAAGTTAGACCTTCATTTAGAGTAAAGCGCCATTCATTACTCCCGTTAGCTTGTAAGTCATAACATAAGCAATTGTGTTTTTTTAAGCTGTTTATATCGACGATAGCTTCAGCGTCGGCTAAATACTTTGGAGATGCGCAAACAACCCAATTTGACTCTAACAGCGGAACTGCTATTAATGATGAGTCTGTTAAAATAGCAGTTCTTATTGCTAAATCAACTCCTTCATCAACTAGGTCAACGAGTTTATTCTCTAATCGTAACTCTATACTGACTTTAGGGTACTTCTTACAAAACTTTGCAACTAAATCGGCCAGCAACAGCTCTCCTGATATAGTAGGTACTGACATCACAATATGCCCAGAAACTTCTTTGGAAAGCTCGTTCACTGCACTAAATGCATCATTTGCTTGCTGATTGATCCCTTTTGCATATTCATAAAGTAGTTTACCTGCATCTGTTAAGCTCAGCTTCCTTGTTGTTCTGTAGAGTAACTGAGTATTTAGCTTACTTTCCAAAGCAGATACTTTTTTGCTAACAGCTGTTTTTGATAGCCCCATTTTTAATGCGGCTTGGCTAAATGAGTTTTCCTCAACAACTATAGCAAAGATAGCTAATTCTGAAGCCCCTACCATAAACCCTCTTTATTATGACCTTAATGGAAACAGTTTATAACTTTATCTTGAATATACACATAAAAAAATGGGTAGTATATTGTCTTCTTTAATTATCAACAGTTAGTTACCTAGAATAGAAAGTAATGAAGCTATTTATGCTTTTTATTTTTATTGGGAGTAACTGGGTAATATTCAAGATATTGAATATTGGGCGACTTAAGCTGTCTATGCCAAATAAGCTCTGGTTTATGGTGAGTGAGCTAAAGCGATTCATTACCATCTTGCTATGAAAAGTATTTAAAATTGACAACTAAAATTTTTTATAGCTGCTTTAAGTTGAGTAAAATACGAAGGGTGAAAAATTGGAAAGGTTAATACCAGCTCTAAAAAAAGACAACGTTAACATTGAACTAATTATGTTAATTAGAACAATTCTAGCAGCTTCTAAAGAGATCTCCTTTAGAGTTAGTCAAGGTGCGCTTGCTGGTGTACTTGGCTCAACCTTAGATGAGAATATTCAGGGAGAAGTCCAAAAAAAATTGGACGTTATTGCAAACCAGCTACTCAAAGATATGCTGCTAAATGACGACTCTGTTCGCGCCATTGCCTCAGAAGAAGAAGACTTTGTCGTTGCTGCTACACCAAAGGCACCTTATATCGTTGCATTCGACCCATTAGACGGCTCGTCTAATGTTGATATTAATGGGCAAATAGGCACTATTTTTACAATATACAAAGCAAAAGATGATGTACCTGATGATAGCGAGCTACAATTTGCTCAAAAAGGTGAAGAGCAGGTGTGTGCCGGATATGTCCTCTACGGTGCTTCAACTCTACTTGTTATGACGACAGGAGGCCCAACGCGTTGTTACACACTAGACTCTACTCATGGAGGCTACCTGTTAACAGAAAATAACTTCGATATTCCGGGAAAAACTAAAGAATTCGCAGTGAATATTGCAAACTATCGCTACTGGCCAGAAAAGGTTCAGTGTTATTTTGATGAGGTCTTATATCAAAGTGATGCATTTTCAGGTTCTTCCATGAGATGGAATGCGGCTATGGTAGGTGATATTCACCGCATTATTAGCCGTGGTGGATTATTCTTGTACCCACAAGATACTAGAAGCGGGAATAGTAATGGCAAAATCAGGCTGCTATATGAAGCTAACCCCCTTGCTTTACTTGTAGAAAAAAGTGGGGGCTTAGCAACAAGCTTAGGTCAGTCAATTTTAACCATTAAGCCGACTTCCCTTCATCAGCGTGTACCCGTAACTATAGGTTCTAAAGAGCAGGTTGAATATTATAATAAGTCTACTATTTAGCGTTAAATACAAAAATTGCTCGTCAAGCTACCTATAAGTCGTAGCTGCATGCTTATAGACTTTAGGTTTCTTTTGCAGGGTTATTCAGGTTAAACGGAAATCGTTTATATATGGTAAATGATTGGAACTTGTTGTGTTTATGAAGTTGAAGAGGCTGAAAATAATGCTGATTTATATATTGTATTTAAACTGGAGTATATAGGGTTTGCGTACTCACATATTTGATATTGACGGTACTTTAACTAAAAGTGGCAATGATTTATGGTTCTTAGTTATGCAAGAGCTATGTGAACCAACGGCTTTCAAAGCGATGGTTTTAGCGTGGGAAGCAAAAAGTAAAACGTATGAAAACTCGCATACTCTACTTGTAGGTGCACTTGGTTTACTCCGGGGTGTTGAAAATGCACAAGAGAAGATCTTTAATACAGCTAAAAGGCTAACCCTAGACTTAATAGATAAGGATTTTGTACCAAAACAAGCCATTATTGCACTCAGGCAAAGTATACAGATCTGCGATTTGATCGTATTAAGCACAGCTAACTATATTGAGGCAGCAAGGGGTTTTACAGCAGCTTTAGTGGAGCGAAACTTAATTAGTCAGTTTGAATATAATAGGCTTGTTATATTAGCAACTAATACTAATTGGGAAAAATTTTCCGTAGAGTGTTTTAATATGGGCGATGTGAAAATACATACTTTTTACAGATATTTACAACAAAAGAACTATCCTCTTAGGGTACCTGACAAGGTGTTTATCGATGACCCTCAGTTTAATGATGCGTCATTAGCGAATGAATCTTTAGGAGTCGTAGTAGTAGATAACCCTAAGAACAGAGATTACATAAGAAATACAGGATTTGAGCGAGTATACTGGTAATAAACATAGAAGAAGCCCCAGACAAAAGGGCTTCTGTTTCGAGGTTACGGTGTGGCGCAGGGTACAATAATTACCTCTATACCCTGACTTTCAAAGTCCTTGATTAGTTTTTTATCTGCATTCGAGTCAGTAATTAGAATGTCGACTTCAGACAGCGGGCAAAAAATAAAATTACTATGCTGACCCAGCTTAGTACTGTCAGCTAAAATAACCAATTTCTCAGTTTGCTTTTTTAATTTTTGTTCTGATCTAATGAGCAATGGGTCTGACTCCATGACTCCAAATTCCCCTATCCCTGGCGTGCCCATAAACATCATAGTAGCCCGATAATTTTCGGTGGTATCACTTTCATATGAGCTGAGAATAATGCCTTGATCTCTATAAATTTCGCCACCAGGTAACGAAACTTGGTTATCACTATTTTCCGTAATGTAGTTAGCTAATACAAAAGAGTTTGTAAGTATATTTAACTGTAACTTAGCAAGGTATTCGCCCATCATAAAAGTTGAGCTACCACCATTGATTATAATGGAGTCACCATCAGAACATAACTCAACCGCACGTTTTGCAATAAGCTTTTTTGTATTAGCTTGCTTTGTCTTATCTACAACAAATGAAGAGCTAGAGATATTTTTTTTCTTCTTCTCTCCTGTTATAGATTCTGCACCGCCTCTAATTTTAGTTATTTCACCACGTTTAGACATTTTAGTAATATCACGTCTAATAGTAGCTTCTGAAGCATTTAGCAACTGAGTTAGATTACGCACACTCGCAAACTGGCGTTGCTCTAAAATGTCTATGATTAATTGTTGCCTATGCTTTTCTAGCATAGGTAATGATTGTTCATTGGTGACAATACTTACAGAAGATTTATTCATATTAAATAGAAATTAACCATTAAAAAATTAGTCATATAACTATATCACACCTGACCACAAAAGACATTTTTTGACATGATTTGATTTTTTTGATGCAGCCTCTAACTTCTTTTTCGTATTAACCATTAGTTAAGTGGGCGTTCTAGTAGACAAAAAACACTTAATATAATATTTACGAGTTTGACAAAAATATTACTTTCAGTCATTATCGCTCAATATAATCATTTACAATCACATAGCCTGCAGTTAGAATCATTCAGCTAAATACTTCTTGAACAATAAGAATACTAAAGCAGTGAATTATCGATAGTGGCTTATGTAGATTTAATCTAAGGATGTAATTGTGAAAGTAGCTGTACTAGGTGAATGCATGATTGAATTGAGTCAACAAAGTGATGACCAATTTAAAATGGGCTTCGGCGGAGATACTTTAAACACTGCTATTTATTTATGTCGATGCAATGGCGAAGCCGATTATTTTTCCGTATTAGGTGATGATCCCTACAGCCAAAATATGCTGGACGCTTGGCGCAGTGAAGGTGTGGGTATTAACCATGTAAGAATTAAAAACAGTAAATTGCCTGGCCTATATATTATTAATAATGATGAAAATGGTGAGCGTTACTTTAACTATTGGAGACAAAACTCTCCTGCCCGCACAATGCTTTCTGATTATCCTGTCATATTAGATGAAATCAAATCTTATGAAATGATATTCCTAAGCGGAATAACTCTTTCCCTTTACCCTCAAGATGATTTAGTTGCGCTATTTAATTGCCTATCTCAATACCGTAAAAAAGGCGGAATAGTAATATTTGATAATAATTACCGGATAAATAATTGGATGAGTACTCATGATGCAATAGAAGTTTTTACGAAGATGATGTCGTTAACTGATATTGCATTACTGAGCTTTGATGATGAAAAAGCTTTATATGGAACCCATTCAATAGAAGATTGTATTACTCGTTGGGTGGATTCAGGCACTTCTGAAGTTGTTGTGAAGAATGGTCACCGCGGTTGTCATTTTTATAAAGATAAAGCATGTACATTTTATCCATTAGAAACAGTACTAACTCCAGTTGATACAACCGCTGCTGGTGATTCATTCAATGGAGCATATATAGCTGCTAAGTTACAAGGGCGAAACGACGAAGCTTGTATTAAGGCTGGGCAGCAATGTGCTAGTACGGTCATCATGTATAAGGGTGCCATCATAAATCGCGATATATGTTTATTAGGTGGTGATTTATGAAATTTTTTAGATTTGCTTCTACTATTTTTGTTCTTTTTCTTTTATCTGCGTGCGGTAGTAAGGATGATAGTCAAACTTCAATTCGCTTAGCCCATCATTTAGATACTAAACATCCAGTCCATAAGTCACTTGTATATATGAATGAAGTGCTGCAAGAGTTATCAGGGGGCACTATGCGCCTGATTATCTATCCGTCAGCTCAAGTGGGTACTGAGCGTGAGGTCCTTGAGCTCCTCCAAATTGGTAGTATGGGAATGACGAAAGTTTCTGCGAGCTCGCTTGAAGCTTTTGTGCCACAAATGAAAGTTTTTAGCCTCCCCTATTTATTTAACGACGATGAACATTATTGGAAAACTTTAGATAGTGAACTTGGCCAAGACTTACTTGATGCCGGTACTCCCTTTTTGATTAAGGGCTTAGGATACTTTGATGCAGGTAGTCGTAGTTTTTACTCTACAAAGCGAAAAGTAGAGAAGCCTGAAGATCTTCAGGGGCTAAAAATAAGAGTTATGAATAGTAAAACAGCTGTAAGTATGGTTAACACTATGGGCGGTGCGGCAACGACTGTTAGTTGGGGTGAATTATATACAGCACTTCAACAAGGAATAGTCGGTGGTGCAGAGAACAACCCCCCCAGCTTTTATTTTTCTAAGCATTATGAGGTCAGTAAGTATTATTTATTAGATGAACATACTTCTATCCCTGACGTAATCGTTATTGGTACAAAGGTGTGGAATAAACTTAAACCACAAGAGCAACAATGGTTAAGCCAAGCAATGAGCGAAGCCACGGAATATCAGAAAGTTCTTTGGGCAGAGTCGACCCAGATGTCTTTACAAAAAGTAAAAGAAGCGGGTGTTGAAGTCATTACTGCAGACAAAATACTGTTTCAAGAGAGCGTAAGCCCTATTTATGAATCATTAGAAGGTACGATACTAGAACCTCTCATTAAAGATATAAAAGCTATGGGAGAGCCAAAGTGAAACAGTTTGAGCACGTCTTACACACAATTGACCGTTTTTTACGGATTTTATTAGCTTTAATGATGGCGCTATTAGTCATTGATGTAACTTGGCAAGTTTTAACACGGTTTGTACTACCTCAGCCAAGCTCATTTACTGAAGAAGTAGCTCGTTTCTTACTTATTTGGATAAGTTTACTCGGAGGAGCATATGCTTACCGAGAACAAAGCCACTTAGGCTTTGACCTGATAGTACGTAACCTGTCGGCAGCGAAAGCTAAAGTTGTTTTTCAGCTGTGTTGTCTATTAGTGGCTATATTTGCGATCACTGTGTTGATAATTGGTGGCCTTAATCTAGTACACATCACATGGACTTTGGGTCAGCACTCGGCGGTTTTGAACTTACCAATGGCCGGTGTGTATACCGTATTACCCCTAAGTGGATTGCTATTTTTACTCTATAGCACTTATTTCTTTTTCAATGCTCCAAGTTATTCAGTAGAGCAGGAGGACATCATATGACTAGTGTAATTTTGTTTGGTGTTTTTGCTCTTTTGCTGTTAATTAATTTACCGATAGCATTGGCTATTATATTTGCCACATTAGTAACCATGTTAGCGACAATTGATACACTACCTGCGCTTACTACAATTGCCCAAAGGCTAACAGCTGGTATAGACAGTTTCGCATTGCTCGCTATTCCTTACTTCATCTTATCTGGGTATATCATGGGGCAAGGTGGTATCGCACTTAGGTTGATTGAATTTGCAAAAGTGTTAGTAGGTCGACTTCCAGGTGGCTTAGCATTTGTAAATGTCATTTCATGTGCTCTTTTTGGCTCTATATCAGGCTCTGCAGTAGCTGCGACTTCAGCTATTGGTGGTTTTATGATCCCGGCAATGAAAAAAGAGGGATATGACAAACCATTTAGCACGGCTGTGACGGTTACCGCTGCCACAACAGGTATGTTGATCCCGCCAAGTAATATTTTGATCATTTACTCACTTGCTAGTGGTGGGGTTTCGATTGCTGCCTTGTTTATTGCAGGATATTTACCGGGCCTTTTAGTGACATTGTTACTCATCGCTGGCGCTGCAATATATGTTAAACGTAAAAATATTCAGCCGTTGTCCAATGAGTCAATCGGACCGTTTTGGCCTTCCTTATTTGGTGCTATTCCAAGCCTATTTTTGATTGTTTTAATCATCGGAGGAATCATTGGAGGCTTCTTCACACCAACGGAAGCTGGCGCAATTGCTGTACTTTATTCATTGGTTGTGTCTTTAGTTTTTTATAAAGAGCTAAGCTACAAAGACCTTTATCCAATTTTACTTAAAGCGGTTAATACAACCGCTATTGTCATGTTGTTAATCGGTGCGTCATCTGCAATGTCTTGGTTAATGTCTTATGAGTTGATCCCGCAGACAATCAGCCAAACACTTCTAGCATTATCAGAGAATCCATTAGTTATTCTATTAATAATTAATATTACGTTGTTATTGATAGGCACCTTTATGGACATGACGCCTGCGGTATTGATATTTACACCAATATTTTTACCTGTTGCTGAAAGTTTAGGCATCTCACCTCTGCACTTCGGCATAATGATGATCTTAAATTTATCAATAGGACTGTGTACACCGCCGGTAGGTAGCGTTCTATTTGTTGGCTGCAGTATTGGTAAGGTTTCAATCAGTCAGATTGTTAAACCCATATTGCCATTATACGTAGCGATGGTAGTGGCACTTGTTTTAGTCACAATCTTTCCTTCGATTAGTGAGTTTTTACCTCAACTTTTAGGTTTAATCTAAGAAGGCTATTTATTTAAACCGTTTAATAGGAATTTAGTAATGAACACATATTTACAACAACAGTTTGGTTTAGAGAATAAGGTCGCAGTTGTTACCGGAGCTAGCCGTGGTTTAGGTCAAGCAATGGCAATTGCATTGGGTGAAGCTGGCGCAACAATTGTAGCCATTGGCTCAAAGGCTGAAAATGTTGAAAGCACTATCTCTTTATTAAAACAAAAGGGTGTGAGTTGCTTGGCACTTGGTTGTGATCAAGGTGATGGCGAGCAAATCAAACAAGCTGTTGCAGATACAATCCGTGAGTTCGGCCGAATAGATATTTTAGTTAATAATGCCGGTACGATTAAACGTTCACCAGCGCATGAGTTTTCAGATGATGATTGGAATGAAGTCATCAATACAAATTTAAATGGTGTGTTTAAATTTTGCCGTGAAGCCGGTAAGCATATGCTTGAACAAGGCTCAGGTAAAATCATCAATATCGCATCATTACTGAGCTTCTCAGGTGGAATTACAGTGCCAGCTTATGCAGCGAGTAAAGGTGGTGTAGCTCAGTTAACAAAAGCTTTAGCAAACGAGTGGGCATCGAGCAATATTCAGGTAAATGCGATCGCGCCCGGGTACTTCGAAACAGATAACACTTATAACTTGCGTCAAGACAAAGAGCGTCATGAGAGTATTACGGCTCGTATTCCAAGTGGTATTTGGGGTAAACCAGAAGATCTAGCAGGTGCGACAGTCTTTTTATCAAGTAATGCAGCAAATTATGTAAATGGCCATGTCATGTTAGTTGATGGCGGTTGGATGGCTCGCTAAGCCATCATTATTTAAATTTCAAATGTATAAACAAGTTATACAAAGGGGCAATTATGGACTTTATGTTCTCAGCGGATATTAGAAGCTACAAGACAATGCGTAATGATGAGTTACGTGATGCGTTTGTGACAGCACCATTATTTGAAGCCGGTAAGATTAATTTAACTTATACCGATGTTGACCGTGCTGTGATTGGGGGCATTACACCCGCAGGTGAGCCGATAGTCTTGCCAACACATAAAGAGCTGGCCGCAGACTATTTTTGTCAACGACGTGAAGCTGGTGTGATAAATATTGGTGGCGAAGGACTTATTACCGTTGATGGTACAGAGTACCCAATGAATAACCGCGATAGTCTCTATATTGCTAAAGAAAGCCAAGAGGTGGTGTTTTCATCGAAAGACGAAGCGAACCCAGCAAAGTTTTATTTAGCGTCGTATCCTGCACACCGTGTTACTAAGACCGTGCACGTCCCAAAAAGTAAGGCAAAGTTTATTGAGCTTGGCTCTCAAGAGACCTCGAATGAGCGCACGATTTTCCAATCAATTCGCCCAGGTATTGTGGATAGCTGTCAGTTAGTGATGGGTATCACAGAGCTTAAAAAGGGCAGTGTTTGGAATACCAAGCCACCGCACACTCACTTTAGACGTACTGAAGTGTATATGTACTTTGACCTACCAAAAGATGAAAAAGTATTTCATTTAATGGGTGAGCCAACGGAAGTGCGTACATTGCCAATAGAAAGTGAAGTAGCAATAGCGTCACCAAGCTGGTCAATCCACAGCGGTGTAGGTACGTCTAACTATACGTTCATTTGGGCTATGGGTGGTGAAAACCAAGAGTTCGATGATATGGACCACATTGAGGTGAGTGCATTACGTTAATTAGATGATACATATTAACTAAGCGTTCGCCTCCCATGTACCGGCGACCGCCGGTACTTTACATCTCCAAACAGTTTTGGGAAAGCTATTCTTAGCTTTGTTTGTTTGGGGTTACCCTATACAACCCACCGAGTGGGTATTTATCTTCTATCCGACAAAATGTGTTGGAGGAATTGTTGCACCTTAAATTTAGGAATGAGGAAAATTTATGGCCAAAATAGTGTGTTTAAAAGAGGCCGCTAGCCGAGAGCGGCGGTGTGGATTATTGCCCGCGAATGTCAAAGCGTATGTGCTGTTAGGGGCTGACGTAATTGTTGAGTCAGGTATTGGCGACGGTATTTTCATCACGGATGAAGACTACGTTAATGCAGGCGCCACAGTGCTTAAAGACCGCGTTGAAATTTTAGCGCAAGCGGATGTGATCCTCTCGGTAGATAAGCTACCAGGCGAGGATGTTGTGCACGCTAAAAATAAGACCGTGATTAGCTTTTTAGATCCATTCAATAGCCACGACTATGTGGACCTATTGTGTCAAAACCAGGTCACCAGTTTTAGCATGGAAATGATACCTCGTAGTACGCGTTGCCAAAAAATGGATGCACTGAGCTCACAAGCCAGCTTGGCGGGATATGTTATGGTGACAAAAGCCATAGCGGAATTACCAAGTATTTTACCGATGATGATGACAGCGGCGGGCACCATTAAGCCAGCGAAAGTATTTATCATTGGCGCGGGTGTGGCGGGATTACAAGCGATAGCAACGGCAAAACGCTTAGGTGCGGCAGTGACCGCCTTTGATACGCGTACGGTGGTTGCAGAGCAGGTGCGTTCATTAGGCGCCAAGTTTTTAGACATTGACTTAGGTGATACGGGACAAACCGCGCAAGGGTATGCACAAGCACTGACTCCAGAGCAAATGGCTAAGCAGCAGTCGGCTCAAACGCAGTGTATAGCACAATCTGACATTGTTATCACGACGGCACAACTGTTTGGCCGTAAACCGCCACTATTAATCAATCACGACACTATTGGGCAAATGAAAGCGGGCTCAGTGATTGTGGATATGGCCGCGGAGAGTGGCGGTAATGTGGCTGGCTCTGTGGCGGGTGACACCACTGTGATTGACGGGGTCAAAGTCATTGGGACGGGGAACTGGTCAAATGAAGTGGCTCTTAATGCCTCACAAATGTACGCCAATAACCTATTTAACTTAGTTAGTGAGTTCTGGCACAAAGACAACAACCACTTTGTAATTGACCTTGAAGATGACATTCAAAAGAGTGCGGTCATTACACATCAGGGCGATATAACTAATCAAACAATCAGTGAGCTACGCTCGCAACAAGAGACTCAACCTGTGGAGCAAGTATCATGACCGGTATTTATCTTTTATTTATATTAATGCTCGCCATCTTTGTTGGCTTTGAGCTTATTCGTAAAGTCCCTGCGACATTACATACTCCGCTTATGTCGGGTGCGAATGCGATATCGGGTATCACGGTGATTGGTGCATTGAGTTTGGCCGGTGGTGAGTCGCACGCGCTTGCCACATGGTTAGGTGCTGCTGCGGTCATGTTAGCTACGGTCAATGTGGTGGGTGGCTATCTTGTGACTGACCGTATGCTTGCGATGTTTAAAAAGCGCTAGGAGAGAAAGATGACTGATTATTTAGTATTTATAAACGGCGTGTATGTGCTGTGTGCTTTGCTGTTTATCTTTGGCTTAAAACTATTAAGCCATCCGTCTACAGCGCGAAGAGGTAACCTTTTGTCAGGGCTTGCGATGTTAGTAGCCGTGGTGGTGACTTTATTAGACAAGCAGATTATCTCGTTTGAGTTTATTTTAGGGGCGATAGTGCTTGGCTCAGCAGTGGGGGTCTTCGCGGCAAAGAAAGTAGAAATGACGTCCATGCCAGAGCTTGTGTCATTGTTTAATGGTGTGGGTGGTTTAGCAAGTTTAGCGGTGGCGTATGCGGCCATTGTGAATGATGCGTCAGCCAGTGTGTTTGTGCTAATAGTGAGTTTTTTAGCCCTATTGATAGGCGCGGTGACCTTTTCAGGGAGTGTTGTTGCGTGGGCGAAGTTAAGTGAGCGCATAGTGGGACGACCGATAGTCTTTAAAGGTCAGGCTATTGCGAATATAGTGCTTATTCTTGCGATTGCAGCGTCAGGGTATTTACTTGTTTCACAACCGGAGATAGCCACTTGGCATTACATGGCGATTGGGTTAGCACTGTTAATGGGCGTGATGTTAGTACTGCCAATTGGTGGTGCGGATATGCCGGTGGTTATTTCATTACTTAATAGCTATTCAGGGTTAGCAGCGTGTGCAGCGGGCTTCGCACTGGAGAATAACTTACTTATTGTGGCCGGCGCGTTGGTAGGTGCTAGTGGTATTATTTTAACAAATATCATGTGTAAAGCGATGAATCGGTCATTGATGAATGTCTTGACGTCAGGCTTTCAAAAAGTGCACACGAATGAGATGAAAATCGAAGGTGAAATAAAACCACTTAGTCCCGATGATGCCTTCTATGTGTTAGAAGCAGCTCAATCAGTACTGGTTATTCCGGGTTATGGTATGGCGGTGGCGCAAGCTCAGCATACGATGAAAGAGCTGCAAGCGTTATTGGAAAACAATGGTGCAGAAGTGGCGTATGCGATTCACCCAGTTGCAGGACGGATGCCTGGTCACATGAATGTCCTGTTAGCGGAGGCGGATGTCTCTTATGAGCAATTGTTTGAGATGGACGAAATTAATCCACGGATAGAAGGATTTGATGTTGCGATAGTCATTGGTGCTAATGATGTGGTCAATCCGGCGGCACGCGAGATGGTGGGCAGCCCTATTTATGGTATGCCGGTGATTAACGCAGATTTAGCAAAAAACGTGTTTGTACTTAAGCGTGGTATGGCCACTGGTTTTGCGGGAGTGGATAATCCACTGTTCTTCAAACCAAACTGTCGGATGATTTTTGGAGACGCAAAAGAAACACTCAATAGTTTAGTACGCCAATTTGCTGATTGAGTAATAAAAGATCAAGAGTGCCCTCATAATGAAGGCACTTCTTATATCATAAACTTAAATTCTTAAGCTAATACTCGGCTTCCACAATGTGGAATCATTATATAGAAACATACTAATGAAAATTTTGAAATAGTGAAGATGTTAGGCTTTAGAGTTTATTAATTATTTAAATACATGAATTAATACTCTCCGGTTTAGTCATCTAGTGACTCAACAATAATGACTTCGATATTCTTACTTTTTAAGTACTTAATCATTTCTTTATCCGCTTTTGAATCAGTTATGAGCACATCAACTTCTTCTAAAGGGCAGAAAACAAAATTACTTCGCTTGCCTAGCTTGGTGCTATCGGCAAGTATAATTAATTTATCCGTTTGTTTTTTTAGTTTTTGTTCTGAGAGTATTAGTAATGGATCTGACTCCATTACACCGAATGTACCTACTCCTGGTGTGCCCATAAACATCATCGAACTTCGAAAATGTTCAGTATTATCTTTTTCGTAAGAGCTTAGTATAATCCCTTGCTCACGATAAATCTCTCCTCCAGGCAGTGATACTAAATTGTCACTGCTTTCGGAAAGGTAGTGAGCCAAAACAAAAGAATTTGTCAGGATGTTCAACTTCTTATCGGTTAGGTACTCTCCCATCATATATGTAGAGCTGCCACCGTTAATAATAATAGAATCATTATCTTCACATAACTCTACAGCTTTCTTTGCTATTAATTTTTTTGTATCTGTTCGCTTAGTCTTATCAATCTCAAATGTTGAACTTTGAATGTTCTTTTTCTTATTAGAATTTGATTGAGCCCCTCCCCTAATCTTAACAATCTCTCCTCGTTCAGACATTTTCGTTAAGTCTCGGCGAATAGTTGCTTCAGATGAAGATAATTTATCAGTTAAAACTTTTACACTAACAAAACTTTCGCGATCTACAATTTCTTTAATCAGCTGCTGTCTATGTTTTTCTAACATTTATAACTATTCCATTTACCAAAAAGGGCTATATGTATTTCATAATACATATACAGTATTAAAAGTTTATCACTATATAAGTTAAAAAGGAAAAAATAGGTTTTACGGATAGTTACATGCTTAAATTTCCAATGTAGTAAATGAATTATATTCTTTCAAAAAACCAATTTACTCAAATTCAATCTAAACTAATCATTTGCAATCAATTTCTTTATGTGTAAACTAAGATACATATAATATCTTGTCTTAGTTATGCTAACGCGTTTTGGACTAAAATTAGTTGATAAAAGCATTAGTAAAGATGGGTTGTGTTTCTATTTACATTAATAATAAGTAATAAAAATGACTGAAATGACGCTGTATTCTTTGGTAATAGATATAGGTAAAACACATGTAAAACTGCATGTGTTAGATAAAAAATATAACTCTGTATTTTCCAAACAAATGAAAAATACAGTAGTAAAGGAAGGACACTTCCCTAGTATTAATACAAGCGAGATTTGGGGTTGGCTGATTGCAGGTATTAAGGAGATCACACCAATTTACAGGGTCAATGCGATAAATATAACAACGCATGGGGCTACGGCTGCGCTGATTGATCGTAATTCGATAGGTACCGATGGTCTTGTACTCCCTATTCTAGATTATGAATACCCAGGTGTTTATGAGCAAAGCCCTGAATATGAAAGTATTAGGCCTTCCTTCAATGAGACTTTTTCACCATCATTGCCAGCTGGATTAAATTTAGGCCGTCAATTATATTGGCTTAAAGCAAAATTCCCTAATGAGTTTGCAAAGGTCACGGATATACTCATGTATCCTCAATATTGGGTATGGCGCTTTACCGGGCAAAGAGTAAATGAAATAACATCCTTGGGTTGCCATACAGATCTATGGTCAATTAAGAGTAATACCTACTCCTCTTTGGTGGATTATTTAGGATGTGAGAAATTACTTCCTGATATCAAACCCGCTTGGTTTAATTGTGGCAAAGTATCATCTTCACTTATAGCTGAGCTTGGACTTGACCCACAATGCCACTTTTTTAACGGTATTCATGATAGTAATGCGAGTTTTTTAAGGTATAAACTGACCCAAAATAAAGCACCTTTCACCGTAATATCGACTGGAACTTGGACTATTTTAATGTCATCTCAGGTCCCACTCAGTAACCTTGATGCTGATAAAGATATGCTCGCTAATATTGATGCTATGCAGCAGCCGATTGCTTGCGCTCGCTTCATGGGCGGCAGAGAATTTGAAGCTATTTGTGAGCGAGCTGGCTCCTGGCTTGGCGAGCAATTTAATGTTGACGACATTCAAAATGTGATTGATCAACAAGTGTTTGCATTGCCTGATTTCAGTAATGGAAGTGGCCCATTTGGAGGTGCTATGTGTGGTTTTACTACCAATACAGATAAAGTAAGTGGTATTGCATTAGCAACAATATACAGTGCTTTAATGATAGATTACCAACTGGATATGTTGGGCGCCAAAGGTGACATTTTTATCGAAGGCGCTTTTTTGAAGAATCCTTTATTATGCGCTGTTTTGAATCAGTTAAGAGACAATAATAAGGTGATTTTATCAAAAGACTCTACAGGCACAGTACAAGGTGCTGGTTATTTATCTGATTGGATCAATGTTCAGTGTGAAATTGAATGTGAACCCTCGTCAACTACTGAGCTTAGCAACCTTTCAGGGTATAAGAAACAGTGGCGAGAATATGCTGAATCTAGATCTACAGTATTGTAGGGATCAGCTTTTAATCTACTGAGACCCATTTATTATTTTTTTTAGGCCTAATTTAGGCGGGCAAATGCTCTTAATGGTTTAAAATGTGTCTCAACATCAAAATATAAGCAATTATTAAGATAAGTTAGTAAAATTCTGCTTTGTAATTACTGGACTTCTCAGCTTTGCTCTCTACTTTTATAAGTAGAGTTTTTATACAGTTTAATGTTTTTAAGTTAATTCGATAGCAAGGTGTCTATCACTAGTTTAAAAGGTTAGTAAAATATCGAAATAAAAAAATATTATGTTTAAGCAGTATGAGTGAGGCTTTTTTAAGCGAGCCAACTTCTTTCGTGTAACCCCTATTCTTGGGTAATTCATACCCCATTCAACTCCAATTAACTTAGTAAAAATTTGTAATGGCAAAGATCGCTTTTCTTTTTATATTTTATTTATTCTATGACTGAGTTATTCAGTTACTCTGAGAGAGACGGTGATTACTTTTATTTATTAACATAATATACCTCCGTGCCCTACTTTGATTATTTAAATGCGTTTATTGAATTAAAATACGTTAGGAATTGTGAGTAAAAAAACATATAACATTCAATTTAACATAATGGCCTAAATGGTGTAAATGGACATTTACACAAGTAATGTTTAAGTGTATAAATATGTAGATTAATATGTTGAAGGAAGTTGGGTGCATTATGAAAAGTAGGTTAAAAAAAATTATGGACCATAAGCAATTACCAGCAATAAAACAGAATTTAATACATACTGTACGTGTTGATAATAAATGTCCGATATTTAACTACATACATTCATTAAATGCTGATACCTCAAAACAAACAGCGATACGTTGCTTACAAGCAATAGCAAAACACAATAACTATTCATCTTTTTACGATATTATTTGGCGTGAAATAACTTCTGTAGATATAAATAGTTTAATTAATACACTAAAAGATAAAGACCTTTCACCAAAATCCATTTCACTTTACGTTTCTATAGCCAAAAGCGTATGCGAACACGCATATTTACTTGGCCAAATATCTCGCCTACAGCTAGATGGGGTTTTAAAAGTTAAAGGTTCTACCGGTTCACGTATAAAAAAGCATAAAGTAATTGATCGAAATGAATTTCAAGCTTTACTTCTACGCATTGAAACTAGCAACCCATTCAATAAAGTAAAACTGATAAGAGATAAAGCTATCTTTCACCTACTGATAGGTACTGGGCTCAGAAGAAATGAACTGGCAAATATTCAACTCTCCTCCTTAGATATAGAAATAAGCAAGCGACGTACTATTTTTATTAGTTCTCAATATATTAAGGTAGTTGGTAAAGGTAACAAAGAAAGGTATGTAGCGCTTCATCCTGTGACTAAAGCTGCTTTAGAAGACTGGATAAATATAAGAGGCATACTGAGCGGCCCGATTTTCATAAAAGTATCCAAGAAAGGTAGTTTTTCTATCAGAGAAAATAACTTTTTAACAGGAAATGCAATTTATGAGTTATGCAGAAAGTACAATACAGTTGCCCCTCATTCGTTAAGGCGATCTTACGCGACTTGGCTTGATGATAAAGGAGTCAAAATTAGTCGTATCAGTAAGCTTTTAGGCCATGCGAAAGAAGTTACAACAGCTTTGTATATTGTTAATGATGAAGAGAAAGCTTACGAGGATGTTTTAAATAGCTTGTTTTAATATTGATATATACTTATGATTGCTACCGTAATAAAATTTACTGTAATAAATATTACAATGTTTTTAAGGGGCTAGTATATGCAAAAGTTTTATAATAGAGAAGTCCAGCTTAATAAGTTACGAACGATCTCTGATGATATAGAACAATCTAAAGGTCGGTTAAGTGTCGTTGTTGGTCGTAGGCGCGTTGGAAAAACACGTTTACTTAACGAGGCTTTTCAAGGTATTGCGCAGAAACACCTTTATTTATTTGTAAGTCGAAAATCTGAGAGTGCGTTAGTCAGCGAATTTTCAGCTATATTGCAAAATGAATTGAATACAAAGTTCTTTAAGCCCGAGTCTTTGAAAGATATATATGAATACTTACTCGATTACTCCACACATACACCTATTACAGTCGTTATTGATGAATTTCAGGATATTGAACGAGTAAATAATAGCCTATTTTCAGATTTACAAAACCTATGGGACGAATACAAAAATAAATCGATGATGCATTTGGTTTGCTGCGGGTCTATGTACAATTTAATGACAAGAATCTTTAAGGATGAAAAGCAGCCATTACTTAACCGTGATGATTACTTTTTTAAAGTTAATCCTTTGGCGCCGCATTATATAAAAGCAATTATGAAGGATAATGATAAATATACGCCAAACGATATGCTTATTTGGTGGTGTTTATCTGGCGGTATACCTAAATACCTTGAGTGGCTAACTAATGCGGGTAATTCACCTTTTGACACACTAATTTCAAATGGTTCGCCTTTAATAAAAGAGGGGATGCATCGACTTGTGGAAGATTTTGGCTCTGAGCACCGTGCATATTTTGATATTTTAGGGGCTATAGCCAGTGGCTACAATAGCCGGCCCCGAATAGAGAGTTATTTAGATATGAGTGTCGGCGTACACTTAGATAAGTTAGAAAAAGATTTTGATATCATTACCAAGCTCAGGCCGATTACTGCAAAAGAAAACTCTAGAGACATTCGCTATAAGATTGCAGATGAATTTTTAAGCTTTTGGTTTCGTTTTATATATAGTAACCGAAGTGCGGTTGAAATAGAGAACTACGACTTCATAAGACGCATAGTATATAGGGACTTTGATACGTATTCGGGTACCCAGCTAGAGGAATTATTTAAAGCTATTATTATAGAATCAAAGCAATTTAACAATATTGGTAGTTATTGGAATAGTAAAGGTGAAGATGAAATCGATATTGTCGCTATTAACGATTTAGATAAAGAAATTTTAATTGCTGAAGTTAAGCGCCAATACAAAAAATATAGTGAGTCTAAACTGATACTGAAGTCTAAGAGTTTACTGCAGAACTTAAACAAAAAAGGCTATAGAGTTTCATATAGAGGGTTTTCACTAGACAATTTAGATGATATTCAGAATGAGTTTAAAAAGGGGGCATGATCTTTCCCCCTAACTAATTAAGCAAAGGTAACTAGAATTATCGCTATACCATCATACTAAAATCTACTTCCTTAAACGGTTAATATCTAAATTACTGACTATACATCGGGGCTGAAGTCTGGCATATTGTTGATACTTAGTATGATGGTATAGCTTTATGTCTTTATATATGGAAATAGCTTGTGCGTATAATCAGCTAGTAAAATTTACAAATTTACTAAACCAATCTTTATTAGAAACAGAGGTAATTCATGCACAGTGCTATAAGTTACCCGCTGTAGCAGGTGATGTGTCTGATTCAAGTGGGTGGGAATTCATCGAGCCAGAGTCTTTTACCGGTTTCACAGCTCTTAGTATGGCTACGGGGGCATTCTCTAGATTCACACCAGATTACCAACACTCTGCGAAATACCCATTTCGTTTACCAGGAATTATTCAATTAAACCCAGTGCATCGAGAGCGTATTTCAGAGCTAGTCTATCAATGTAATCACCTAAAATTAAAAATTAAAAGTTTAATTAACTCAAGCGCACTAAATCATACAAAAAAACGTGAATTACTACAGAGCGTATGCCCAAACGCAATCACTCTACAGATTTATCGCTTAATTAAAACTACAACCTCACCAGTAAGGCGCGTTGGGTTTACGTGGTGTAATAAGAACAGTATGCGTAGAATAAAAAAAAGTGAGTTTTTAGACTACCTACAAAGAAGTAAAAATAATCCTCCGGCAGGGCAAACTAAATCTGAATGGGCCCCCTGGGTAGATAAAGAAGTTGATTTAATTAGAAATAATACTAGCGACTTCGTTAAAGTGAAGCGACCCCTCCCCATCGTACCTAAGCTAAACATTTCATTTACTGATGATACGAAAACTATTATGTTTTATGGCCATCTACCAGCTATCATCTTTACCGCCGAACCTATAAAAATAACTCCACTGATAAGTTACATCGATAAGAAGAATAAAAAGCGATTTCAAAATTATCTTATTAAACGACTGTATGTTGTTAGTGAATTTATTGATCAATCTTAGCGATTTAATCTAGCATCGTGGTATATTTTAAGTGCGGGTGAATTACTATATCATCGGCTCCCAACTCACTTTAAATATATGCCTTTTTAAAGTCACCCTCTGACGAGCAATAATTAAGATCTCTTGTACTTCTATCAAATAAGCTACTTTAAATTAGTTCTACTTGGGATCGACATAAAACTTTTACAGAGGAAGCAGAAAGCATAACTCTAATCTTAGACGAAATCTTCGTAAAAGTGTCGAGTTAGCTTTTCCGTGATCCTCTGAGTTAGGTTGTATCATTAGTTATTTTTAGCGTAGATGACAATTAACTCTAATGATCTACTTCAGACTTTAAACGCTGAATAGGACCATTATCACCTAGTAAGTAAACTTTTCTATTGGCTTTACCTTTTTGCTTTTCAGCCACCACCATCCTTGCATCTGGATGCCCATCATTGATGATTGAAGTAATCGCCCAATTAGAATTTGTGCGTCTAATTAATTCATCACCTTTGTTGAAAGTAGTGCCTCCGTCTTTGCTATCCCAATAAGAAATTACAGCATCACTACCCTCTTTTGATTCAAGAATAAAACTTACTTCTTGTGGGGCTTTAATAATAAAATCCCCTCGTGTATCTTGATTGCTAGTAACAGCACTTGAATCAACTGCATTACTTGAGATCCATTTTGAGCCATTCCAACGAATATGCGTCGTTTGCTTGGGCCCGCCTGTTTTCATACCTATATCTTTGCCGATATTAGTTGCTAAATGCGGGTAGCCGCTAGAATCTAGGTGAACAGTCCCATTAAAAGTCCATTTTTCACCGGTATCTAAAGCCAATGTTTTTTTATCAGCAATTTCTCGCGTGATTGGCAGAGGTAATTGCTCACCTTTAACATTTTTCCATTCGTCATTTTTAGTATCAAATGTCATGTAGTAGGCATTATGTCGTTCAGTTGTATGACCTCGCCCATTAATACCTGCTTTCCCATCCCAGCAAACATGGTAATCGTAGCCAATTATAATTTCATCATTTCTTCCTTTTTCAACCCATGCATACCAGCTATCAACTGCTTTAATGTCATCGCGTCTTTTATGCTTTAAAAATGAAACTGGTTCTTCAAATGTACGGCCGTGGTCGGTTGATTTTTGATATACCCAATCACTTCGGTGCGCTCCATGCCTATAAAATAAATAAATATCACCATTATCCATTTTTACTGCTTGGTTATAAGTACCAAATACAGGTATGGTGTCTAGTTCTTCCCAGCTGCTAATGTCAAAAGGCTTTTTTGTAACTGCATGAATATTTCTACCATAGTGAATATTACCCAATGGATTTTTACCATGTTTAGGCATGCCTCCATGACCACCAAAAAATACATGAACATAGCCTAAATCATCCATTAATATGGTTGGTTTGCCATGATTGTCTATTTTTTTCCTCGATGGGTCTTTACCCATATCACTTATGCCAGCTTTATATGGACCTTTCCACTCTTTGGTTTGATGATTATAAGATGCGACATAGGGATCTTCTAAAGGCCCCTGGTATGAGACATAAGTGATGCCATCGCGGTAAATCCCTGCGGGGTGCTGAACGATAGCCAAAGGGTTACCAATTGCATTATCAGCAAAGTAATCAACATAGTTATCATTCTTTGGTTGATTATAACTACAACCAGTTAAAAGTATTGCAGCGCATGTTGTCATTACACTGAGTGGTTTGATTATTTTTTTCATTATTGTTACCTGTGAATTAACCGCTTAAGTGCTAAGTTACTTAATTATTTGTGTGTGAGTGATAATGATTTAATGTGGATAAAAATGCAAGTTAATGATTGGTTAGGGGTGAAAGCCCCCACCAAAATTTGATGAGGGCACAAAAGCCTAAAATTTAATTTACTTAATCTGGCTTTCATCAATTCCAGTTAATGTAAGTACACTCGGTTGGGAAATATACGGGTGAGCACTGTCTCTATTTCCTGGTTGATTTAACCAAGACAAATAAAACTTTTTACCAAAGGCTGAAGAGTCTCCCTTGCCCTCAAATACCTGGCTTTCTAATTTAATAGCCTTTTTATTGAACGAATAATGAGGGTTAGCTGCTTTTATTGCGGCATTGATAATAGGGGGATAAATATCGGCATGTTCAACGCTTACTGTCTCCAAGCTTTGCTGGTTTAATATAAAGCGCATTACTTCATCGTTTCGTCTTACTAATACCCCAATATTATTATCCGCTAGTAATTCTGGAGCATACGGCCTAACCTTAAAGCGGCCTAATGATCCATGACCGCCAAAGTCCCACCTAAACCCTTTCCAATCACTAATCCTTACAGTCTTCCAGGCTGCTCCGTCTTTACGTGCAACATAAACTTGAGTATCGCCATTTTCATCGTACTTATGATATGAAATGATAGGTTGCTTATTATGATCAAACCCAATTTTTACATTCCCATTAATCATTCCACCAAAGGGTGGGACAGGGTCAACAACTTCAGCACTTTTAGCAGTAATAGGTAACGAAATATCTTCACCGTTTGAATTCTGCCAATTGATTAGGTCTTCGCTTTTTGCATAAGACAGGCTGTGATTAGTCGCCGCATTTGGTGTATTGCGCCATACCCAAATTAAATGGAACATTCCATCAGGACCTAGTGTAGGTCCTTCGAAATAACCACTCATTTTACCTTCGCCATCTAAGAAAGTATTGGCGTGTAACCTGCTCCATGACTTGGATTGAGTATTATAAATGTTGTAAATTTCGCTACCATTGCCACTTCCACCATCTCGATATTTGACGATAAGTTGATCTTGCTTGTTACGAAGGAATACTGGATATGTCATTCTTTTTTCAAGTGACTTTTCCGCCATGACAGGCACACGCTTAAGAGAGCGTACATTCAATGGTTCTGACATACGAAAGTACTCAAGTGGATCAGCATGCATATTACCCATTACATGCAGGTAACCTTCAGAATCAAGTTCCATAGTGACATAGTTATGACTGTCCCACCCTAACCAACTATCAACTTTATAGTATCTCCATTTACCACCTAACTGCCTATGTGCCACCGTCATTTGACGATTTGCATCATAGTAGGCAACAAACTGTTGCTGCCCTCTAGTTAACAAATAAGGTTTAATGCGATGCCCAGACCACACACGGTCAATCGCTATTGAAGTAACTGTTTGCTCATGTTGACGTGATTGCGATGCAAAACTCACTAGAATAGATAAAAAGGATAAGCTACAAAGAAATATATACTTAGCTTTAAGATTAGTACGCCTTGAGTGCATAATAAATTCTCTCAAATTTAAATAGATCTGTTAAATATCGTTATCTATTTAAGCTACTAGATATAAATGTGGGAACAAAATCCTATATCACAATGAGATAAGCATCATCGGTTTTTAGTGTTACCACATACTGTAAATTAATATTTTGTCGGTTTACTGTTCTTTAATTTGCAATAACTTCTCAGCAATTAATTGCTCATTCAACTGAGCATCGTACTTAGGGTTTAATTGCGTAGGTATATCAGCACCAATTTGTTGCTGCCAATTTAGTAGCTTTGTTTTAAGTTCTTTAAACTTCTCAGGCGCACTGTTGACTAAATTCACCGTTTCACCTTGGTCAGTAGCAAGATCGTACAATTCAAATTCATTATTTTCATAATATTGAATTAGTTTCCAATTACCGCTTCTAATAGCACTGCCGGGGCGAGTTCTAAATAAGGGATCTTGTCCTTGGTCAGTTAATGCATGATGTGCTTGAAGATAAATAGGAAAATGCCAAAACAAATCACGAGATGTAATTGTTTCGTTTCCTAGTAGTAGTGAGCTCAGATCCATTCCATCCAACTCTTGGTCTGGTTGCTCAGCATTAGCAAAGCTCAAAAGTGTTGGATAAAAATCGGCATTAATAACTGGTGTCTGCTCAATATTGGGAGTTATCACATCAGGCCAACGAACCAATAAAGGAACACGTAATCCACCATCATAATAAGAGCCCTTACCTGCTCTTAATGGTGAAGGAAATGATGACATGCGGTAACCACCATTATCAGAGGTGAAAATAACGAGGGTATCATCAGCTAAGTTTTCAGCCTCGAGCATCGACAATATACGGCCAACATTAGTATCCATCGACTCTACCATCGCCGCATAAGTTGCCTGTTTTATATCTTTAATACCTTTATCCTGATATTTTTTTACAATATCAGCGACCGCTTGAAATGGGGTATGTACAGTATAATAAGGTAAGTACGCAAAAAATGGCTCATTCTTTTTAGATTTTACCCAATCAATTACTTCTGTAGTCAAGCGATCTGTTAGGTACTCTCCTTTTGGTCCATCTTCAATATTAGGTAATTTATAAGGACTAAAATAATGAAAGGTCATCCCTTGGTGGCTACCAGCAACATTTGTGTCAAAGCCTTGTTTATCCGGATTTGCTCCCAAATGCCATTTTCCAAAGTGACCCGTCGCATAACCCGCTGCTTTTAACGATTCAGCCAATGTAATTACTTCTAGGTTTAGCCCACGCTTATTCTTAATTGGAATTAATTTACGCGTCTTCTCATTTCCTCTCGTCGATGGAGAGACCGTATAAACACCATGACGTGGACCATATTGGCCAGACATTAAAACCGCACGACTGGGTGCACAATTTGCTGCTCCCGCGTAAGCTTGATCAAAACGTAAGCTTTGCTTTGAGAGTTCATCAATATTGGGGGTTTCAAATAAGTCAGTAGTTTGGTTGTAACCTACGTCAGACCAACCTAAGTCATCAACTACAATCATTAAAATGTTTGGCTTTTTCAACGTAGATGTTTGCGGTGACTCAACAGCAGAAGTATTGGCTTTTCCACCACAGGCACTCAATAAAATAACGCATAAAGAAATGAATATAGTATGTAATTTCATATTTTTCCTAGCTTATAATTTTCTGACTATAAATGTCATTGTGAGTCAAAAGGTGAGACTTGGGTTTCATTAGCCCCACACTGTTATCTGAAATATATAGAATTACCCACCCATCTCTTCGAGTTCTTTGCCTTTCGTTTCATTTAAGAACTTAAAGACAAATAATACCGAAATCAGGGCACAGATTGCGTAAAACCCATAAGCGCCGGCCAAGCCAATACCAGTCAGCATAATAGGGAATGACCATGTAATTAAGAAGTTTGCAATCCATTGTGCAAACCCTGCAACAGCAAGACCGGAACCGCGAATTTGATTAGGGAACATTTCACCTAACATTACCCACATAACAGGTCCCCAAGACAAATTAAAGAAAAACACATAAGCATTTGCAGCTACTAAAGCCACGACACCTTGTTCACCTAACTCTAAGTTACCCGAAGTCCCCGTTTCTGCGTTTAAAAAAGCGTAAACCATAGCAGCAAGGGTAATTGTCATACCTATAGATCCAATCAGTAAAAATGGCTTTCTACCCACTTTGTCTATAAAGTACATAGTAATGAATACCGCTAAAATACTTACCATTCCGCTTATTACATTAATAAGCAATGCATCTGACTCAGTAAAACCTGCCGCTTGCCAAAGTACAGCCCCGTAATAGAAAACAACATTGATACCCACTAATTGCTGAAAAGTGGCCAAGCCAATACCTATCCATACAATTGGGCGCAATTTATTTTTAGACTTATCAATTAAATCAGAAAGTTTGGGTTGGTGTTTATCATCGGCAAGTGACGCGACAATTTCGTCATGTTTTGACTGAGCAGATTCAGCGCCATACAAACGAGTCAACACATTCATCGCTGCCTCTGTTTTTCTAGCCATAATTAAATAACGTGGGCTTTCTGGGATAAAAAATAACGCAACAAAAAACAAGATCGCAGGCACAAGTTCAATCCAAAACATCCAACGCCATGTTTCTAGGTTTAACCAAAATAATGCCGTTGACCCCCCGGCACTATTTGCTAAAAAGTAATTACTGACAAAAGCACTAAACAAACCAAAAATAATAGCCACTTGCTGTAAAGTAGACAGCGTGCCTCGGTATCGGGCTGGCGCAATTTCACTAATATAAGCAGGCGTCATTACTGATGCAGCACCTACCGCCAAGCCACCTAAAATTCGGTAAATTACAAATTCAAACGATGTATCAGCAACGCCTGACCCCCATGCACTCACAATAAAGAATATTGCTGCAACAAGTAATATAAGACGGCGGCCAAATTTATCAGCCAAACGACCAGCGCTAAATGCACCAATAGCACAACCAATTAACATGCTTGATACGTTAAAGCCCGTGCCTGCGCTGCTTGAACCAAAAGCCGTTTGTAAGCCATCTACAGTACCGTTTATAACACCGCTATCAAACCCAAACAAAAAACCACCAATGGTTGCTACAAAGCAAACCAAAACGATTAATAGTACATTTTCTTTATTATTCATAAATATCCATAGTGTGTGTTGTTGTTATTAATACAGATTTTGAATAGTAAGTAAGCTGTAAATATTAGCCTTGTTAGTTATTCTACTTTATTAAACTTGACTCTCTTTCTATTAATTCAAAATCTAAAATGTGTCTTAAGTCCGAATTTTTTACATTGCTAATATCGCTATACTTACCAGAGGATAATAACGTAACTGCCAACTCAGCCATTTCATTTATTGGTTGCTTAACCGTCGAAATATGCGGCCACACAACGCGAGCAAGTTGAGTATCATCAAAACCAACGACTGATAATTCGCTTGGTATCGCAACGCCTTGCTTTTGTGCAATGGAAATAACCGCAGCTGCCATGTCGTCATTTGCAGCAAATATAGCGGTTGGCTTATCATCTAACGCAAGTAATTTAACCGCAGCTTCCATTCCCGATTGATAAGTGAAACTTCCTTGCTCTATATACTCAGGCGGCGTAATAATTTTATTTGAACGCAACGCATCTAAATACCCTTGGTATCGTAAGCGGCTTACACCTTGGATATTATTGCCAATAATATGCGCAATCTTTCTATGTCCCTGATCAATCAATCTTTGCGTAACATCAAAAGCGGCTTGATAATCATCCATGCATATATATGGTGAACTATTAAGCTTGGTATCGGGGGTTATTCTTACAAACGGTACATTAGCGTTTGTAAGCACCGCTAGCACTTCTTCGTTATCACACATAGGCGGCAATAAAATCATGCCATCTACACGTGTAACATCAATTAACTGTTTCACCGATTCAATCGTTTTGTTAACATCTTCATGTGCTTCGTCAACAACGAGGTGGTACCCCAAAGTTCGGCATTTTTTAAGAGCTGCTAACAAGAACTGACTAATGTAAGAGTCACTTGGATTGTCATATAGCAGGCCTAAAAAAAATGACTTACTACTGGCTAAGCGCCTAGCAGATACATTTGGCCTATAATTTAACTGCTCAACAACCGCCATAACCTTTTCGCGTGTTTTGTTGCTAACTTTCACATCTTGATTAAGCACACGCGAAACCGTCATCATGGAAACACCCGCTAACTCTGCTACATCTTGAATTCTTGCTCTTTTAGGCTCAGCCATGTTTTTTACCTATCACTACTGTATTGATATAAATCGCTTCTTAGTTATTTATTATACATAGTTGAATAACTTTAACTTACTTACTACTAATCTTAAATCCCAATACATACACCAAAATGTTAGCGTTAACAATAAACCACAAATAATCCGACTAATCAACACTGAATATTTATTGGCAAAGGTATAAAAGCAAAAATAGATAAATTAATTCTACTATTGACTTATGACAACTCAATAAACTAATGTTAGCGCTAACAAAATCAGCAGAATAGATTTACAGTTATGTACCTTGGTATAGATTTAGGCACTTCAGGTGTAAAAGTAATTATTTTAGACGAGCAAGACCAATTGCTTGCTCAAGCGAGCGGCTCTTTGAGCGTTTCACGCCCGGCCCCCCTTTTTTCTGAACAAAATCCAGCAGATTGGTGGCTCGCTACATCTAGCGCAATCGAGGAGCTTAAAAATACTCACCCTGCATTACTAAAGTCAGTAAAGGCAGTAGGTCTTTCTGGGCAAATGCATGGCGCAACACTGCTTGATAAAAACAATAGTATTATTCGCCCCGCCATTTTATGGAACGACGGGCGCAGCGCAGCGCAATGTGTAGAGCTTGAAAAACGCGAACCTAACTCTCGTAATATTACCGGCAACATAGCAATGCCTGGTTTTACTGCACCAAAATTAGTGTGGTTAAAAGAGCATGAGCCAGCAAACTTTGCAAAAGTAGCCAAAGTATTGTTACCAAAAGACTACCTACGCTTTTTAATGACCGGCGATTTTGCATCAGACATGTCTGACTCGGCTGGCACATTATGGCTAGACGTAGAAAAAAGAGCATGGTCGCAAAAAATGCTTAGCGCTTGCGACTTAACAGAGCAACACATGCCTACTCTTTTTGAAGGCACACAAATCACGGGCAAATTAACCGCTGATGTGGCTGCTAAATGGCGAATGGAGCAAGTACCTGTTGTTGCAGGCGGTGGCGATAATGCCGCAGGCGCTGCCGGTGTAGGCGTTGTAAAACCAAAGCAAGCGTTTTTATCATTAGGTACTTCGGGTGTTTACTTTGTTGCCAACGAAAAATACCTGCCTAACCCAGAAGGTGCAGTACATACCTTTTGTCATTGCATTGAAAATACTTGGCACCAAATGTCAGTGGTGTTAAGCGCAGCAAGCTGTTTAACCTGGGTCACTAAATTAACCGGTTTTGAAAACGAAGGCGCATTACTTGAACAAGTAAGCAAATGCGACTTTAGCAAACCAAGCTCAGTGATATTTTTACCTTATTTAACTGGCGAACGTACGCCGCATAATAACCCCGATGCTAAAGGCGTGTTTTTTGGTTTAGACAGTGATACCGATGCAGCATCCCTTGGCCGCGCAGTACTCGAAGGGGTTGCTTTTGCCTTTGCCGATGGCCAACAAGTTCTGCTTGATGCTGGCGCACAAATTGACGATGTAACCGTTATTGGTGGCGGCGCTAAGAGCCCACTGTGGGGAAAAATCATCGCAAGCGTACTTAACCGCCCCCTTATTTACCGAGAAGGCTCAGAAGTTGGCCCTGCATTTGGCGCCGCAAGACTTGCCCGAATAGCAGTAGAACAACTCCCTGCACAACAAGTATGTGTTAACGGCAAAGTAACGCAAACAATTGAGCCAGACCCAGTTATGCAAAACTTTTACGCACAACAATACACAACATACAAAGCACTTTATCAAAGTGTAAAAACATACTTTTAATACACTATTATAAAATTAATGGAGCACATTATGAGCGAGCAATTTTTTACAAACGTTGAAAAAATTAAATTTGAGGGTGAAAACTCTAAAAACCCATTTGCATTTCGTTACTACGACGAAAACCAAGTAGTGCTTGGCAAAACAATGAAAGAACATTTACGTTTTGCAGCCTGTTACTGGCATAACTTTTGTTCTACAGGGTTTGATATTTTCGGTGAAGGTACGTTTGACCGTCCTTGGATCCAACCTGTAGGCAATCAATTAGAACTTGCTGAACAAAAAGTAAAAGTAGCTTTTGAATTTTATGAAAAATTGGGCGTTCCTTACTTTTGTTTTCATGATGTTGATATTGCCCCTGAAGGTAAAACACTACAAGAAAGCCACGATAACGTAACGCACATAGCAAACATTATCGAAAAAGAAATGCAGCGCACAGGTGTAAAACTACTATGGGGTACTGCTAACTTATTCTCAAACCAACGTTTTTGTGCCGGTGGTGCAACAAACCCTAATCCTAATACGTATGCATACGCAGCAGCACAAGTTAAACATGCAATGGAAATTACGCATCGTTTAGGCGGCGAAAACTACGTACTTTGGGGTGGCCGTGAAGGTTACGATACGCTACTAAATACAGACCTTGCACAAGAAAGCGAACAGTACGCACGCTTTTTGAAAATGGTTGTAGAGCACAAGAAAAAAATTGGTTTTAAAGGCACATTATTAATTGAGCCAAAACCACAAGAGCCAACTAAGCACCAGTACGATTACGATACAGCAACAGTTGCAGGCTTTTTACATAAGCATGGCTTACAAGACGAAATTAAAGTAAACATTGAAGCAAACCACGCAACACTTGCGGGTCATAGTTTCCATCACGAAATTGCAGTTGCTTGCGCAGAAGGCATTATGGGTAGTATTGACGCTAACCGTGGCGACATGCAAAACGGTTGGGATACAGACCAATTTCCTAACGACGTAGCTGAGTGCACACTTGTTGTTTACGAAATTTTAAAAATGGGTGGCTTTACAACGGGTGGCTTTAATTTTGACACTAAACTTCGTCGTCAATCGTGTGAGCGTGATGACTTATTCATTGGCCACATTGGCGGTATGGATACGATGGCTAAAGCATTACTCAATGCAGCAGCAATGATTGAAGGTGGCGAGCTAACTGACTTTGTTGAAAAACGTTACGCAGGTTGGAAAGAAGACCTAGGTCAAAGCATTCTAAATGGTGAGCAATCACTTGAAAGCCTTTCAGCCTTAGTACACGAGAACAACATCGATCCTAAGCAAGTTTCTGGTCGCCAAGAGCTGCTTGAGAATATTGTTAACCGCTACGTTTAAATTTAAATAAATTCCCCTCAGCAGAAAAGCTAAGAGGGCTCAATATTAAAACTAATACAAATAAGCCATTAGCAAGTTACTACTCTCTTATGGCTTTTATCTCTAATCTTTCATTAATGCTTTTTTAGTCAGCTCTGAAAAGTATGGGTTGCCGGTATAATCAGAAACAACAGACCACTCAGCATTTTCTTTGGGTAAAAAAACAATTAAGCGCTCTTTAATTCCTTGGTATTCATCTGAAGCAGCGACATTGTTCCACTCATTTTCATCATTCTCATGATCGTATAACTCTTCTGTTCCATCTTCGTAACGGATATAGCGATAACGGTCTGTTCTAATTGCATGGTTATTTGGACCATAGGTCGTTACTGCTGCATGCTCCCATTGTGCATCGGGCTTCCTTAGCAAGGGTGATAAATCCTGCCCTTCATTCAACGGGTTGTCGGGCAAACCACATATTTTGATCAATGTAGGATACAAATCCAATAGGCTAACAGGGCGATTACTCACTTGTTTGGTCGAAGACTTTGGCGGTTTAATTATCAACGGTGTTCGAGTGGCCCTTTCCCATAAAGCCATTTTAGCAAATTTACTTTTTTCACCTAACTGATAGCCATGATCTCCCCACAATACCACTGCGGTATTTTCTGCGTACTGACTATTTTCAAGCGCATCCAAAACTGTCCCGATACAAGAGTCGACAAACGAAATACTAGCTAAATAAGCTTGTACCATATTTTTCCATTCATCATTCTCTATCGCCCACTCTGTAGTGGGCATCATAGGTAATTCGGTTACAGCTTTTGAAATCTCCGGGACATCGTTTAAGTCACCTTTAAAATAAGGTGGTAACTCAATTCCTTCGATAGGGTGCATATCAAACCACTTTTTTGGCACATGCCAAGGAACATGTGGACGAAGAAACCCGCCAACCATGAAAAATGGTTTATCGTAGTCTTCTCCTAACTGTTCCGCTAGCCATTGTGCGGACTCAAAATCAGGCATTTGCTCATCAGTATCAGGAAACGCACCCCAGTCGGTATTTGTTCTGGGATCATGCCATTTCATTCTTTCTGGAGGGTAAGGACCAAACCCTTTGGCTCGGCCACCATATTTATCAAAGCTGGCATCAGCTACTCTCTTATGAAAAACCTTACCCACTGCGGCAGTATAATAACCATGTTGACTAAAATACTCGCTTAAAAAGATTGACTGACTTGCTTTATCATTTGCAGACTTAATATCATTGTCTTCAACGTGCCCATAAATTCCTGTTGTAGAAGGAGCTAGGCCGGTCATAATGCTTGCGCGTGATGGCCCACACAACGGTGCAGATGCGTGTGCATTAGTAAACACAGTCCCCATATTGGCTAAACGATCAATATTGGGAGTTTTAGTGTTGGCATGCCCACCTAAGGGGCCAATCCAATCATTTAAGTCATCAACAATAAGCATTAACACATTTGGGTATTCTTTTCTTAACTGTGCTAACCAATTAAATTCACATCCAGCTAAAGATACTGCAGCTATACTAGCGCTACTAATAAGAAAATTACGCCTGTTCATAATGGGCTTTCCTTTACCTTTATTTTCAATTTTTCTTGATTTAAAACATTAAAGGTGCATTTTATTGCAATGGCAATCATAATAATGCAATATCAATCAAAACTACACAGCTGGTTATTTTATTTCTAGTAGGAGTAACTCATATGGGGTCTGATTTGCATAAAAATAAAGATAGAAAACCACATGCCCGTTTACATAAGAAAAATATTTATGCAATTGCAGTATTAATTGTTGTTACAACTATCAATGTTATTTATTCCATTCCTTAGTGGAAGTCGCCATCTTCAAGCACTAACTATTACTAGCGAATAAGCTGGTTGAAAGTATTTTCTTAGGTAATAAAACTAACTGTCATAAAGCACACAACTTATAGGAATCACGATGAATAAAACACTTAAAGAAAAAAAGTCACCTTTGCTTCTTTTAGCAGCAAGCTATTTAATTTTATCAGGATGCGCTAATGAAAGTTCATCCACTACCCAAGGTCAAAGTGTATATAAAAGTGAAGTTAAGGCTTACGCTAAGTTTGTGCCTAAAAGACAAGATGACTTTGCTTGGGAAAATGACAAAGTTGCATTTCGAGTGTATGGCCCTGCAGCTCCACTAAAAGGACATGCCAGTGGCGTTGACGCTTGGCTCAAAAAAGTCGATTATTCAATTATCGACAAATGGTATGCTGAAGCATTTAATAAAACCGGCTCTTACCATAGAGATACTGGTGAAGGTTATGACCCATACCATGTAGGTATTAGCCGTGGTGTCGGTGGCTCAGCCATATGGGTTGATGGAAAAGATTACACAGCACATAACTATAAAAGCTATAAAATCCTTACTAATGGCCCAGATAAAGTAGTATTTACTCTCGAGTATGAATTTGAAACACCACTAGGCCTAATAAATGAATCAAAAACCATTTCGTTACCGATGGGTTCAAACCTATATCAAGTAAACTCTGAGTTTAAACTCAATGGTAAACCAGCAGCCCTTCCAATTGCTATTGGCATTACAACCCACGACGAAAAAGCGACTGTATCTCACAATGAGCAGACTGGCAGAATTTCAGCATGGGAAACGTTTGATTCAAGGGCACTTGGCACTGGCGTTGTTATTGATCCAAGCAAAGTCACAGGCATTAAGCACATTGCTAAAGAAACAAAAGATGAAAGTCATATTTGGCTTTTCACCAATTCTGAAAAAAATGGCTCAATTGAATATTATGCAGGATTTGCTTGGGAAGCTGCCGGTGAAATAACAACGCAAACGCAATGGCATAGTTACCTAGATAACTTTAATAAATAAGGATATTCACATGGAAAAAATTGCATTTACGATGACTCTATTGCCCGGTCATGAAGCTGAATATAAAAAACGCCATGACGAGATTTGGCCAGAGCTAGTCATAGAGCTAAAAAATGCAGGTGTTTCTGATTACTCAATATTCCATGAGCCATCATCAAACACACTCTTTGCTGTTTTGAAAAGAGCAAATAATCACACAATGGACAACTTACCACTTACACCAGTTGTTAAAAAGTGGTGGGCATTTATGTCTGACATTATGGAAACAAACTCTGACAATTCGCCAGTTGTTACACCTCTCCAACAAGTATTCCACTTAGACTAAAATAAAGGAGTCGTTATGTCACATCGCATTTGTAAGGTTTTAGTACTAGCCACAATATGGTTAATATCACCGTTCAGTTTTGCCGATATTAAACACGGTTTAAGAGATAACGATGGTAGGCATATGATCCCTAGAGGCTATGTCATTAATACCAATGACAATGCAGGTGCGGTGGACTTCAACCCTGAAGACTATTTAAGAATGGTAAGAATGGGTGCCAATGTTCAAGTTATTCGACTTGAAATGGGTAAATTAAGTGAACTTGGCGACAACACGTTTAAACCTGAATATTTAGCCAGAGTTAAACGCGCGACAAAGCTAGGCCGCGAGGCTGGTATTAAAACTGTTTTTAAAATGACCGTGTATGGTGCTAAAGGCTTTTCGTGGGAAGATTTATATCTAAACAAAAATAACGAACAAAAAACCTACATCAATGCTTGGAAGCATGTATGGGAAGCATTTAAAAATAATGATTATGTCATTGGATATGATTTAGTTAATGAGCCTCGTAAAAAAGATATGGACATCTCTTACGATAATTTAACCAACCAATATTTGATCCCACTATATGAAAAAATTATCGATGCTGCTATTCCGTACAGCGACAATAAACAGTTTTTAATACAAACTATTTTCATGAATAAAGGCGATGCCATCAACAAAAACCAATATGCGGAAATAACAAAGAAAATAGATCGTAAAAATATTGTCTTTGCACCACATATATACCAAGAAAATTTAGATTATATAGCCCCTACAATGGAGCGGTTTGATAAAGAGTCTAATTTATTAGATGCACCAATACTTATTGGTGAGTGGGGGTTTCCTACCCTTGTTACTACCGATAACTCCGTCAAAGAGCAACTCAATTATATTGAGTTTTACATAAAAACGGCTGAAATTTTCGATGAAATGGGGGTTGGCTCTATTAAAGCATGGTTTCTAGGCAATCGTAGTTATCAAAACTTCTTACCTGGAGGCCCTTCCACATGGGCTATTTTCAGTGATGAACAAGCAATTGGTACTGTAGAAAGAAAGTATATAACTGATATTATTGCACGCCCATACCCACAAATAATTGCTGGTGACATCAAAAACTTTAAATTTCACTTTGCCACACGCACTTTAGATTTAAATATCACAAGTGATAATGCTAAAGGGGTTTCACGTATTTTTGTTGGTGCAGATAGACATTATCCAGATGGATTTACTGTCTACATTGGTGATGATCTCATTATGAGTAAAAGCCCGATAAAATCAGGCTTAGAAGTTCATAGCTCAAGCGAGAATACACAACCAAGTGAGGTTATTTGGGATAATGATAGACAGCAACTAGTTTTACTATCATGGCCTAAAAATAAAGCACAGATTAATATCAAAATTAAGCCCGGAATATACAAGGCCCCGGATCCAACAGTAAACATAAGCAAATAACACTCACAACAGTGGCTATCATTATGGTAAATATGATGAAGAAAAAAATAAAGTGGCTGTTATTAGCTGCAGCCGTGCATGCCTCAACCCTAATGGCTGCTGATATTCTTAAAACAGACAGTTATTTCACAGCCCAGCAATATGATTTAGCAAAGGCTGGCTATATAGAAGCAGCTAAACTTGGTAATCCACATGCATATTATCAATTAGCAAGGATGTACGCCAGGGGCTTAGGAGTAAAACAAGATGTTGTCAATGCCCTCATTTATTACTCTTTAGCGGCTGAATATGATTATTTTGATGCACAAAAAGTGATAGATAACACACTAGCGACACTCTCTACTGACTCTAAAGCTAGTTTTATCAAAGTAATGGAAGACTATAAAGTAAAGTTGGGTAAACAAGCTATTGATGCCAAGTATTTCCCTGTAATCCTACAAGGCTCATTGCCTTCAAAAGTTACTTTTGATGGAAATGAAAAATTGAAACACCTTTTCTATAGCGAAGACTTTATGGAAGACTCTATAGCTAATTTAAATAACTTAGCCATTGAAGAAGGTGGAAATGAAGATGCCACTTATATGTCGACCCCTAAAGAACCTTATCTAATATTAGATATTGATATTGCTGCCGATGGCTCGATTCGTAATTATTTTGAAGTGCAAAACATGGGTGGCTCTGCTAAAAGACTCATAAACGAGTTTATTCTCTTCCCTCAGCCAAAACCATCAATAAATAATCAACATATAAGTTTTGTTCACAGAGTATTTCTTGGTGCAGCAGTTTATTCAAAATCAATTTTGATTGATAAAAATGAACCTATGTATGCACAAATATTACGCACGTCGAAAAAGTTAAAACAAGGAACAACATTAAACGAACGATATCAATACGCGATGGCATTATTAAATTTTCCTTGGCTAACATCAGAGCCGCAAGAGGCTGAACAAAAATTATTAGCTATCGCCAAACTAGGTCATCCTAGTGCTATGTATGAGTATGGGATGTTACTTTATAGAGAGCAACGCAATATCCCAGAAGCAATTGAGTGGATATCCCAATCGAGCAAATATGGCCTTATCCGTGCAGAGTACCGCTTAGGCATGCTTTTGAACTCAAGCCCTTGGGTGCAACAAGATCAAAGCAAAGCGTTATTTTGGTTTTCATCTGCAATGAGCAAAGGTGATATAAACTCAGCAATTAGAGCTATTGATATTAAGCTTACAGCCAAGGATAAGTCCTTGTATGATATTGAATCTGCCGTGCAAGATTTGAAAAATATTGAACATCAACATGATAATAATCCTGAGTACTACTATTTGTTGGCGTTGTCTTATCGTGATAGAGAGGCTAGAGATTTTAGTCAATTTGTTAGAAATATGCGCACAGCAATTAGTAGAGGTATCTCTGCAAATTGGGACACTCGTGAATGGCAGTCTCTATTAGAAAAATCGACTGTTGGTACAGTGTATATAACAGACGAATAGCCTAGTTTAGGGTATCGTCATCTTAGATAAATGCCCTGCTGCACTTTCAAGCATCACCAAAGCAGTCAATTATTTCCCTGTAAATCTGTTTTAGTCTATTAAGGCTGTTTAATTATTACTGCTTCATGCAATTAGCGATATTTAAAGGAGAGTATGTGTTGGATAGTTATTTTGCACAAGCTTTAGGATTTGTAAGTTACATCCTAGCAATGCTATGCTTTATCCAAAAAGATGACCGCCGCTTTAAAATCATGATGATTTTAATGAACTTAAATCATGCATTACACTTTTACTTATTAAATGCAGTAACTTCCTCACTATGCTGCTTATTCGCAGCAGGGCGAACAGCAACTTCATTGCAAACAAAAGCAAAGTGGGTCGCTGTCTTATTCATTATACTTACCGCGTTGATAGGTTATCTAACCGTAAGCCAATGGACAGACTACATAGCAATAGCTGGATCGTGTATAGGTACGTACGCTTTATTTTGTCTCAATGGGATCAAGATGCGCTGGGTAGTGCTTTTAGGCTCATGTTTATGGCTTATAAACAATATTATTGTTGGGTCACTAGGTGGGATACTACTGGAGGCCACTGTAATTATCCTCAACTTAACAACTATTTATAAATTGCATAAACTCAACCTACGAGCTTAATTACTTATTTTATCTTACTGTATACAATATAAACTAAAGCCTTACCCTATGGCTTTAGTTCATTATTCTACTTGATTATATCACTGTAAATATTAATCTTTTTGAGTTTTACATATTATAAGCTGAGTATTGTACTGAGATAAAGTACCTCGATAACTTCATATGAATAACCCACATTAATCTTCACTAGTCTGTAAGCGTATAGCTAACGACACCTAGCCTTGCTTAATATTCCAAGGTAATAGCGGTTCAAGGTCACCGGGCTGCTCA
>NZ_JASDDB010000015.1:0-121307 GCF_030407615.1 Pseudoalteromonas sp. APC 3355 | reverse complement strand
GAGCTGGATTCGAACCAGCGAAGGCTGAGCCGTCAGATTTACAGTCTGATCCCTTTGGCCGCTCGGGAACCCCTCCAATGCAACGGCGCTGATAATAGCAAATTGCGTATTTAAGTAAAGAAAAAAGCTAAAGAAAATTGAAATAAAGCCGATAAATATCTATCAGTTACCACAATCGACTAAAGACTATGCAAATAGATGATTTGTTAATCACAGAGAGTCAGTTAAACAGTAGGCTCAATAATAGTGTGCATGAAAATCGCCGTGGCGAATTTTCTCTACTATTAGCGATGCTGTCACATGACGCACTCGACTTTAGCCAATTTCATTTACCAAAAACTGAAATAGATAATTTAGTTATAGAAGAAGAGGCATTAAGAAAGCAATTTGGCGCAGGTCCAAAGCAACTTTTAGCCCCTGATGAATACAATATGTTGGTTGGACAGTTTAATGCATCATTAATATCTCAAGAAGGGGAGCGCTGCGGTATGACAAGTATTAAGCTAAGACAGTGCTTAAGCCCTGAACCACTTGCGATTAGAAATGATGATAAGCATATTCCACTTAATATAATAGATAACTGTGAGCTTGCTGTCAGAAGAAGAATTAAAAGCGAACAAACACAACTAGCGAATTCCCCTATAAATGCAGCTGCTTTTTACGACAGCCTTAATAATGATGCAATACATCAACCACTTCAGCTTATTGCGGTGTGATATATGATTGTAATAATCATCAGTTAATATATGCTTTATAACGGGTCTGCTTTATATATTTGCTAATAATTGATTTAATGAAAAAAAAGCATCCAAAAATTAAATGCAATTGCTATAATGGCGTCAAATGGTATGACATGAAATGCCATTATCATTAAACCAAGGTAATTAGGAACGTAATGAAGAAAACATTCACGCTAAATCACGAGAAAATCAAATACCCTCGTATGGTTGATGCTGCAAAGCACGAAGTGAAAAAATATTTGAAAAGAGAGCGTAATAAAACGCTACCTGAAGATGCTGACTATTGGGCATTTGACTGTAAGTTTGGTAACACAGCTGAAGATGCGCAAGTTGTGCACGTTGCTGAATTAAGTAACCAAATTGGCGAAATTGAAAAGCAAGGTTTGACCTCTTTCTACGTAGAGATTTTAGCTCGACCTGCTCAACGTCAGCAATTAGATTTAGATGATGACGAATAATACTTAACTAAATTAAGTATTCAAAGTTATAAAATGAGCCCAAGTGGCTCATTTTTTGTTTTTATGCAATAAAGATTTACTAAAAAGCAGTTTTATTAGGAACCAACTAAGTAGAACCTCTTTTAATTAACATTTGCATAACAAAATGTGATGCTATAGGCTGTTTTTAATTAAAAAAACAAAACATTTTTACTATGCCAATAAATTACTCTGACCATCAATTAAAACTAAGTTTAAAGAATTCTAAAGTACTTATAGTTGACGATCAGTTATTAAGCTTAATCGTATTGAAAAAAATATTATCTGAGCATTTTAATGTGACAACAGCTGGAAGTGGTGAAGAAGCAATTGAAATTTGTAATGTAAATGTACCCGATATAGTCCTACTCGATATTAGTATGGGTGGAATGAGTGGTATTGATACATGTTTAAAATTAAAAAATAATACTGAAACACAGGATATCCCAGTTATTTTTGTTACATCCTTTGAAAACGAAGAAGAAGAGTGTTGGGAAGCCGGAGCTGTTGATTTTATTAAAAAGCCGATTATAAAAGAAACACTATTTAGAAGGGTTCGTGCCCATATAACGTTAAAATTACAACACGACTTACTCAATCAAAAAGTATTTTTAGATGATTTAACTAAAGTATTCAATCGCCGTTATTTTGATGCACATTTTTCTAAAATGGAACGAAGCGCCTTACGAGAAAAAGTTGACTATGCATTATTACTCATCGATATAGATTACTTTAAGCAATACAATGATATCTATGGTCATGTGCAGGGGGATACGGTGTTAAACCTAGTAGCACAAACTATTACTAATAGTTTGCAAAGGCCAACCGATTTTGTTGCGCGTTATGGCGGCGAAGAGTTTGTAGTTGTTCTACCGCATACAAGCACTGAAGGTGCAATTTGTGTTGCTGATAAAATTAAACAAAATGTGGCCGATTTAGGAATATTACACAAATATTCAGAATATGATTTTGTGACTATTAGTATTGGCGGTGCAACCCTACAACCATACGTAAATAACAAAAACACGTTGCAGATCGCAGATGAAAAAATGTATGAGTCTAAAATGCAAGGGCGTAACAAAGTGTGTTTTTAAGTTTAGTTAGCTAATAAATCACTCTGCCACTTAAAAACACCTTTTAGGTGATAAATATTAAATAAGATTATTTATTACATGCTATGACATTTTTTGTACTTTTTATTGCTACCGCATGGGCAGTCATCATTTCTGCCTACTTTAATATCTTCAACAGGATATATAGTGCCATCTAAATAACGCCATTGAGTGTTTTCTTTAATAAACTGCGATTTTTCGTGAAGCTCACAAAATAAGTTTTGATAAAAATATTGGGCTTTAAATTCTACCGTTCCAGTATCGCCATCATGGCTTGAGTCAATTAAATCAAGATTTATAAATCGACAGCTGTTAGCAAAATCATTGATTTCTTTAACCGGATTCTCAGCTTGTTTTTCTTTTGCGTAGGTTTGATAAACATATTTTGCATTTTTAATAACATAAGCGCTGAATCGTGAGCGCATAAGTTGTTCAGGAGTGTCAGCTTGCTTAACAGATAAGTGAAGTGGCTCGCAGCAATCGGCATAATTGTGCCCACTGCTGCAAAAACATAATGTGGTATTGAGTGAAGTCATAATAATAATACAAAGTCTAAAACATTAGTTTAACAAGCTTATTGAGCGAGTGGTATCTCTGTTGTTTGAGCGTTTTTAGTAAAACAGTATAGTTTTGTATTCGTTTTACTTAAATCGAACGATAGATTTGTAAGTAGTTGGTTATTAACTATATCGGTCCAGGTAATTACAGCTGCAAAGTTTCCATTATGTAATGCAGAATTTAATACATACTCTAGATTTACTAGGTGCTTTTGTCTAATAACAAGTAATTTACTTGTATCAATAGAGCATGAGTCAAGTAAAGCTTTGCTCGGTACATGATCTGGCGCAATTAATAACGTCCATGCATTAGAGCTATTATATTGGTGTAATACTTTTAAAAGCTCAAAGGTCGCTGAAATTTCATCTTCAATTTGGATCAAATTTACGCAATCGCTTTGCTCGTCTTGTTGGTAACTTTTAACTGTTCTTACGGTAATAGGCTGTAACATAATTTTACTCACTGGGTTTTTATACAGTATTCATATACAGTAGTTTATACAGTGCTTTCGTGCAAGCATTTTATGCTATTTATTTGTACAGTTATTCAGCTTTTGATCATTGTTTTTTGTTTTTAAATCTATAATTCTTTATTAATCAACTTGTTATAGGCTTGTTTTTGAGGGGGTATTTTTAAAATAAATTTTTGAGTCATGTTTTCATTTGTGGGTTTTATACTGTGTAGGAGTATCTTTGTAACTATATACAGTATTTTTCAAAACTGTATACAGTACTTATAACTTAGTTAGTTTATGTGTTTTCACTGGTGCGAGGGATCATATGAGAAAACTGGAGTTGGTGGATTTGTTCGTACAAACTTGCTGCATAACATTGAGCATCTTTAAATCGCTTAGTTTCGATATGTTTGCGTATATCTGTAACCGCTGCAGTGGCAGGTGCGTACCCTTGGCTACTCGCTAAGCTCAACCACGCTACAGCATGAAATACACTTTGTGGCACGCCTTCACCTTTTACAAAAAATAAACCTAAATAAAACTGTGCTCTATGGTTTCCTGCCATTGCAGCAAGGCGCATCCATTTTGCAGCCAATGGAGCTTGATTATTTTTTAAATAATATAGGGCTTTATTAATAGTACTTTGCTCATCTTTTTTATTATCAATGGGCGCGGGGCTGCTTTCTGGTTGAGTAACAAAACCTAAAATGTTGTCTAGCTGTTGCTCTAAGTCTTGCTCACAAGGTGTTGTTTTAAGCATATTGGTTCATTTATTATTTTAACTACTTTAACAGTTTAGTATATAGCAAGGTAAAATGTCCTGTAAAAGATAATTTTTATGTTAAAATCTCGCCACTTTTTACTATCACAAGTTTATTATGTTTGAAGCCTTATTTAAACTCAGCGAAAATAACTCAACAGTTAAACGCGAATGCGTTGCTGGCCTAACGACCTTTATCACTATGGTATACATTGTATTTGTAAACCCGGCTATGCTTGCTGAGGCAGGGATGGACCAAGGGGCTGCATTTGTAGCTACCTGTATAGCAGCTGCGATAGGCTGTTTTATAATGGGTTTATGGGCTAATTATCCATTAGCATTAGCGCCTGGCATGGGACTAAATGCTTTTTTTACGTATGGCGTCGTATTAGGAATGGGTTATACCTGGCAAGCCGCATTAGGGGCTGTTTTTATGTCGGGTTGTATATTTTTATTTTTAAGTTTATTTAAAGTCAGAGAATGGATTATTAATGCCATACCTCTGGTGCTCAAGCGAGCTATCGCAACAGGTATTGGTGCTTTTTTAGCCTTAATTGCCCTTAAAAATGCAGGCATTATTGTCTCAAGCCCAGCAACACTAGTGCAATTGGGCGACATTACTTCCCCAGGCCCATTATTAGCTATATTAAGCTTTTTTGTAATTGCAGCGCTTTTATACCGCGATTTTAAAAGCGGTGTACTTATTAGTATTTTATTAGTGACAGGCATTGCACTAAGTTTAGGGCTAGTTGAATATCACGGTGTTATGGCTATGCCACCATCAATAATGCCTACTTTTATGCAACTAGATTTTGCCGCCGCTTTTGATATATCAATGATGAGTGTTATTTTTGCATTCTTGTTTGTCGATCTTTTTGATACTTCGGGTACATTAGTTGCGGTCACTCAAAAAGCTGGTTTAGCTGATGAAAAAGGTAACATGCCTCGTTTAGGACGCGCACTAAGTGCTGACAGCTCAGCAACAATTGCAGGTGCGATGCTAGGCACGTCTACGACTACATCGTATATAGAATCGGTTGCTGGTGTTTCTGTTGGCGGACGCACTGGTTTAACGGCTGTCGTTGTAGGTATTTGCTTTTTGTTAATGATGTTTTTTGCACCGCTTGCACAAATGGTACCGGCTTATGCTACGGCAGGCGCTATTTTATATGTCGCTGTACTGATGCTACAAAATTTAAAGTTTGTAAATTGGGATGATATGACCGATGCAATTCCTGTTACTGTAGTATTACTAATGACACCATTAACGTTTTCGATTGCGCACGGTATTGCACTTGGCTTTATATCTTATACAGCGGTAAAAGTATTGTGTGGTAAGCAAGATCAAATCAGTATTAGTGTTTGGATATTGACAGCCTTGTTTGTTTTCAAGTTTGCATTTTTGTCTTAATGACTAACAAATAGACAAAAAAGCCTGCATAAATTTAATTTGTGCAGGCTTTTTTAATACTTATTTTTAGTATAAAAACGCTACCATTTCTTTTTAGGAGCAAACAATATATCTAAGTCGTCTTGCTCTTCTTCTGTTTTCTTTTTAAGTGCGCTTGCATTAGAAGCTCGCAGTTCAACACTAATTGCTTCTAAGTAACCTTCAACTTCTTGGCGTTTTGTTGTTACATATTCATCGGTGTATGTAACTGCATTGAGCGTTGCCTGTGCTTTTTCAAAATACTGCCTTGCAGAGCCAACCATACTTGCTGAGCGGGCAGATAAGCCACGCTTTATTTGGCTTTCAATATTAATACGTAGTTGTAGTTTTTCGAGACGTTTATCTTCTAAAACAAAAACTTGGCTGTCAATACGACCTTTACTGTGTTCAGAGCGTAAAATTGAGCGTAATTTTTTAATGCCCTGAATTAGGCCTACTAGTTGCTTGTCATTACTCGGTAGCGTTAAAGCTTCACTGCTATTATCTTTAACTGGATTAGATAAGTGCGTTTTCGCTTCACTTAAGCGGCTTTTAAGTGCTTTAGATGTTTGCGAGTTATTAATCATTGTATTCAAAGCTTCGTAAATACGGCGTTGTAACGTACGAATTAGATTCTCAGATAGGGGTATGTTAGCACTATTCATTAGCGCTTCTTCTGTTTCTTCTATTATAGCTTTTTGTTTTGTAAGCTCTTTGCGGCGTTCTGCCTCTTGTTTTTCTTTGTGTTGTTGTACAGCACTTACCCAAAGTGCAATCACAATCAATGCAACTATAAGCACTATTATAATAGAAACGATCATGGTGTAATTCTCGGATATATAACCTAATTATTTAATCTTACATTAAATATACGTTAACAGGGTAGCTTTGCGCCGATTAACTTAAAAAATATACCAAAAAATTGATAGGTTGAGCTCTTTATAAACCGTAGTCAACCTAAGGGCTTATAAACTAAAGCTGAATAAACATCGCTACCTCAAGCATATTTATTATGCTAGCCTTGAACTCTAATCAGATAATTGCACACCTAAAGACCTAAAGTGATATTTTACGCAAATAACACTTGGTTTTAAGCGGTATTGCCTTTATAAATAATATGAATAATAACGTTAAAATTTGCAGCCATGAAATTACAACAACTCAGATACATCGTAGAAGTACAAAATCATAAATTAAATGTTTCAGCGACTGCTGAGAGTTTATTTACCTCGCAGCCAGGAATTTCTAAACAAGTACGCATGTTAGAAGATGAGTTGGGTGTACAAATTTTTGGTCGCAGTGGTAAACATTTAACGCATGTAACCGGTGCTGGCGAAGATATAATTAATATTTCTCGTGAAATACTCTCCAAAGTAGAAGGTATTAAAGCCGTTGCTAATGAGCATACGCTACCTGATCAAGGTAAGTTAAATATTGCCACAACACATACCCAAGCTCGTTACGCTTTGCCTAACGTTATTCAAGGGTTTATGAAAAAATACCCTGCGGTATCGCTTCATATGCACCAAGGTACTCCACAGCAAATATCGGATGCTGCAGCACGCGGTGATGCCGACTTTGCTATTGCAACAGAAGCACTGCATTTGTATTCAGATTTAGTTATGCTGCCTTGCTACCATTGGAACCGCAGTATTGTTGTTGCTAAAGACCATCCGCTCGCTAAAAAGGCAAATAGTTTAACAGTTGCTGACATTGCCCAATATCCACTCATTACATATGTATTTGGTTTTACGGGCCGCTCAGAGTTGGATAAAGCATTTAGCGCACACGGACTTGAGCCACACATTGTATTTACTGCAACCGATGCTGATGTTATAAAAACATACGTACGACTGGGTTTAGGAGTTGGTGTTGTCGCTTCAATGGCGATAGATCAAGTGAGCGATACCGATTTAGTGTGTATTGATGCAAGCCACTTATTTGAAGCAAGCACGACCAAAATTGGTTTTAGAAAGGGCAGCTTTTTACGTACTTATATGTATGATTTTATTGAACGTTTTGCACCGCACTTAACTAAAGAGCGCGTAGAGCGAGCAAGCTTGTTACGTAACCAAGATGACGTAGATAAGTTATTTGCAGATATAGAGTTACCCGTTAAATAAGGTGATTGCATTGAACGAACAATAAAAAAGCTGCCTATTTTAAAATAGGCAGCTTTTTCTCTTTATAGCGAGCTGATTAACATTCGATAATATTAACTGCTAATCCACCGCGAGCGGTTTCTTTGTATTTGGTTTTCATATCGTTGCCGGTTTCAAGCATGGTTTTAATCACTTTATCAAGTGATACCTTTTGCTCGCCACTGCCACGAATAGCTAAACGTGAGGCATTAATTGCTTTAATCGCGCCCATTGCATTACGTTCAATACACGGTACTTGTACTAAGCCACCAACAGGGTCGCACGTGAGGCCTAAATTATGTTCCATACCAATTTCTGCTGCGTTTTCTACTTGCACAACATTGCCACCAACAATTTCTGTTAATGCGCCTGCAGCCATAGAGCACGCAACGCCGACTTCACCTTGGCAACCTACTTCGGCACCCGATATAGAGGCATTCTTTTTATATAAAATACCAATAGCAGCAGCGGTTAATAAATAACGCGTGGCTATATCGCGGTCTACTTCTTTCACAAATGTGTGATAGTACATAAGCACAGCCGGTAAAATACCCGCAGCACCATTAGTTGGTGCGGTAACTACACGACCACCTGCCGCATTTTCTTCGTTTACGGCAAGGGCAAATAAATCAACCCAGTCCATTGCACGAAGTGGGTCGTTACTGACTTCTATATTTAGTTTTAAGTATAGGCTTGGCGCACGGCGTTTTACTTTTAAGCCGCCAGGTAGGATACCTTCGGTACGCATACCACGCTCAATACAGGCCATCATTACTTTCCAAATATGAAACAGCGTGTCTTTTATTTCATCTTCAGTACGCAGTGTTTTTTCGTTCTTCATCATTAAGCTTGAAACACTAAGCCCTGACTCTTTACACATCTCTAGTAGCTCTTTTGCGCTACTGAAAGGGAATGGGGCTGGGTTTTCTTCTCTAATATCAATGGCTGCTTGTTTTTCGTTTTCAAACTCTTCGTCAGTAACAATAAAGCCACCGCCAATAGAGTAATATACTTTGCTGTAAACTTTTTCGCCGTTGTTTGAGGCGATAATTTCCATTGCATTAGAGTGCTTAGGCAGCGTTTTGCGACGATGAAAAACAATAGCGCCTTGTTTTGGAAACTTAGCTTTGTGTGTTTTGTTTAGATAAATAACCTGATCTTTTTCGATGGTCGCTAAAATGTCGTCGACTAAATCGGCATCTATAGTTTCAGGGTCATAACCGGCTAAACCAAGAATTACGGCTTTACCCGATCCATGGCCAACACCTGTTTGTCCCAAAGAGCCATAAAGCTCTACTTTAATATCGGTAACATTTGCTAATAATTGTTGTTCTTGTAGGTCATTAACAAATAAGCGTGATGCGCGCATTGGGCCAACGGTGTGTGATGACGAAGGGCCAATACCAATGCTAAACATATCAAATGCACTGATCATAATGTGTGTCTCTACTTTGTTTTATCAGCACGAAGCTGCTCTTTGAACGGTCGAGCATGATAACGTGGAATTGTGATTGTGTAACTACTAATAACGAAGATTTAAACTGGTAAGGCGAGTTGTTTTGTAAAGTTTTTTATAATGCTTGCAGTCGCACCCCAAAGTAAACCATGTGGTGTTTTAAAACCTTGCAAAATAACCGTTTTCCCAAATCGTTGAAAAGGTAAGGGTTGCCAGTTAGCTTCGTTATTTAGCTCAGTGACCGAGAGCAAAAAGCTCGCTTGTACTTCATTATAATCATTTTCCCAGGTGGTGCCTTTATTAAGTAAACCCACATAGGGGCTAATACTAAAACCCGTTAAGGTTGAATACTCAGGTAAGTGACCTAATACATTAACGTTGTTTTGGGCAATATTTAGCTCTTCTTTTAGTTCGCGAAGGGCTGTGGTGCGAAGGGTAATGTCGCTTACTTCAAACTTGCCTCCGGGCAAACAAATCTCCCCAGGGTGATGGTGTAAATAAGTAGGGCGTTTACACAGTAAAATATGTGCATGGTTGTCTATATCAATAATTGGCAGCATAACAGCGCTAGCACGTTTTTTACGCGTGTCTTTTAACTGGTTTGGCGCAGCTGTAGGGCTTAACAGAAACCGCGCCATAATGTGTTCACTATTCAAAACGACCTACTGTTTTAATAAAGGGAGGATTTTATTTACTTTATCGTAAGTTTCTTGATATTCCAATTCGACTTTAGAATCAGCGACTATTCCGCCACCAGCCCAGCAGTAAATTTGCGCTTTGTGGCATACCAAGGTACGAATAGTGATACTCGTATCCATATTTCCACATGCACTTAAATAACCAATTGAACCACAGTAAATGCTGCGGCGATGTGGTTCTAGTTCTTCAATTATTTCCATCGCCCTAATTTTGGGCGCACCGGTGATTGAGCCTCCCGGAAAAGCCGCTTCTAGCTGATCGACCGCTGTTTTGCCTTCATCAAGTTCTGAGGTTACCGTGCTTACTAAATGATGCACTGCCGGAAAGCTTTCAATGGCAAAAAGGGAAGGGACGTGAACGCTGCCAGGTTTTGCCACTTTGCCTAAGTCGTTACGCAGTAAATCAACAATCATGACATTTTCAGCGCGATCTTTAGCTGATGCTGCGAGTATTTGGGCTTGGCGTTGATCCTCCAGCGCATCCGCTTTTCGCGGCAGTGTGCCTTTAATAGGTTTGGTTTCTACAACGTTATTATTTACTGATATAAAGCGCTCAGGGGAAATTGATAAAATTGCCCCTTGAGGATGATTTATAAAGCTCGAAAATGGCGCTTTATTTGCTTCACGCAGTTTAATGTAAGCTGCCCAAGGGGAGCCTTCAAACTGAGCGTTAAAGCGCTGCGCTAAATTAATTTGGTAACAATCGCCACTTTTTAAATACTCCTCAATTTGGGCAAACTTTGCAGCGTATTCCGTTTCGCTCATATTTGATTGCCAGTCGCTGTTTAGGGCAAAGGACTGCGTATTAACTTGGGAGTTAGCGTGTGTATTTAAGTATTGCTCATAAAGCGCTAATCGATCGGTGTTTGGCTGCGATACATAAAACCAGCTTTGTTGCTGCTTGTCGTAAATAAGGGCATCTAAGTAAAGGCCAATAGCCATTTGGGGAAGATTAATGTCTTCAATAGCACGAGTGGGGATGTTTTCAATTGTACGCCCTAAGTCGTAGCCAAAGTAGCCAAGCCAGCCGCCGTTAAAGGGTAAATCGTAATCGGCTTTTGTTTTATCAAGATGCGAAAGCTCATTATTCATAATTTCAAAGCAGTTATCACTACTTTCTATATTATTTAAAAAGCTTTTATTATTTTTTACTTCAAGGGTACTTTGCGGCTCAATGGCAATAATATCAAAACGGCTGTTTATATGATTACTATTTGCAGAATCTAATAGAATTGCATAAGGCAAATGTGAAAAATGCGCAAAAACGTCAATGCAGTTTTGTGTTATGCCTAATTTAATACAATTTTTTTTATTGTTTAGCATTTACTGCCCCTTTAAGAACTGGCTCGAAACGGGCTGGGAGGGTATCATAAGTCAAATTTTTTGGCAGCACTAAGCTGCAAAAAACAGTGCAAACCACCGTCACCGGTTTGATTTAGATTACGCGAGAACGCGTAACGGTAACTTAAGGAACCACTATGAGTACAATTTGTCAGCAAGACTTTATTGATAGCATTGAAGATGCATTGCAATATATTTCGTTCTATCACCCACTTGATTTTGTTCAAGCGCTCGAAAAAGCGTACAACAAAGAACAAAGTAAAGCGGCTAAAGACGCCATTGCACAAATTTTAATTAACTCACGCATGTCGGCTGAAGGCAAGCGTCCACTTTGCCAAGACACCGGTATTATTACCTGTTTTGTTAAAGTAGGTATGGATGTTAAGTGGGATAAAACAGATTTAACCGTTCAACAAATGGTTGATGAAGGTACTCGTCGTGCATATTTGAATCCAGATAACCCTTTACGTGCATCTATTGTTGCAGACCCTGCTGGTACGCGTAAAAATACTAAAGATAATACGCCTTCGGTTGTGCATATTGATTTAGTAGCGGGTGGAAAAGTAGAAGTAATGGTTGCGGCTAAAGGCGGCGGCTCTGAAAACAAAAGTAAAATGGTTATGTTAAACCCGTCAGATGATGTTGCTGCATGGGTAGAAAAAACACTACCAACAATGGGTGCTGGTTGGTGTCCGCCAGGCATGCTAGGAATAGGTATTGGTGGTACGGCTGAAAAAGCAGCAGTAATGGCTAAAGAGTCGTTAATGGATCCGGTTGATATCCATGAACTAATGGAACGCGGCGCAGAGACAACTGAAGAAAAACTGCGTTTAGAAATTTTTGACCGTGCTAATAAATTAGGTATTGGCGCACAAGGTCTAGGCGGTTTAACAACGGTTGTTGATGTTAAAATTAAAACAGCACCAACGCATGCAGCTTCAAAACCTGTAGTAATGATCCCAAATTGTGCGGCAACACGCCATGTACATTTTACGCTTGACGGTTCTGGCCCTGCTAATTTAAAAGCACCTAAGCTAGAAGATTGGCCACAAGTAACATTTGAAGTGGGCGAAGGCACACGTCGTGTTGATTTAAATACACTGACTAAAAAAGATGTTCAAGAATGGAAAATGGGTGAAACCGTTTTACTTTCGGGCACTATTTTAACAGGTCGTGATGCAGCGCATAAACGTTTGCAAGATATGATCAACTCAGGTGAAGGTTTACCTGAGGGCGTAGACTTTGATAATAAATTTATTTATTACGTAGGCCCTGTGGATGCGGTACGCGATGAAGCAGTAGGTCCTGCTGGCCCTACAACAGCCACTCGCATGGATAAATTTACCGATATGATGCTAGAAAAAACAGGCATTGTAGGCATGATTGGTAAAGCTGAACGTGGCCCTGCAACGGTTGAGTCTATTAAAGAGCATAAATCTGTTTATTTAATGGCTGTAGGCGGCGCAGCTTACTTAGTATCTAAAGCGATTAAAAAAGCACGCGTAGTTGCTTTTGAAGATTTAGGTATGGAAGCTATTTACGAATTTGAAGTAGAAGATATGCCAGTGACTGTTGCAGTAGACAGTGAAGGCGCCAATGCGCATACACAAGGCCCTGCAATCTGGAAAGCTAAAATTGAAGAGCTTGATAGCAAGCTAAAATAACGTACGTTTTGTATTTTTAAAAAGCGAGCCTAGTGCTCGCTTTTTTGTTTTTTAAATAGAGTCATTACCAAGTTTGCAGCTCTGACCAGTTTGCGAAAAAGCTCACTTTTTACTGGAAACCTATAGGCAGCAGTACGTGGCGGGCAAGCAGCACTTGTATATTAAACTTTACACGCAATAGTTGTGTTACGTTCACGTAAACGTAAATTGGTGTGGTTGTTCTATTTATAGTTTTTAAAACTTACAAATGACGATTTTGTGAATTTTTTATCTATTCAATAGTTTTAATCCGGTTATTTAATTTAAGCTAGATGTTTTCATTGGTTTTATCATCTGTGAGTATAGCGAACACGTATATGAAGTGATAAAGTCTCGGCAATTTCCAGCGCGCATACCCTCTCACGGGTTAACTATTTCGGAGTATTTTAAGTGGCTGTGTTTAATCTAGTTGAATTTGATAACCATGAACAAGTGGTTTTTTGTTCTGATGAAGAGTCGGGTTTAAAAGCAATTATTGCTGTACATAATACCAACCTAGGTCCTGCAGTTGGCGGATGTAGAATGTGGGATTATGCAAACGACGAAGATGCTGTTTACGACGTGCTACGTTTATCAAAGGGCATGACTTATAAAAATGCAGTTGCGCGCTTACCCTTTGGTGGCGGTAAATCTGTAATTATAGGTAATGCGAAAGAAATTAAATCTGAGCAATTATTCCGTGCATTTGGTCGCCAGTTAGAGCGATTAAATGGCAGCTATTACTCAGCAGAAGATGTAAACATCACATGTGCTGATGTAGCTATCATGAATAAAGAAACTAATTACGTACTGGGCCTTGAAGGTAAAAGCGGTAACCCATCGCCATTTACAGCATACGGTACTTTTTTAGGAATTAAAGCAGCGCTACAGCATCAACGTGGCCATCAAAATTTTGCAGGTGTGAAAGTGGCTGTGCAAGGTCTAGGTGCTGTTGCTTATGGTTTATGTAAACATTTACATGATGCGGGCGCTGAGTTGTTTGTAACTGATATTAACCAAGCCGCCATTGATCGTGTAGTAAGTGATTTTGGCGCTACTGCGGTTGGCATTGATGACATTTACGACTTAGATGTTGATGTTTATGCACCGTGTGCATTAGGCGCAACTATTAACGATTTAACTATACCGCGTTTAAAAGCGACTATTATTGCAGGCTGTGCTAATAATCAGCTGGCAGAATCTCGCCACGGTGAAGTTATTCGTGAAAAAGGCATTTTATATGCACCAGATTACGTAATTAACGCCGGTGGTATTATTAATGTTTATTACGAAACAGCGCCAGAAGGTTACAGTGCCGCAGCCTCTAATAAACATGTTGAAGGTATTTTTAATACGTTAACTGAAATCTTTGCCCGTAGCGAAAAAGAGCAAAAATCAACGCATTTAATTGCTGACGAATTAGCGCAAGAGATCATTAGAAACGGTCTATAAATTTAAGCTAAAATGCAATAAAGGTGTGCAATTGCACACCTTTTGTTTATCTGTAAGTTAAGGGGTGTTGATCTTTGCGGATTTAACCTTGAAAGATCAACAGACCCTAATGCAATTATTACTGAACAGCGGTACACTTTATTTTTAATTTTGTGCGGCAAATTATGACTCCCTCAACTTCTCTCATGCAGCCTATCGATTTAGATAATTGGCCTAGAAAGCAACACTTTGAATTATATAAACACTTTTCTCAGCCTTATTTTAATGTGTGTGTGCGTTTAGATGCTCAAGCACTTTACGACTATTGCAAAACCAATCAATTTTCTTTTTTTCAAGCGTATGTATATTGCACCTTAAAAGCGTGCCATGAGTACGATTCAATAATGCTACGTATAATAGATAGTAGGCCATGGTTACTTAATAGTGTTCGCGCAAGTGTGGTTGAGTTGTCTGAAAACGATACGTTTGTTTTTAGTTATTTTAATAGCGCAAGCGATTTTAAAGAGTTTGCAAATCATGCAAGTGACGTAAGCAAAAAAGCGAAACAACAGCCGTTATTTTCTGATGCATTTGCCCAAACAGAAGGGCAGGCCGACTTAATTCATATATCTGTTTTGCCGTGGCTGAATTTTAGTGCGTTTTCGCATGCATTTAGTGAAGGGGAGAGTTTAGGCATTCCTAAATTTGTATTTGGTCACTTTGATAAACACACAGGTACAATGCCTTTAGCTATCGATGTACACCACTCATTAATGGATGGTTTGCACGTAGCGAAATTTATAAACACATTGCAGGGTACATTTGACTCCTTTTGCAAAGGTTAACTTAAACACGTCATTTAACGGCAGTGCAAAGCAGTAATTAACCTGAACTCTGGATAATAAATCTATCTCAAGCAGCTATTTTTAGCGCTAACTGCGTTGAATTTACTTGCAATAGGCCCGCTATTGACGCGTAAATTCGCCTTGTTTTCACTGAAAATCTCTGGCTAGAGAAAATAAATTTAAATATCACCATGATCCAATACATTAGTAAATCTCTTAACCAAAGTTCAGGTTAAGTAATCTATAAGCAATGCGATGTGAATTACTTTTTATTCAAATACATAACCTTATATGCTTGAAAAGCACATGTGCTGGACATATTTATATACCATACCTTAGCTCAGGAAATCCCCATGATAAATGGACTGTTAATTGTTGTTTTAATTCTTTTTGTGGTGATTTTCTGGCGTTGGCCATCAATTCAAAACCGATTATGGCGCAGTAAATATAAAGACTTTGCTTTAAATTCGCAGCAAAAAGATATTTTACTGCGTTGCATGCCCATCTATAAAAAAATGACCGATGCCGACAGAGAAAAGTTAGAGCGACATATTACGTGGTTTTTAAATGAAAAACGCTTCGTTGGTTGTGATGGCTTAAAGCTAACGTCTGCAATGAAGTTAATTGTAGCCGCCGATGCGTGTGTATTAGTGCTTAATAAACCGTGGCCGTTATATAGAAATGTAAAAGAAATTTTATTATACCCCAGTGCTTATTACGCCCCACAATCAACTCGCGATAGTGCAGGACTTGTGAGTTACCACAATACGGTAAGACTAGGCGAGTCATGGCCTGGCGGCACGCTTGTACTCAGTTGGCATGATGTGCTTGAGGGTAACCGCTTGCCAAGTGATGGACATAATTTAGTTTTTCATGAGTTTGCTCATCAACTCGATCAAGAAACAGGTAAAACAACGGGCACACCCATTTTAAAAAGCTCAGCAGATTACAAAGAGTGGGGCCGAGTATTTAGCCGTGCTTTCACCCAGTTAAAAAGTCACGTTGCTTATAGCATGCCGCATGTTATTCACAGCTATGGTGCGACTAACGAAGCTGAGTTTTTTGCTGTACTCACCGAAACCTTCCTCGAAAAACCCGCAGAGCTTCGCCGATACGATCCTGAAATTTATAGTATGCTAGTTAATTACTATCAATTTGACCCTATTGTTTGGCATTAAACCTACATAAACCGCGCTTTATCATATAACGCTGGCAAGTTGCGTTTGTTTTTGTTGCAATCATGTGAAATAGTTTTTACTGCAACAATAACAAGCGAGAAACGCATGAAAAAAATGCTTCATACAGTATTAGCATTGTCGGTGTCATTAGCGATAGGGCAGGTAAATGCCGCTGAAAAAGACGAACAAAAATGGCAAGTAGATTCACCAAAAGGGCAATTTGTTGACGCTGCAATTAGCGTTGAGCAAGGCACATGGATGAATATAGATATTAGCCCTGATGGTAAAACTGTGGTGTTTGACTTACTTGGCGATATTTACACTATGCCAATGAGTGGTGGTACAGCTACAAAGCTCACCTCTGATATTGCATGGCAAATGCAACCACGCTTTAGTCCTAACGGCAAAAGTATTGCGTTTACCTCCGACCAAGGTGGCGGCGATAACATTTGGATAATGGACTTAAATGGCGAAAATCAACACGCTGTTACCGATGAAACCTTTAGGTTATTAAATAGTCCTGCATGGAGTCCTGATGGCGACTACTTAGTTGCGCGTAAACACTTTACAGCTAGCCGCTCATTGGGAGCAGGTGAAGTGTGGTTGTATCATAAAGCGGGTGGCAAGGGCGTACAGCTTACAAAACGCGAGAACGATCAAAAAGATTTAGGTGAGCCAATGTTTTCACCGGATGGTCGTTATGTATACTTTTCGCATGATGCAACACCCGGTAAAACCTTTCATTATTCAAAAGATTCTGTAGCGGGTATTTATAAAATTAAGCGCTACGACCGTGAAACGGGTGAAATTGAAACCATAATCGATACGATGGGCGGTGCTATTAGGCCTACACCGTCACCTGATGGAAAAAAACTGGCGTATATAAAGCGTGATGATTTTCAAACTAGTCTTTATTTATATGACTTAACCAGCGGTGAGCACACTAAGCTTTACGATAAGCTTGAGCGAGATATGCAAGAAACATGGGCTATTCATGGTGTATACCCAACTATTGCATGGGCACCCGATAATGAAGAACTGGTATTTTGGGCTGGTGGCACAATTCACAAGCTAGATGTTGCAGACAAATCTGTAAAAACCATTCCTTTTAAAGTGCAAACAAGTAAAAAAATTCAAAAAGCGGTGCGCTTTACACAAAACTTAGATACTGATGAGTTTGATGTAAAAATGCTGCGTAATGTGCAAGTAAGCCCAGATGGCGAAACGGCAATTTTTGAAGCGCTTGGGCATATTTATAAACGTGATTTAGAGTCGGGTAAAATTAAGCGTTTAACAAAGCAAACAGATCATTACGAATTATTTCCACAGTACTCTCGTGATGGTAAAAAAATAGTTTACACCACATGGGATGATAACAAACAAGGGTCTGTAAGAGTGGTTTCTGCGCGCAGTGGACGTGGCGATACAATAACTAAAGAGCCTGGTAAATATGTAGAGCCAACGTTTAGCCCAGATGGTAAAACGGTTGTTTATCGAAAAGCTACTGGCGGCAGTATTTTAAACCCTAAGTGGTCACTTAATCCGGGGGTTTATAGCGTAAGCGCAAAAGGCGGTAAAAGTGAGCTTATTTCAAAAAGTGGATATCAACCACAATTTGGAGATGCAAACGATCGCGTTTTTATAATGAGTCCTTGGCCAAAACCAACGCTTAGCGTAGTTGAGCTTGAAAGTAAAAAAGTTCGCAAACTGTACGAATCAGAGCATGCTACTGAATTTAGAGTATCACCAGATGGGCAATACCTCGCTTTTGCTGAGCGATTTAAAGTATTTGTAACGCCGTTTGTTCAAAGTGGTAAAACAATTAATATTGGGCCTAAAGACAGTCAATTCCCAATAGAGCAGTTATCGGTACGTGCTGGTGAAAACATTAGCTGGAGTGCTAAGAGCAACAAACTTTATTGGACATTAGGGCCTGAGCTTTATCATGCAAGCCTTGAAGGGATGTTTGCCATTAACAAAGCCGAAGATGCCGACTTTAAAGTGAAAAGTGGCGATAATATCGGTTTCAGTAAAAAAATGGCTGAGCCTAAAGGCATGATTGCGCTCACTGGTGCAAAAATTATAACTATGGATGGCGAAAAGGTTATTGAAAATGGTGTAATTATCACTGATGGCAAGCATATTAAAGCAATTGGTACAGCCAGCGAGATAAGCATCCCTAAAGATGCTGAGGTTATTGATGTAACAGGCAAAACAATTATGCCTGGTATTGTTGATGCTCATGCACATGGCTCGCAAGCAAGCGGTGAAATTATACCGGAGCAAAATTGGAAAAACTTCGCAGGTTTAGCGCTGGGTGTAACTACAATTCACGATCCATCAAACGATACCTCTGAAATATTTACCGCAAGCGAAATGCAAAAGGCAGGCATGATTGTTGGCCCGCGTATTTTCTCAACGGGTACTATTTTATATGGCGCAAATATGCCAGGTTATACGTCGCATATTGACTCGTTAGACGATGCTAAATTTCATTTAGAGCGCCTTAAAAAAGTAGGTGCATTTAGTGTTAAGTCTTATAACCAGCCACGCCGCGAGCAGCGCCAACAAGTTATTGAAGCAGGCCGTGAACTTGAAATGATGGTTGTCCCTGAAGGCGGCTCATTATTACAACATAACTTAAGCATGATTGTAGATGGACACACAGGTATTGAGCATTCAATCCCTGTAGAGCACATATATGACGATATAAAGCAGTTATGGTCGCAAAGTGATGTTGGTTATACACCAACACTTGTAGTGGCTTATGGAGGCATTTGGGGTGAAAATTACTGGTACGATAAAACTGATGTGTGGAATCATCCGCGTTTAAGTAAATTTGTGCCAAAAAATCAATTATTACCGCGCTCTATGCGCCGCATTAAAGCGCCCGATCATCACTATAATCACTTTAATAACGCACGCGTTGCTGCTGAGCTACAAGACCTAGGTGTATTAGTTAACTTAGGTGCGCACGGTCAGCGTGAAGGCTTAGGTGCACACTGGGAGATGTGGATGTTCGCACAAGGCGGAATGACACCGCTTGAGGCAATACGTGCATCAACACTCGATCCAGCTAAGTATTTAGGACTTGATAAAAACGTAGGCTCGCTTGAAGTGGGCAAACTGGCTGATTTAATGGTTATAGATGGCGATCCGCTTAAAAATATTCGAGATTCGGATAAAGTAGATTACACCATGATCAATGGTCGACTATTCAATGCAGAGACAATGAATGAAGTGGGTAAAAAAGAACGCGAACCACTTTATTTTGAAGAACTGTAATTTATTTTAAACTTTTTAAAGCGGCTACATAGCCGCTTTTTTTAGCCTTACACAACTTATAAAGCTTTATGTTTTTGGCAAATAACGGATATAAAAAAACCGCTTAACGCGGTTTCTTTTAAAAATCATAAATGTTGATTAAACAACACCGCGCGGTAAGCGACAGTCATGATCTTTACGAGCTAAAATTACAATCCAAAGTTCTTCCGCTGTGTAACCTTCTTCATTTTCGGTAACAACAGTGAATGGCGCTTTTTTCTGTGCTTTAACAGGAGCAGCTGCTTTTGGTTTTTTCGTTTTAGTTGTTTTACCAGAGTTTAATTTTTTAGTAAGCTCTGCTACGTCAGCTAGGCGTAAATTTTTACCGCCATCAATGCTGTACCAACCAGGTTTGGTTGTGATTTCAGGTTTTTTACCATTGGCAGTTTCGTACGCTGCTTCAAAGGCAGATAACACTTCTGTTTTGTCTAGTTTGCTCATCAGAGACCCTATACGTTGTGAACACAGATAAAGAAGAGGTATTTATACCTATTTTAAAACAGTTTTTCAATTTTTTGCGATTTTCCTTCCATTTTAGGCCTATAAACGCCAAAATTTGCACAAAATTCAGTGCTAAGTAAGGTAAGTTGTATGCAACGTAGAGAATTTAACCAACTCCTAAATGACATTTTGAAACCTCATTTAATAAAAGATTTTTGCCCAAATGGCTTACAGGTCGAAGGTAAAAACGAAATTAAAAAAATTGTGACGGGTGTAACCGCAAGTCAAGCTTTAATAGAAGCTGCCATTGAGCAACAAGCAGATGCTATTTTGGTTCATCATGGTTTTTTTTGGAAAGGGGAATCTCAACCAATAACGGGTATGAAAAAGCGTCGCATAGGCGCACTACTAGCAAACGATATTAATTTATTCGGCTATCACTTACCACTCGATATTCATCCAGCAGTTGGCAATAACGCACAACTTGCAAAGTTATTAGATATTGAAATTGAAACAGGGCTAGAGCCAACTTCAAATAGCGTAGCAATGAAAGGGCGTTTAAAAACACCATTAAGTGGTGAAGATTTTGCAGATAAAATTGCAAAAGTGCTTAATCGAACCCCGCTCACAAGCTTAGTACGCTCAGCTAAAATAGAAACCATTGCACTGTGTACTGGTGGTGGGCAAGGATATATTGACTTAGCAGCAGAGCAAGGCATTGATGCTTATTTAACGGGTGAAGCATCGGAGCAGACAATTCATAGTTCTCGTGAGCAAAACATTGATTTTTTTGCAGCCGGGCATCATGCAACAGAACGCTATGGTGTAAAAGCACTAGGTGAGTTACTTGCTCAAGAGCATGGTTTTGATGTGACATTTATAGACATAGATAACCCAGTTTAATTAGGCTATATAAGTTACAGCGCCTCTGGATCTATCCAGCGGCGCAAACTTATCCATATATTTCCTACTACTTCGTGACTGTATTGCGTAACCACAAGTAAGGCATGAGCATTGGGAATAAACTGCTTGCTCCATGGAAGTGCAGCAAAATTATGATAATCAGTGGCTGCGGTTATGACTTCAATACCTTGAGCATTAAATAAGTCTTTGGCACGGGGCATGTGCAGTACAGATGTTACTAGTGCAACTTTAAAGTCGACTAATTTTGATGCCAGTAATTTAGCTTCTTCACCTGTGTCCATTGCTTTTGGATTTTGGAAAATACGGCTCTTATTAACGCCTAAACTAATTGCCGTTTGATACATAAGCCCGCTATTAGTGGTATTTTTATAACCCCCGCCTGAAACTATAAGCTCTGCATTAGGGTAGTGCTTTGCCAGTTTTACACCTTCTACCAAGCGCGTTAGCGCACAATTACCTAATTGATTATTAGCACTGAGTGCAGGATTTGGGTTTATATCGCAACCTAGTACAACTATTTTGTCTATTTTTGGATGCTTTAGAGTATTAAATGCAAGCGACGCAGGTTCATTATTTTGGATAATTAAATTGGCGATAAAGGGTGTGCTCAATGCAAGTAATACAATTAAACTTAAAGTAGACAAAAAGAGAGCTGATTTACGGCCTTTAAATGCCAGTAGGAGCATCAGACACGCAAATAAACCCAATAGAGGCAGTGGCATAAGTAAACCACCAATCATTTTTTTAATAACAAACATAAGAGTTAAACGCTGTAGAGTTAATTACAGCGATATTACTTATTATATTGATGATTATCGACCGTTATTTAGCTTACAGGTATTTAAAAAGTGACGATAAACAGGGTTATCTTTCATGTCTTTTTTCATCGCTAAATACATAGGGCGAGTAAGACCAAGAGCGCCCAAAGGAATTGATTTAATTAAGCCTTGGCTTTCATAAGGTGTAACTAGCCAATCAGGTAAAGCGGCAACGCCCATTCCAGCACTTACTAGTTGAAAAATAAGTAGTCCTTGGTCAACCGTTTTTAATGTACCGTCAAAACGAGCATTCTGAATGAAATGCTTAAATATATCTTGGCGTTCACGCGGAATAGGGTATGAAATAATAGTTTCGTTTTTTAAATCAAGCGCTGTTACATACGCTTTTTTAGCAAGTTCATGATCCGGCGCCACAATAAGCTTCAATTTAAAATCAAATAAGTGCGCGTATTCTAATGTGTCGGGTTCGCGTATGTCAGACGTTAAAACTAAATCGAGCTCATCGCTTAGTAAGTCAGGAATAGCGTCGTAACTAAAGCCACGTTCATAATCAATTTTTATATCAGGCCAAAAGTTATTAAATTCTTTAATAGTAGGTAATAACCAATGAAAACATGCATGGCATTCCACGCTCAAACGTAGTTGAGAAATAGGCTGGTTTAAGCTTTCTTTTAAACGACATTTAGTCGCTTCCATTTTTGGCAATATTTCGTGAGCTAATTCAAGTAATAGCATTCCTTGAGGGGTAAAGCGGACTGGTTGAGTTTTACGCTCAAATAATTGGCAATCCAATTTATTCTCTAAATCTTTGATTTGATGAGATAAAGCAGACTGTGTCAAAAATAACTCTCGTGCTGTATTAACCAAAGATCCTGTTTCTTTTAGGGTTGCTATGGTTTTTAAATGTTTAATACCAATCATCTTTAAAAATTCTCATGAAAAAAGTGAGTTCAGCTCAGATTAATTACATACTACGCCTATATAAAAAACGTTTCAACGTCTAGATGGCTAAAGTCATGCGTTTTATTGCAATTTATCGCTATGAATCGTGAAAATATTAGAGTTAGTAATGATAAAAGTCATTTGAAAACTGGTTTGATGAGTTTTAGATGAGTTTGCTTCATGTTGTATTTTAAATATAACGATTGCTGTGTATTTTAGCTCAGCGTGAGTTTTAACCATGCTGATAACGGTATGAGGTGAGGTTTGTTGAATGCTTACTTTAGATTGTGCTTTAAAAAATAGAGTCGTTTTGCCTTATAGCTTAAGTTTAGCTCAATGGGAGAGTATATGCGTAATACCTAAGCCAGCGACCTACTCGCTGGCTCTTTTTATAAGGGTTTATTAATTAGTAATATGGCTTCTTTGGCAGTAACAGGTTTTGATTTTAAAAAGCCTTGGCCATAGTCGCACGCAGTGGATTGCAAAATAGTTAATTGCTCAACTGTTTCTATTCCTTCAGCTACAACTTCAAGTTTTAATGATTGCGCAAGTGATAAAATGGCTTCAACAAGTGGGTTAGTAGAATCCTGTAGATGGTCAATAAAGCTTTTATCTATTTTTAAAATATGAATAGGCAGTTGGTGCAAGTAGCCTAGTGCTGAATAACCTGTTCCAAAATCATCAAGACATAATTTTACTTTTAAAGGTGAGAGACCTTCAATTATTTGAGTGGCGAGTTCTAGATTTTCTATTAAGCCAGATTCGGTAATTTCTAAGCATAAAGAACCTAGAGGTAATTGGTACTTATTATAAATGGAATGTATTTGCGCTACAAAATCGAGGCTTGCAAAGTGTCGTGACGATACGTTAACGGTGACTTTTAAAAAGCGATGGCCTTGTTGGTGCCAATTTGAAATATGCTGGGCCGCCAAATCAAGTAAATGTAAATCAAGATTTATAATTTGCCCTGTAGTTTCAGCTATCGGTATAAAGTCATTAGGGGGTACAAACCCTTTTGTAGGGTGGTGCCAACGAACAAGTGCTTCAAAGCCGATAACTTCACTGGTATTAATTGTGAAAATTGGCTGAAAATAGAGTTCAAACTCGTTGTGTTCTATACCGTGTTGTAAGTCGTTTTCTATATCGGCATGGGTTTTAAGTTTTTTACGCATCGTGTTATTAAAAAACTTTACCTGACCACGTCCGGTTGACTTAGCTTCATACATAGCGGCATCGGCTTGTTGCAGTAATATATAAGCTTTGTCGTTTACGTTATCTGTATAGGCAACCCCAATACTCGTTGATGCTTGGAGTAAGTGGTTATCTATATTTAAAGGTTTTGATAATGCGTTTTTAATGCGGTTCAAAGCTTCATTAACTTGGTTTTTATGCGTGATGTTTTCCATAAAAATTGCAAATTCATCGCCACCTAAACGTGCAAATGTATCCGTGCTTCGTACTGTACCTTTAATCAAGTCGCATATTTTTATAAGGAAGTGGTCCCCAACTTCATGCCCGAGCGAATCATTAATACTTTTAAAACGGTCAAAGTCTAGATACAACAGGGCATGGCTAGTACTCTTTTTAGCACGCGTTAAACGTAAAATAGCATGTTTTATACGTTCAATAAGTAGTGAGCGGTTAGCAAGGCCTGTAAGCTCGTCATGTAATGCTTTGTGCTCAAGTTCTTGGCGGGCTAATTGCCTATCAATTGCCATACTTATTTGACGACTTACATACGTTAGAAGAGCACTATCGTGTTCGTTGTAATGCAGTGTTTTATCGTAGCTTTGTACAACGATAACCCCGCTTATACGATCACTTGTTTTAAATGGAACACCCAACCAAGACTCTGATTGTCTGCCTACCATTTTAAAATCACCGTTATCTATATGACTTTGAAAGGCATCTTTGTTAAGTAATAGGGTTTGCTCTGTTTTTAGAAGGTAATATGAAGCGGTATCTTTAAGTTGTTCTTTAGATATTTTTTGATGAGTTTTAGTGTTTATGCCTTCTTCGACTATGTAAACGAGGTCAAGTATATCTACTTTTTTGTCGTATAGAGCGATAAAAAAGTTATCGGCTCGAAGTAAATTATTGATAATTGAATGAAGGGCTTCAAAAAACGTATCTAAGTCGTTAGCTTTATAGGTTAGATTTGCTATTTGTAATAAGCTATTTTCTAATTTTTGTGCGTTGTTAAGTTGTTCAACTGTTTTCTGTAAGCTATTTACCGTATTTACTTGGTTAATTTTAGCACTGAGTAAGTGGGCAACTGTTGTAAGAATTTCAAGATGTGCGTTTGTAAAGTAGCCTTTAATAGGGTGCTCACAATCAATAACACCTAAAACTTGTTCTTTATATATAAGAGGGACGCATAGTTCTGATTGAGCAGGGCGTTCATCAGCGATATAACGGCTGTCTTTCGTTACATCGTTAATAATTACCGCTTTTCCGGTCGTTGCAACTGCGCCCGTTATACCTTCACTAAAACGTATTATTTTACGTTCCGCTTGATATTTGTCCCGCGCGTGTGCAATACCCATTGATGCAACTTGGTTTAATGTATTTGCATTATTGTCAGCTAGATATATGACACAATCAACAAACCCTAAGCGATTTACAACGTGCGTTGTAACATACTCAAATAGCTCGTCTAGTGTGTCTAGTTGCAATAGGCTAGATGAAAATTGATTAATGATACTTAGTTGATCAGTTTTTATCTCAAGCGCTCTAGTAGCATCGGTTTTATAAGACATAGGCAATTTATATTGTTCTTTTTATTTTTAAATTCGCAGTTAAGTTAACCTAATCTTGGGTTTTTGTACAAATTAAAGCGATGAGTGGTTTCATAGACTGTAAAGTTTTAATATAGCGAGTTTTAATTAATCATAAATCATTACAATAAGCTAATAACATTGAATTTGCTCATTGTGCTTTAAATAGTACCTCAGTAATTTTATCCATATAAAAACTTTATTTTTAATAAAATCTTTACTCGAAAACATCATATGCCTATGATCGGATAAATTCAGCCGTGGAACAAAGTAATGACAAGTAATAATACAAACTCTGTAACAACCCTTACTATCACTCGCCCTGATGACTGGCATGTACATTTACGTGATGGTGACCAGTTAAAAGACACTGTACGCGATATTAGCAGATATATGGGCCGCGCTATTGTTATGCCAAACCTTGTTCCGCCAGCAACGTGCACAGATACGGCATTGTCGTACAGAGAACGCATTATGTCTGCAAATCCACAAGGCAACTTTGAGCCATTAATGGTTTTGTATCTCACGGATAAAACTACACCAGATGAAATAATAAAAGCTAAAGCGACAGGTAAAATAGTAGCAGCTAAGCTTTACCCTGCTGGCGCTACCACTAATTCTGACTCGGGTGTTACATCAGTAAAAAATATTTATCCAGTTTTAAAAGCAATGCAAGAAGTAGGCATGTTGCTGTTAGTGCATGGGGAAGTGACAGATTCGTCGATTGATATTTTTGACCGTGAAAAAGTATTTCTGGATACAATTTTAGGAGATGTAGTAAATGACTTTCCTGAGCTTAAAATTGTACTCGAGCATATTACGACTAAAGATGCAGTAGAGTTTGTAGTTAATGCACCTAGCAATGTAGCGGCAACAATTACAGCGCATCACTTGCTTTATAACCGCAATCATATGTTAGCGGGTGGAATTCGCCCACATTATTACTGTTTGCCAATTCTCAAGCGTAACATTCACCAGCAAGCATTAATGGCTGCAGCAATAAGTGGAAATAAAAAATTCTTCTTAGGAACTGACTCTGCACCACATTATAAAGATAAAAAAGAAGCAGCTTGTGGGTGTGCTGGTGCATACACGGCTCATGCCGCTATTGAATTATATGCTGAAGCATTTGAGGATGCAGGAGCTTTGGACATGCTTGAAGGGTTTGCAAGCCACTTTGGCCCTGATTTTTACGAATTGCCGCGTAATACAGATACAATTACATTACAAAGAAAGCCGTGGAAAGTACCTGCAAGTTATACATTGGGCGACTCTGAAGTTGTGCCTATAAAGGCTGAAAATACAATGGATTGGTCTGTCGAATAACTAATAATATATTTAAATCTAAAGCCGCTTAATTTTTAATGCGGCTTTTTTGTTTGTGCTTTTGATATTATTGAAGCGTAATTCGACGACAGGGTGGTTGTAGGTGGCTTTTGATCTCGCTTACAGCAATAAATATTACAATAATACTTATAGTTTTTTGCTTGTAAATTAGTCAGTTAAAGGCGATTTAAAACAAATTTATATTTTTAAGAAATAATTCCTAATTAATAGAGCGAAAAAAAATATAATGTGTTAATCTTACCTTGCTTTGAGTTTTTATGTATTGAATTTACGGATATTGTGCTGCGTTTAAGGTTACCGGTTAGGTTATTACTTGTTCCTGTACTGTACCTCCATATTTTTGAGCATTGACTCAGGGAGGATATTGCCATAATAATATGGCTGAATTTTAATTATTGACTTACAGGAAAATTTAGTATGTCGGTTACTGGTAAAGTAAAGTTTTTCAACGAAGCTAAAGGCTTTGGTTTCATTGAACAAGAAAATGGTCCTGACGTGTTTGTACATTTCAGCGCAATCACTGGTTCTGGTTTTCGCACTCTTAGCGAAGGTCAAGCAGTGACATTCAGCATCAAACAAGGTCAAAAAGGCCCTGAAGCTGAGAACGTAGAAGCAGCATAATTTATTATGTGAACTCTAGTTCATCTTGGTGAAGCAGATTTCTGTTTCACCATAATTCCCCTTACTTAAATCTATTTATTTCATACCTCAAATTCTCCTTTTTTTAAACTTAAAAAACTACTCAAACATTCTATCTTTGCAAAGCTAAACAACTAATAATCTAACGGACAAAACAATCCTCTAATACTTTTAAAAACCATTCATGAGAATTTATTCAATAGGCCTGATACCAGCTTAAATAAAATTGATGCTCAATATCAATCCATGCAAATTCTGTTTCAAGCTTACTCTGTGTGACGAAGGCTACTCATTGATAAGGGCTTCTAGGTGCTTCTATTACTTTATTATGTGAACGTAAAGCTTCATTTATAGTGTATTACTAATAAAGTAGGGTAACTCTTCATGATTAACTTAATTACTGAATTAACCTTAACGTTAAAATAGTATTAAAGAATACTTTAAAGCGGTAAATACAACCTGTTTAATTATCAAAAGCTTTTATGCTGATAAAAGAAATGCATTGTTGAGTTTATTATTACTATTTATGGAAAAACACGTTTTAAAATAGCTTTAAAAGTAACGTATATAAAGCGTGAGTATCCGATATTAAATATTATCCAGTGTTGTTTTTTTGTGCGACAAATGGTTTGTTTTTTCAGATGAAGTGTAACTGAGGTGATAAAACACGATAAAATCGTGTAAAAAATAACTTTTGTTATATCAATTTATATTTTTTTTAGTTTTTTTTCAGTGCGAATTCAGCTTTAGCTAAATGTTGCAATAATGTTGTTTTATGTCAGTGCAATGCGAATAAATACACCCCTTAAAAGGCTTTAATAGAAATATTAAGAAAAAGCTTCGTTGCAATAATGTTAACTGTTGTGGGCTGGTACTTTCGTTTAAGCATTAACTTAGCTATTTATTTACTGAGATTAGTAAACATCAAGTTGACAGCGCTAATTGCATTTAGCATTATTGGAAGGTTGATATCTATTAAAAGATATCAGGGTTGTTCTCCTCGGAGGATAATTAAATTATAAAAGTAACATTACTTAATTGGTTGGGAACTATGTCTGTTAAAATCAGAAAGAGTCTTGTAGCAACTGCGTTGGTTGGCGCATTTGCATTTGCAAGCAGCAATGTGATTGCAGATCCTTTGAATGACGTGCAAAAAGCAGGTCAACAAATTCAAAAGGCTGCGGTTAAGTCTCAAACTAAAATTGACAATGTATATGGTCAAACTCAGGAGCTAATCGCTGAGTACCGTAGCGTTGTTGATGAGACTGAACTTATGAAAGTGTATAACGATCACGTGTCGCGCTTGGTTGATAGCCAAAACGCTTCAATTGAATCGTTTGATCGTCAAATCGCGACTATTGATAACACTAAACAAAACGTTGTGCCTTTGATGTATCGCATGATCGATACGCTTGAGCAATTCATCAAAGCGGACGTTCCATTTAATCTTGAAACGCGTTTAGGACGTGTAGAAAGACTACGTGAGATCATGGTTTCTGCGTCTGTAACGACGTCTGAAAAATTCCGTCAAGTACTTGAAGCTTACACTATTGAAACAGCATACAGCTCTCTTGTATCTGCTTCACAAGGTACTCTAGAAGTTGATGGTAAAAGCATTAACGTTGATATCGGTCAGTTAGGTCGTATCACTTACGTTGCTCAGTCTTTTGACTTGAAACATGCTTGGGTGTGGGATAACAACACTAAACAGTGGAAAGAATTAGGTGAAGAATACCTAAAACCTGTTAAAGAAGTTATTCGTATGGCGCGTAAGCAAGCGACATTAGAACTTGTTAAACTACCTATCTTTGGCGCGGAGTAATCAATAATGAAGAAACTATTTAAAGGTTTTGCTGTTGCAGCAGTACTAACTGTTTCTGCAGGTACCGCGCTTAATGCACATGCAAATACTGGAGCTCTAGATAAAATTCTTGAGCAAGTAAAGCAAGAGCGTATCTCTGAAGGTAAAATCAATAAGCAACGTGAGCAAGAGTTCTTATCAGAACGTGCTGACAAGCAAGCATTACTTAACAAAGCTAAAAGCCAACTTGCTTCTGAGAAGTCTCGTGGTGAAAGCTTAGCTAAGCAATATGCACAAAACGAAAATACGCTAGCTGAAAAAGAAGCAGCTCTTCAAAGTGCCCAAGGTACTTTAGGTGAGATGTTTGGTGTTGTACGTCGTGCAGCTCAAGATGCTATCGGTTCTATCGAAGCGTCACTAGTTAGTGCTGAAAAACCAGGTCGTGCTGAAATCTTACGTTCGTTAGCAGCTGCTAAAGAACTTCCTACAGTTCGCGAACTTGAAGAACTTTGGATTTCACTTCAAACTGAAATGACAGAATCAGCTAAAGTTTCAACTTTTGAAACTGAAGTTGCTGGTCTTGACGGTAACCCGTCAATGAAAAAAGTAACACGTATCGGTAACTTTAACTTAGTTACAGACGATGGTTACTTAATTTATTCACCAGAGACTAAGTCTATCCAGCCTCTAGGTAAGCAACCAGACGGTTATATCTTAGACGGTATCTCGGCTCTAGAAAATACATCACCAGATAACTACGCTGGTGTTTACATAGATCCGACTCGTGGTGCTATCTTACGTATCAACACTCAAAAAGCGACCCTTATGGAATACTTCCATCAAGGTGGCGTAGTTGGTTATATCATCACGGCTTTACTTGGCCTAGGTATGCTAATTACTCTAATCCGCTTTGTTGACCTTACACTTACTACTAGTAAGATTAAGAGCCAGCTTAAAAATGTTGCTACACCGAATACAAATAACCCACTGGGTCGTATTCTTAAAGTGTACCATGACAACAAGAACCAAGATGTTGAAAACCTTGAGCTTAAACTTGATGAAGCGATTCTACGTGAAACGCCACGCATTGAAGCTGGTATCAATATAATTAAGATTCTTGCTGCAATCGCACCGTTACTAGGTCTACTAGGTACAGTAATCGGTATGATCTTAACGTTCCAAACAATCACATTGTTCGGTACGGGTGATCCGAAGATCATGGCAGGTAACATCTCTCTAGCACTTGTAACTACAGCGCTAGGTCTAATTGCTGCATTACCACTAATTCTACTTCATGCTCTTGTAGCTGGTCGTAGTAAGTCGGTATTACACATCCTTGATGAGCAAAGCGCGGGTATCGTTGCTACTCACGCGGAGAAGGAGAAAGCCTAATGCTAGTCCTGATGGAGATATGGGAATCTATCAGGGATTTTGTTGGCACAGGCGGCCAGGTTTTATACGTGGTCGCGATAGCACTCTTTCTTATGTGGGTTTTAATGATTGAGCGCTATTGGTTCCTACTTGCAGAATTTCCTCGCACAGCGAAAGAAATTGTAGCAAAGTGGGATGCCCGCCAAGACACTACGTCTTGGTACGCACACAGAATCCGTGAAGCATGGATTTCTGAAGCGTCTGAAAAATTAGATCAGCGTATGTTGTTGATTAAGACATTAGTAGCTGTTTGTCCTTTAATAGGCTTACTTGGTACTGTTACTGGTATGATCTCGGTTTTTGAAACCATGGCCAACCAGGGTACGGGTAACGCACGTTTAATGGCATCAGGTATTTCAATGGCAACAATCCCAACAATGGCTGGAATGGTTGCGGCATTATCTGGAGTATTTTTTAGCTCACGTCTTGAGACAAAAGCTAAAATGGTGAAAGCCAAACTTATTGATAGTATGCCTCATCACTAGAGAGAGAATTAAATATGGCACGTAAACAACGTTTTCGTGAAGAAGAAGAAGCAGCGGTTGATATGACGCCAATGCTTGACATCGTATTTATCATGCTTATTTTCTTTATCGTAACTACATCGTTCGTTAAAGAGGCTGGTATCGAGGTCAATAAACCTAAAGCGGCTCAAGCTACTAAGCAAAAAAATGCTAACATTTTTATTGCTATTCGTAGTAACGGCGAGATCTGGATTGATAAACAGCAGGTTGATGTTGAACGTATTTCAGCAAAAATCGAAAGTTTATTAGCAGAACAACCTACTGAAGTTGTAATTTTGCAAGCTGATAAAGAAGCAAAACACGGCGTAGTGGTTAAAGTTATGGACCAGATTAAAGCGACGGGTGATAACCTGAGAATTTCAATAGCTGGAGATCAGTAATGATTCGTTTTCTGTTTTCACTGATTGCAGGTGGGGCAGTTACTTTCGGCTTGTTCTACTTCATGGCATTCCTCATCTCTGGTGGGGCTGACCGTAATACGGAACAAAAAGAGCAGATCATAGTCGAAATAATGACGAATCCGCCTGAATCTAAGGTGCAGGAGAGGAAGCGTGTACCGCCTCCTCCTCCGCCACCGCCAAAGCAGCCGCCTAAACCGCAGCCGCCACAGCCGGAAAATAATAATCCAAATCCTGGTGCTATGTCATTTAATATGGGAAGCATTGATGTTGGTAGTTCGGCAGGTGGACTAAGTGGTCCTGGTGCATTTGGACGAGATGGTGATGCGACACCTATCGTTCGTATAGAACCAAAATATCCAACGCAAGCAGCACGTGATGGTAAAGAAGGTTGGGTTCAACTTTCATTCACAATTGATGAGCTAGGTGGAGTAACTGACGTTGAAGTAATTGACGCAGATCCTAAACGTATCTTTGACCGTGAAGCTAAACGTGCACTGCGTAAGTGGAAGTACCGTCCTAAGATCATTGACGGAAAACCACAGAAACAACCAGGTTTACAAGTTCAATTAGACTTTAAACTTAACCAAGGCAACTAAGGAGGCGAGTAATGAGAAATTTTTCTAAAGTAACTGCTCTTGCAATTCTTATGTCTGTGTCGGGTGCTACTTTAAGTGCATCTGTTTTAGCAGCGCCGGATTACGCAAAGATTGAAGAGCGTAAAAAAGCAAAAACTAAAATCATGGGCGAGCGTACTGGTAAAAAAGTAATTAAAGCATTTGATTTGTACAACGAAGAAAAAGTTGATGAAGCAATTGTTTTGCTTAGAGAAATCGAGCCTTCGAATGACTTTGATAAAGCGACCGTAAATCGTTACCTAGGTAGCATGTACGCTCAAAAAGAAAAGTATGACGAAGCGATCAAATACTCTAAGCAAGCCGTTGCACCTGATGTTTTAAACTTTGCTGATCAAGAACAAACTCTTAAGTTGTTAGGTGACTTATACGCTGGTACAGAAAAGTTCCAAGAAGCTAAAAAAGCATATGTAGCTTGGATGGACTTTACCGGTGAAGAGGACCCTACGGTTTATACACGTATTGCTCAAGCTAACTATCAGTTAGAGCAATACCGTGATGTTTTTGAACCAGCAGATAAGGCAATAAAACTTCAAAAAGAGCCTAACAAAGGCCCTTACCAATTAAAACTTGGCGCATACTTTGAGCTTAAAGATTATGCAAACATGGTTAAAATTGGCGAAGAAATTGTTCGTGTATGGCCTGATGATAAAAAAGCTTGGGTTAGCTTAGGTAAGTATTACCTACAAACTGAAGATTATTCTAAAGGTTTAGCAACTATGGAAGTTGCATACAAGAATGGTTACTTTGAAAATGAAGTTGAGTATAAAGTCTTATCTAACTTTTACTCTCTAAATGAGATCCCTTATAAAGCAGCTGTAACGCTAGAAAAGGCCATTAAGAGTGAAAAAGTAGAACGTACAAAGCAGAATGTTAGCGCGATTGCGAGTAATTACCATCGTTCTAAAGATTTAGAAAAAGCTGCTAAGTACTACGAAGATGCTGCTAAATTTGATGACGACGCTGAGCTTTACCGCAAAGCAGGTTCATTACTTTTACAATCTGAAAAATTCAGTGCTGCTATTGTTCGCTTGAACAAAGCATTAGAGCTTGGCTCTGACAAAAAAGGCACAATTTATTCAGATTTAGCTGAAGCGTATTACTACCAAGGTAAGTATAAGCAAGCATATGCTGCAATTACTAAAGCTATGGATGACCCTCGCACACGTAAGTTTGCAAAAGGTTGGTCTACATATATTAAAGATAAAGCCGCTCGCAACGGTGTTAAAATTTAATTTTAATTAGCTTAAGCAACTTATAAAAAGCCCCTCTGGGGCTTTTTTTATTGGAACTACTATGTATAAAAAGCTCTTTTTATCATCACTACTGTGCCTATTTTTAGCTGCATGTTCAAAGCAGCCTCAACCTTATGAGTCTTTTGAGGACGCACAAGTCGCTTTAAAAGCTTTAAACATGGCGCTTGTACAAACAGGTGCTACTAAAGGCAATAACATTGAAAAAGATCAATTGGTTTTCTCTGATGCTTACTTAACAAAACGCCATACTATTTATCAGAGCCTAATGGGTATGGAGCTTAATCTAAATCAAATTGCGCAAGTAAACTATTTGGTAATTGCAGAGCGTTTCCCTGAACGCTACTTTAATTGGCCAGCCCAAGTAAATGTGTTAAAAAACATGCTTGCTTTTGAAGGCTCAAAAAACACACCGGATAATGTTATTACTTGGCTCAAGTTAACCCAAGATACCCTAGACAGTGCTCAACAAAGCAATTTAAAGCTGAACAAGGTTGAACTTACATTGTTACAAAGCTATGTATTAAGTGCGATAGCAAGTAACCATGTTCAACCAGCGCTTAAAAGCCATATAAGAGCTTTTAGCGATTATTTAGCTAGTTATAAGCCAAGAGGAAGTGTGGGTCTAAGAGGTCTGCCAAATGGCACTCAGTGGTATCAGAGCAAACTTAATTACTTTAGTGGCGAAGTACATTCACCGTTAGAATGGGTTACTCTTTTAAACGAAAAAATAAAAGTATTAGATCGTGTTGCATTCGACAGTAAGCTGCCAACTTCTCACCAAAAATCGTTTTTAGTTCAGTATTTATCTGATGAAAAATTAATAGAAGGCTTAGATTGGCAGGCTAAATATCAAGACTTACCTGCAATGGCGAGCGCTATGGATATGTCTAATAAAGATAAAACATTGATGCTTGCGATGATGGAATCAGATATAGGTATTCACTACCATGCGTGGACTTTGCCTCAAGCAAAGGTGAACCTTATAAAGCGCCTACAAATGAGTCCAGAAGAGGCCCAGTACTTGGTTGAAGATATAATTCTCTACCCAGGGCAATCATTTAGCTTTATACAACACATTATATAATGATTTGAAAGTGCGCTTATTGTGCGCACTTTGTACACCGTTGAGTTGCGGGGTCTAGTTCAAGTGACTCAGCTGATATTTTTTCTTCACAATCACAGCAGTAGCCATACTGGCCAATTTCTATTTGACTTAGTGCGGCTTCTAGTTTGGTCATACGACTGATTAAAAGTGCATACTCAGGGCCTAACTTCTCTGCTGCGCAGTCTAACCATTCATTATTTGCTGTATCAGCTAAAATTTGTATTAAATGGTGATGTGCAGGGTAAGCTGATTTAGAAAGCATGGTTAATATATTTAATTTAACTTGTGCTATTTCATCGTTAAGTCTTTTTTGATGATGCATTATCAGTACAACCTTATTAAATGGGCTTTACGTTATACTGATATTATCTAGAGTCTTTAAGTTAGTCGTTATGATTTGAATCAAGTTGCGGTGCTTTGGCATATTTATTTAATACGCTCGCCACATCTTCTTTACTTTTTAAACGTCTGATTTCGTCAAACAAATCGATAGCTTGTGGGTACTGGCGTTTTAGATAACCGAGCCATTGCTTAGTACGTGAAGCAAAGTATTTTTCATCCTTCGCGGGGTCTTGATGAATAGCTGAGTGAATTAAGTGATAAATAATATGCTCCCACTCAAGGCCATCATATTGCTCATTATTTACATGAGCTTTAATTTTTTTTGCTAAATCAGGGTGCGAAAGGGCGCCACGACCAAGCATTAAATCAGTGCACCCACTTCGTTTTTGACAAAGCATTGCGTCCTCTACTTGCCAAATTTCACCATTGGCAACAACGGCAATATTCTTACCTTTTATTATTGGTGGAATTTTTTCCCAATAAGCTGGCGGGTTATAACCATCTCGTTTGGTTCTGGCGTGAATAGCTACACTATTTGCACCTGCACTTACCACAGCATCAACAATTTCTTGGCTGTTACTGTCATCATCAAAGCCTAAGCGAATTTTTGCACTTACTTCATGTTCATCATCTACAGCATCTCGGACTGCTTTAATAATCGTATACATATGGTCAGGGTCTTTAAGCAGTACAGCCCCCCCTCGGCTACGATTAACTGTTTTTGCTGGGCAACCAAAATTTAGGTCGACCCCATGGGACCCTAATGCGATTGCTCTTATTGCATTTTCGGCTAACGGATTTGCTTCTTGACCGAGTAATTGAACACGCACAGGAGTACCTGCTCGTGTAAATCCATTATTATGTAGTTCAGGGCAAAATCGATGAAAAACTTTGTCAGGTAAGCATGTTTCAACCACTCTTACAAACTCTGTAACGCACAAATCGAACCCACCAATGTCTGTGAGTAATTGGCGCATTTTAAAATCAACGACACCTTCCATAGGTGCTAAAACAAGTTTCATAAAGAGATTAATTTTGATAAAAAACTGGAGGCATAGTTTACCTGTAAATCACACATTGATAAATCTGTAATTACCGCCCATATTTGATGTATAAATTGCAAAAGTAAATATTATGAAAATAAATGAAAGTTTTTATTTTTGTACGGGTCTACTTAAGCATACAAGCAATTTAAAAATACATTTTTATTGCTAAGATTTACAATCCTTGATTAAAGAGAGTCATAAAATGAATACAGTTAAAAAAAATACAATCGCGTTAACTTTAGGTGCAGTAGTAGTTGGCTCTGCAAGTTTTGTATCTGCAGATGTACAAGCTAACCCATTTGAGTTTCAACAACTAGTAACAGGTTACCAATTAGATGCTGCAGAAGGTAAGTGCGGTGAAGGTAAATGTGGCGGTGACGCAAAAGGTAAAAAAGAAGGTAAATGCGGCGAAGGCAAATGTGGCGGCGACGCAAAAGATAAAAAAGAAGGCAAATGCGGCGAAGGCAAATGTGGCGGCGATGCAAAAGGTAAAAAAGAAGGTAAATGCGGCGAAGGCAAATGTGGTGGCGACGCAAAAGATAAAAAAGAAGGTAAATGCGGCGAAGGTAAGTGTGGCGGCGATGCAAAAGACGCAAAAGCTAAAACAGAAGGCAAATGTGGTGAAGGTAAATGTGGCGGCGACGCTAAAAAAACTAAAAAAGAAGGTAAGTGCGGCGAAGGTAAATGTGGTGGCCGTTAATATCTTATCCTAAATAAGTTATGCTAAAAGGGCCCTAAGGCCCTTTTTTGTTAAGTTAGAGGTAGTTATGATAAAAACTCAAAGTAAAGATTTTGGGATGGTGGGCCTTGGCCTACGACGAGAAATGCTTGATGAGCTGCTTGAGCATGTACCTAATCAAGTAGACTTTTTAGAAGTTGCGCCAGAGAACTGGTTAAAACTAGGTGGACGCTTTAAAAAACAATTTAAAACATTAACCGATGCTAATAATTTTGTGTGTCATGGATTATCACTGTCTATCGGTTCTCCCGAACCTCTTGATGTTGAATTTGTTAAGTCTTTAAAAGTGTTTTTTGAAGAGCACAATATAAAAATTTTTAGTGAGCACTTAAGTTACTGCTCGGGTACAGGGCATATGTATGACTTAATGCCCATTCCGTTTACACAAGATGCCATAGCACATGTTGTACCTCGTATTAAACAAGTTCAAGACATACTAGAGCAGCAAATTGCGATAGAAAATGTTTCCTATTATGGCGCTCCTGGACAGAAATTATCAGAACTTGAATTTACGAATATTATTTTAGAGCAAGCTGACTGCAAACTTTTACTTGATGTGAATAACATTTATGTTAATTCGATAAATCATGGCTACAACGCGCAAGCATTTTTAACTGGGTTACCTTCTAATCGTATAGCCTATGGGCATGTTGCTGGCCATTATAATGAGGCTGATGACTTAATTGTTGATACACATGGCGCTGATGTGATTGATCCTGTCTGGGATCTACTCGATAAAGCATACGAAGTGCATGGCGTATTTCCAACCCTGCTTGAGCGTGATTTTAATATTCCTACCATGAATGTTTTAACCAAAGAGTTAGATATAATTCATGCTCTACAAGCTAAACACTTTGATTCAACTGTTTCAAAACAACGAGCTTAATATAAGCCTTTATCAACATTAAAAGAGTGCCTAGTTATGAGCTTTATTGAAATACAAAACGAATTTATGGCGCATATTCGCGAGCCTCAAAAAAATAAAAAGCCCAGCGGTATCGAAGACCGGCGTATGGGTATTTATCGCGACCTATTTTTTAATAACATTGAAGGTTTTATATCATCAGGTTTTCCGGTATTAAAAACGTTATATACCCAGAAGCAATGGCAAGTCCTCGTACGCCAGTTTTTTAGCGAATATGATTGTAATTCGCCGTACTTTTTAGACATAGCAGGGGAGTTTATTAATTACTTATCAAGTGATTATAAAATGAAAAAATACGATCCCGTGTTTATGCTAGAGCTTGCCCATTATGAATGGGTAGAGCTAGATGTATCCATTGCACACGAAGATGAGCAAGAGAAAAAATTACAAACAACAGTGCTCACTAGTTCAGCTTTATATTTATCGAAAACGGCAAGAAATTTAAGTTATCAATTTCCGGTTCAAAATATTAGCAGTCGCTTTAAGCCAAATGAGCCATCACCTCAGCCAAATTATTTTGTTGTATATAGAGACGAAAATGACGACGTTCAATTTTTAGCTACGAATGCAATGACAGCTTTGCTATTGTCAATCATAGAGGCAAGCGAAGGCGCGATATTTGACAACGTCTGCCAACAGGTATTAGCTCATGCACCACAATTTAATGCAGAGCAAATTGCTCAAGGTGCACTGGTTACTCTTAATGCTATGGTTGAACGAGGAGTAATTGTGACAAAAAATCAAGACTAAGGTCTTTATTGATGATTTTACATCGTCTATTATGGCAGCCTTATTTGCCGTGCTTAATAAAAGGTTGTACCAATGTCAGATGATAAAGACTTTAAAGATCCGTTCAACGCTACTTACTTTCTTGCTTTTTTAGCTGTATTTGCAGGGATTGGTTGTTTAAATGCAATATTAGGCTGGATCACTAGCTTAACGTAAAATGTATAGCGTTTATTAAGGCTGTTGCTAACTTCAGCCTTGAACCACTTTATTTTAATTACCCCTTCCATATTTAATACTTCTTTTATAATAACGCCAAACTCGCAATTAAAGGTTAGTTAAGGTTATAATCACCTGCTTTGTAATATAAACAATTGAGCAGTTAAAATTATGACTCAAGTAACACCAGCAATTATCAAAAACAGCATAACGACAATTGCTGATTATCCAAAAGCGGGCATTATGTTTCGCGATGTAACCACTTTAATGGCAAATCCAGAAGCCTTTAAAGCAACTATTGACGCGTTTATCGCAGAATATAAAGATCAAGGCTTTACTAAAATCATAGGCACAGAATCACGTGGTTTTATTTTTGGTGCGCCATTGTCTTATGCGTTAGGCATTCCGTTTATTCCAGTACGTAAACCAGGTAAGTTACCACGCGAAGTTATTCGCCAAGATTACTTACTTGAGTACGGTGAAGACACGCTTGAACTGCATGTAGATGCAATTGTACCTGGCGACAAAGTATTACTAGTTGATGACTTATTAGCAACTGGTGGCACAATTGAAGCCACTGCTAAGTTAGTTAATAAACTAGGTGGCGAAGCCACAGATGCAGCATTTGTTGTATCACTACCAGAACTTGGTGGCGAGCAGCGCATCAAAAAAATGGGTATTAAAATCCTAAAATTGGTTGAATTCGAAGGCGAGTAATCGATGAGTTATCAGGTTCTAGCGAGAAAATGGCGTCCTCAAACCTTTCATGAATTGGTTGGGCAGTCTCATGTTAAGCAAGCGCTTGTAAATGCGCTTACGCAAAATAGACTGCATCACGCTTATTTATTCACTGGAACCCGCGGTGTAGGTAAAACCACCATTGCACGTATTTTTGCTAAAAGCTTAAATTGCGATGAAGGTATATCTGCAAATCCGTGTGGACAATGTAGCAGCTGTTTGGATATAGAAGCAGGGCGCTACATTGACCTACTCGAAATAGATGCGGCTTCTCGTACAAAAGTAGAAGACACTCGCGAAATACTTGATAACGTTCAATATGCACCAACTCGTGGACGTTATAAAGTATACCTAATCGATGAAGTTCACATGCTTTCTAAGCACAGCTTTAACGCGCTTTTAAAAACGCTTGAAGAGCCACCAGAGCATGTGAAATTTTTATTGGCGACCACCGATCCTCAAAAATTACCAGTTACTATATTATCTCGCTGTCTACAATTTAACTTAAATGTCTTGTCGCAAAGTGAAATTAAAACACAGCTTGAACACGTACTTACTCAAGAGCAGCTTAGCTTTGATACCGATGCACTTAGCATTATTGCAAAAGCCGCTGATGGTAGTATGCGTGACGCACTTAGCTTAACCGACCAAGCTATTGCGCAAACAAATGGTGATATTAATAATCAAGCAGTACAAACAATGCTTGGTTTAATGGATACTCATTATAGCCAAAGCTTGCTTGCAGCAATACTTGCACAAGATGGCGCTGCGCTAATGGATGAGATTGCGCAGGTAGCAAGTCGTAATCCTAATTATGTGGCATTGCTTGATGATTTAATTGCACTTACGCATTTGACTCAACTAACCCAGTTAGTGCCTGAAGCGGCAGGGCTAGATGAAAAAAATGTAGATTATATTGCTCATGTTGCACAACATACGAGCCCACAACAAATTCAAATTTATTATCAGTTACTGTTAAATGGTAAAAAAGATTTACAATGGGCACCAGAGCCTCGCTTAGGTTTTGAAATGATAATGCTAAGATTATTAGCATTTAAGCCTTCAGATGTGCAACAAACTGTACACACAGCAAACGAAGAGCCGGCCCCAAATAAACAAGGCCGTGCAAATGCACTGCGAGATATATTAAATAAAAATAAAACATCGCAAAACACCGTAGCTGGCCAAAGTAGTGTACCTGTAAATAATACTAAGCCAGTTAGCAATGCAGAGCAGCCTAAAGCCGTTGAGATAGAGCCTTCAGCTAACGCTGCCGCTCAGTCATCAAATAATGAAGTCGTGCAAAGTAATAATGAGCCTTCCCAAGTTGCAGTAGAGCAACCGGTTCAACAAAGTGAAAACGCTTCAAAGCAACAGGCTTTAGCTAAAGAGCAACCACAAACTAATGTTGTTTCAGATGCTCAAGCCCAGCGACAAAGCGAAGATGAAGCTTATATGCTCCATAGTGATGCTGAACAAACGCTGGCCTCGCAATTTGACGATATAATGAGTAGCGCTGTAGATCAGGGTTTTAAACCTGCACCTACTGCAAACTCAGAGCCTTCACCAGAGCCCTTAACAAATCACAATGCAAGTACGCCAATAGCTGAACAAGAAGCGCAGGCGCAATCTGCCATTGCTCGTATTTTACGTGACAGAAACATATCCGGTGCGGGTAGGTTATCAAGCAAGAGTACAAGCACCTCTGCAAATAATGTAGCAGCGCAGCCAAACCAAGCACCCGCTAAAAAGCCAGAACATCACGCAAGAATGCCTAAAGCTCAAAGTGTTCACCAAGATAGTACCGCTGAAAATACAAACGAGCTCAACAGCGTTTCAAGCGTAGCACCTAGCGATCCCCCACCTTGGGTGAATGATAGTGCAGGTGCAAGTGAAAAAAAGCATGAGCTCCCACTAACAGGGAGCGAAAGCCAGGCACATGGTCACGCTAATACAAAACCAGCACGAAAAGTTGATTTTAAAGAAAAGCATCAAACAATTACCGAAAATCTAGCGCCAGAGCTACTTGAGCAAATAAACCCTCAAAAAGTACCTGAAGCAGCGCCCGAGGAAATTAGCATTCCCGTGCCTGATGATTTTCAAAGTCCAATTAGTGAAATTAGATTTGCACATCAACAAGATGAATGGGCTTATTTAATTAAACGTATGGGACTGGGTGGTCGTATGCGCCAATTTGCGTTGCATTCAATATTTACCAAGCAAGGCAACAGCTTACATATAGACGTTGATGAATCACAAAAGCATTTAGATACACCGATGCTTCGCCAAAGATTAGATGCCGCATTGTCGAGTATTTATGAGCATAACGTGTCGTTAAGTATTAATTTTGCTAAGGGAGTTATTGATTCTCCTTATCTTATTCAGCAAAAAATAGATGCAGGACGTCATCAACAAGCAATCGATGTGATCACATCGGATGAAAACATAGTACAATTTCAGCAAGTATTTAGCGCCGAAATTGACGAAAACAGTATTCAGGCATTGTAATTACTTACAATCGCCCTTATGTTCATGTTAATTAATGTATTAAAAGAAAGAGAGAAAGTTATGTTTAAAGGTGGAATGGGCAACATGATGAAGCAAGCGCAGCAAATGCAAGATCGCATGCAAAAAGCCCAAGACGAAATCGCAACTCTTGAAGTTGTTGGTGAAGCCGGTGCAGGTTTAGTTAAAGTAACTATGCTTGGTAACCACAATGTACGTCGTGTTCAGCTTGATGAAAGCTTGATGGAAGACGACAAAGACATGATTGAAGACTTACTTGCAGCAGCATGTAACGATGCTGTTCGCCGTGTTGCAGAAGAAACACAAGAGCGTATGGGTAAAGTAACTGGCGGTATGCAATTACCACCAGGTATGAAAATGCCGTTTTAAGTAAATAATGCAACTTTCAGATAGTTTAAATCAGCTTATAGAAGCACTGCGTTGTCAACCGGGCATTGGTCCAAAGTCAGCGCAACGTATTGCTTTTCACCTGCTTGAGCGCGACCGAAAGGGAGGCACTCAGCTGGGCAATGCACTCACTAAAGCAATGACCGCCATAGGGCACTGTCAGTCTTGTCGTACTTTTTGCGAACAAGCTCAGTGCGATATTTGTTTAAGTACAAAACGCCAAGTCAGCGGTATATTATGTGTTGTTGAATCGCCTACTGACGTACTTGCCATCGAGCAAACAGGTCAGTATTTAGGTCTATACTTTGTATTAATGGGTCACTTATCGCCAATAGACGGTATTGGTCCTAAAGAGATTGGCTTAGATGTTTTAGAGCAAAAGCTTGCTCAAGGCGATATTAATGAGGTTATTTTAGCGACTAACCCTACCGTTGAAGGCGATACTACCGCACATTATATTGCTCAGCTTTGTCATAAATACAAAGTAGGCGCTTCACGTATTGCCCATGGTATTCCTGTGGGAGGTGAGCTTGATTTAGTAGATGGTAGAACACTTATGCATGCCTTTAGCGGCAGGCGCCTAGTTACTCAAGACTAGCTCTAAGTCACTATTTGAAAACAAATTACCAAAGCCTACATGATTAAATCATGTAGGCTTTTTCGTTTTTAAGGTAAGCTTAAAAACAATCTAATTTATTTTTGGGCTATGTCTCTAATTAGTAAGGAATACAATGAAAGATAACCAACCCTATCAAGGTGCATTACTCGGTAGTAAGCGTTTTTTACCGCTTTTTATTACGCAGTTTTTCTCAGCGATAAACGATAACGTGTATAAGCAATCAGTGCTTATTCTATTGATATTTCAGGCTGCAACGCTTGCAGATGGCGCACTTTATTCAAATATTGCTGCTGGGTTATTTATTCTTCCGTTCTTTTTATTTTCAGGGATGGCAGGGCAGCTTGCAGAAAAAACAGAAAAATCAAAATTGATTAGAATCGTAAAACTATGTGAAATCCCTATTATGGTTGTAGGGGCAGTTTCTATTTTAACGCAGTATGTGTGGCTAATGTTAGCCACCGTATTTTTAATGGGCGTGCAAAGTACGTTTTTTGGTCCATTAAAATATTCTATTTTACCGCAGCACGTAGCACCTAATGAATTAACAAAAGCGAATGGTTTGGTTGAATCAGGCACGTTTGTGGCCATACTAATGGGTACAATTTTTGGCACTTATTATATTACTCAATCAGTAGGGCCTACGCTTATAAGTATTGCAGTATTAGTATTGGCCGTGATGGGTTATGTGAGCAGTCGCTTTATACCCACTAGTGAAGCAAACGAGCCTAACTTAAAATTTACCTATAATATATTTTCATCTACAAAAAACGTATTTTCAGCACTTAATTCGCAAACAGAATCGGTTGGTAAATCAGTCCTCGGGATCAGTTGGTTTTGGTTAATTGGCGCCATCGTTTTAACATCCCTACCAAATTATGTAAAACACACAATGGGTGGTGATGAACTGGTTGTCACTAGCGCGCTTGTTGTGTTTTCACTAAGTATTGCGATTGGTTCGTTACTGTGTGAAAAGCTTTCTCGCTCACGAATAGAATTAGGAATTGTGCCTTTTGGCGCTATTTTAATTACCTTGTTTTTATACTTACTGAGCCAAGAGCCAGCCATTAGCTCTTATTTACCGCAAAACCTTGAGTTAATGACGCTTCAGGAGCTATTAAAAACAGGCGACATGGTGTGGCACTTTGTATGGATGGCAGGCATTGGTATTGGCTCTGGTTTTTACACTGTACCGCTGTATGCGCTTATTCAACAGCGTACTGAAGAGTCGAGTCGCTCACGAGTTATAGCGGCTAACAATGTATTAAATGCACTGTTTATGGTGGGCAGTGCTGTTTTAAGTATTGTAACGCTGTCTGTTTTTCAGTGGAGTATTTCAGAGTTGCTACTGTTACTTGCTGGGCTAAACTTGCTTATCTCTGTTTATATTTATACCAAAGTACCAGAGTTCTTTTTACGATTTATTATATATATTTTAGCTATTTGTATGTACAGAGTGCGTACAAAAGGTGAAAATAATATACCTGATGCAGGCGCTGCGGTTGTCGTGTGTAATCATGTCAGCTTTGTTGATTGGATGTTTATTTTAGCCGCATCACCAAGGCCTATCCGGTTTATGGTATTTGCCCCTATTTATTATTCGCCGGCCCTACATTGGTTATTTAAAATGGCCAAGGCTATTCCCATTAACAGTGAAAAAACGAATCCAGAAGCGTTTAAAAAAGCCTTTGATGAAGTGGCTGCTGCGCTTAATAAAGGCGAACTTGTTGGTATTTTCCCTGAAGGAAAACTAACCAGTGACGGCTCAGTGGATATTTTTCGCCGTGGAATAGAGCGCATTATTGAGCGCTCACCTGTGCCCGTTATTCCTGTGCACTTAGGGGGTTTATGGGGCAGCATGTTTAGTCGTAAAGCTAAATGGCAATTGCCTCGATTAAAATGGTCTTTGGTGTCGGTTGCAGTAGGTGCCCCGATTGCTGCTGATAAAGTAGTAGCAGATGATTTACGTGAAAAAGTATTGGCTTTAAAAGCGCTTCATTCAAAAGATAGTGACTAATTTAATGATTAACTTAATGGCTAACTCAACATCACATACACCTTCAGAACAACCCATTATAGTTGATGATTTTGTAGCCCCTAAGTGCGACGGGTTTATTGAAATATTATATCAAGATGACGATATTTTACTGATCAATAAACCCAGTGGACTATTAAGTTTATCAGGTAAAAACCCGCTTAACTGGGACTCAGTGCATTACCGCTTAGTAAATGGTCAAAAGGGCTTAACAGCTGCATTTGCAGAGGCTAAGTTACCGCATCGGCTAGATTTGGGCACATCGGGCATTATGATTGTTGGATTAAACGCGATTGCGTCAAAGCACCTTAATAAGCAATTTCAAGCGCGTACTATTCAAAAGCGTTATGTAGCCATATTAGAGGGATGCTTGGCTGTTGATGAAGGGCAAATTACTGCGCCAATTGCTAAAGATAAACTGCTTTTTCCGCGTGTTAAAATTTGCCAATCGACAGGTAAAACAGCGGTGAGTGAATATAAAGTACTTGAGCGGCTCAGGCAACCGTGCAGAACCTTAGTGCAATTTACACCTATTACTGGGCGTACTCACCAATTACGAATACACAGCCAGTTTATAGGGCACCCAATTTTAGGCTGTGATTTATATAAAAGTGCGCAAAGTGAACATATGGCAGGGCGGTTACAATTACATGCCAGCGATTTATATTTTGAACATCCAACAACAGGTGAAAAGATTCATATTAATTGTCCGCATTCGTTTTAAACAAATTAATGGTTCTTTGTTTTCGTTTCACCTTTTTTAAATTTTTCCCTTGAAGTTCTAACACCTCACCCCATATTAAGTGCATAACGCAGACACTTTGCAAATTGGAGATATATAAATGACTGCAGCACAAAAAGAAACATTAGGCTTTCAAACAGAAGTAAAACAATTATTAAACTTAATGATTCATTCTCTTTATTCTAATAAAGAAATATTTTTACGTGAGCTTGTGTCAAATGCATCAGACGCAGCAGACAAGTTACGCTTTTTAGCATTATCTCAAGGTGACCTTTACCAAGGTGATGCCGATTTACGTGTTCGTATTAGTGCAGATAAAGAAGCAAATACAATTACCATTTCAGATAATGGTATTGGTATGACGCGCGATGAAATCATTAGCTCATTAGGTACTATTGCAAAGTCGGGTACTGCTGAGTTTTTCAAAAACTTAACGGGTGATCAAAGTAAAGATTCACAATTAATTGGTCAATTTGGTGTTGGTTTTTACTCAGCATTTATTGTTGCTGATTTAGTAACTGTTCGTACACGTAAAGCCGGTGAAACAACCGCTTACGAGTGGGAATCTCAAGGTGAAGGCGAATACACGCTTCAAGAAATTGAAAAAGAAGGTCGTGGTACCGACATTATTTTACATCTTCGTGATGAAGAAAAAGAATTTGCTGATGACTGGCGCCTACGTAGTATCGTTACTAAATACTCTGATCACATCTCAACGCCAGTACAAATGTTTAAAGCAGAAGTGCCAGAATCTGAAGGTGAAGACGGCGAAAAAATTCCAGCAGTACCAGGTGAGTGGGAAAGCATTAACCGTGCAACTGCATTGTGGACACGCGATAAATCAGAGCTTTCTGATGATGAATACAAAGAGTTTTACAAGCATGTAAGCCATGATTGGGAAGAGCCACTTAGCTGGGCACATAATAAGGTTGAAGGTAAAACTGAATACACTAGCCTTTTATATATTCCTAAAAAAGCACCTTTCGACTTATGGAACCGTGAACGTCAAAGTGGTTTAAAACTTTACGTACAACGTGTGTTTGTAATGGATGATGCTGAGCAATTCATGCCAAGCTACCTTCGCTTTGTAAAAGGCTTACTAGATTCAAACGATTTACCACTGAACGTATCTCGTGAAATTCTACAAGACAACAAAGTAACGCAAGCTATTCGTAAAGGGTGTACATCGCGTATTATTAAAATGCTTGAGCGTATGGCTAAAAACAAAGCTGACGATTACCAAGTATTTTGGAATGAGTTTGGTCAAGTAATGAAAGAAGGCCCAGCTGAAGATGCTGCAAATAAAGAAGCTATTTGTAAGCTACTTCGTTTTTCTTCGACACACACTGATTCAGAAACACAAGATGTGTCGCTTGAGCAATATGTTGAACGCATGAACGAAGGCCAAGACAAAATTTACTACGTAGTAGCTGATACATTCACCGCTGCGAAAAACTCACCGCATTTAGAGATTTTCCGCAAAAAAGGCATTGAAGTATTACTACTAAGTGACCGTGTTGACGAGTGGATGATGAGCCACTTAACTGAATTTGCTGATAAGCAACTACAGTCAATCACACGTGGTGACTTAGATTTAGGTAAGCTTGACGACGAAGAAACTAAAAAAGCGCAAGAAGAGTCTGAAAAAGAAATGGCTGGCCTTGTTGAACGTATTAAAACAGCACTAGGTGATGACGTTAAAGAAGTGCGCTTTACGCACCGCTTAACAGATTCTCCAGCATGTGTTGTAAGCGACGACAACGACATGAGCTCACAAATGCAAAAGCTAATGGAATCTGTTGGTCAAGCAGCCCCTGAAGCAAAACCTGTGTTTGAGCTAAACCCAGATCATCAACTTGTTAAGCACTTAAATGACGAACAAGATGAAGATAAGTTTGCGCAGTGGTCACACGTTTTACTCGATCAAGCACTACTTGCAGAACGCGGTACACTTAAAGATCCAACAGGATTTGTTACTCGCTTAAATAAATTGATGCTTGAACTAAGTAAATAAGCAAATAGCTATTTACTCAGTTAATAAAGTATAAGTTATGTACTTTAAATAAAAGGGAACGTGTGTTCCCTTTTTTAATGCCCTGTAAACACCCCAACGGCTCATCAATTAGTATAAGTTGCTTGAGTATCGGCGGCGCTTGTGGAAGAATTCAGGCTTTAAAATAAATATCCATACTAGGGGACAATAATATGCGCATTATTCTTTTGGGCGCGCCGGGTGCAGGTAAAGGTACTCAAGCTCAGTTTTTAATGGACAAATACGGTATTCCACAAATTTCTACTGGCGATATGTTACGTGCGGCAATTAAAGAAGGCACGCCACTGGGTCTAGAAGCAAAAAAAGTAATGGATGCTGGTCAACTAATTTCTGACGATATTATTATTGGTTTAGTTAAAGAGCGTATTACTAAAGCGGATTGTGAGAAAGGTTTTTTACTTGATGGCTTCCCGCGTACAATCCCGCAAGCGGATGCAATGAAAGAAAATGGCGTAGTGGTTGATCACGTTATTGAATTTGACGTGGCTGATGAAGTCATTGTTGAGCGTATGGGCGGACGTCGCGTTCATCCTGGTTCTGGTCGTGTTTACCACGTTGTTTATAATCCACCAAAAGTGGAAGGTAAAGACAACGAAACTGGGGATGACTTAATTGTTCGCGCTGATGATACTGAAGAAACAGTACGTAAACGTTTAGGTATTTACCATGAGCAAACTATGCCATTGGTTGATTACTATCAAGCAGAAGCGGCTGCTGGTAATACTCAATACCATAAACTAGATGGTACACAAGCTGTTGAAACTGTTAGCCAACAACTTGGTGAACTTTTAGGTTAATTATAAAAGCACATTAAAAAACCGCCAATTGGCGGTTTTTTGTTTTAAGGCTATTTAGCATTGCTTAATTAGTGCTACTTAATGGACTTTACAATGTTTTAAGTTTCTCAATTACGCTGTTGTATTCTGGTTCAGTTGAAAGGCTACTAACTAACTGTTTATAAATGACGTTATGGCTTTCATCTAAAATAAAGACTGTTCGCGTTAGTAAGCCCATATCTTTAATAATCAATCCGTATTTCTGACCAAAATCACGCCAAACAGAATCTGATAACGTAGTGATTTTATCGATATTTTCAGCTTTGCAAAAACGCTTTTGAGCAAATGGTAAATCAGCACTAATTGTTAGCATAACTACACTTGGGAATTGTGAGGCTACTTTTTCATTAAAGTGCTTAGTTTGCAGGCTACAAATGCCGGTATCTAGGCTGGGTACTACACTTATCAATACAGCTTGGCCTTTATAATCCTCAAGTGTCACTGGAATAAAGTTGCCATCAACAACTTTAAAGTTTGGCGCACTATCTCCAATTGAGATACCTTGACCTAATAAAGTGACTGGTTTGCCTTGTGCGGATACTTTTCCTGCATCAAGTGTGTTTTCTGGATAGTCGGCTGCAATAGCCACAGAACAAAATGCACTCAAAGCAAAGGCAAGTGAACGTAACATAAGGTATTTCCTTTTAAATTAACGCAATGGGCGTCAGTGTATTATACTGGGCTTTAGTTACCAAGTGATTAAACCTGCTTAATAGAGTGGGTATTAGCTCTGAAATATAAAAATTGTAACTATGCTAAACTTTGATTAACATGAAGTTACAAAAGATATCTTCAATAATAAAAATAAAAACCATCATAAAATGATTTTAATGCTCATTACTGGTTTAGAAACAGAGAGATAATATGTCAACATCGGTATTAATATGTGATGACTCGAAATTAGCTAGACGTCAGTTGGCTCGCTCATTACCTGAAGATTGGGACATTAAAGTTGAATTTGCACTTGACGGCGTTGATTGTATAAAGCAAATAAAGTTAATTGAACCAGAGATACTTTTTCTCGATTTAAACATGCCAGAAATGGACGGTTATGAAGTATTAATCGCTATGAAAGAACAGGGGCTTAATATTCTCACTGTTGTTGTCTCTGGTGATATACAACCAAGTGCACACCAAAGAGTGCTTGAGCTTGGTGCTATCGATTTTATTCAAAAACCATGCTCCCCCGAAAAACTAGCCAGCATAATTGAACACCATGGGATTAAAGATAAAGCCATGCGTGAGCGTCTCTCTCATTCGCTAGGAGAGCAAGTCGACCCTGATGTTCGGGATATATACCAAGAGCTAACTAATGTTGCTATGGGGCAGGCTGGGGATTTACTTGCACGTCTTCTTAATGTATTTGTAGAGTTACCAATTCCTAATGTGAATATTTTGGAAGTTAATGAACTCGATATGGCGCTGCAGTCTATAGATAATAACGCAGCTACATCGGGTGTGTGCCAGGGCTTTATTGGCGGTGGTATTTCGGGCGAGGCGCTATTACTTTTAAATGATTCAAGCTTTAAAGAAATAGCTTCTTTGATGAACTATGACGGCGAGTTAAACGATAAAGTTGAACTTGAGCTGCTTATGGATATTAGTAATATTTTGATAGGCGCTATTTTAACGGGTCTTTCAAAACAGCTCGATATGTCATTTAGTCAAGGGCACCCGATTGTACTTGGCCAACACAGAGATGTATCTGAGTTGGTTAAATCAAACAAGTCACGTTGGCAACGCACCCTTGCAATAGAGATTAGTTACGGTATTGAAAACCATGATATAAATTGCGACCTCATGCTGTTATTTACTGAAGATTCACTTAAAACTTTGAAGTATAAAGTTGCTTACCTATTAGAAGATTAAGTTATGGCCGCTGATTTAGAAATGAATGAGATCCATTGGTTAATGGATATGTTTAATACCGTTGATGTAGGCCTTGTGGTACTCGATAGGGATTATAAGGTGTGTGTATGGAATGGTTTTATGGAAAACCATTCAGGGCTTCTACCAAGCGCAGTAAAAGATAAAGATCTATTTGATTTATTTCCAGCAATAGACGAAAAATGGTTTAGAAGTAAATCTGAGTCGGTTTTTGTTTTAAAAAACCGCTCTTTTACGATTTGGGAGCAGCAGCCATACATTTTTAGGTTTAAAAATTATCGACCTATTACTGGTAAAGCTGATTACATGTATCAAAATGCGACATTCATCCCTCTTACCAATACGATGGGCGAAGTTAGCCACATTTGTATTATTTTATATGATGTAACAGATGTCGCGGTAAATAAAAAAGAGCTTGAAGAGTTAAATAAAAAATTAGAACAAGTAAGTCAAACAGATAGCTTAACGCAGCTTGCAAACCGTGGACACTGGGAAGGTACGCTACGCCAAGAGTTTTTAAGAGTTAAGCGAAGTGGTGGCTGTAGTACATTATTAATGTTTGATATTGATCACTTTAAAAAAATAAATGATGAATATGGCCATAGCTGTGGTGATGAATCGCTTCGTCATTTATCTAACTTACTACGTACGACGCTGCGCGAGACTGATGTTGCAGGGCGCTATGGCGGTGAAGAGTTTGCAGTGACATTGCTTGATACAGATAAAGAAGGCGCTTTTGTATTTGCTGAGCGTTTAAGGGTATTGATTGAAACTAACCCTGTTAAGTATAAACATTTTGAAATAACAATGACGGTAAGTATAGGGCTGGCTGGTAGCAGTAATGATTTTAAAAATCATGAGCGCTGGATAGAGGCTGCAGATAAAGCACTGTACCAGTCTAAAAATACAGGGCGAAATAAAGTAATAGCCTACGAAGATATAAAAAATGACGCTTAAGCGTCATTTTTTATATCCAGAATTTAGGGCTAAATAATACCGTGTTTTTTTACAATCTGCTGAGCAAATCCAATCAGTATGGAAATTGTATTGCCCTTCATTATTGTGTTGTGTGTCGAGAGTCATCTATTGGGCATTGACCAATCATTGAAACCTCACCAGAATTTAACTCTTGTTCTAGTTTTACTTTAAAGCCCCATAATCTGTAAAGATGCTTAAGCACTTCCTCGTGCGAGTTTGCTAAAGGAATATTGTTATGAGGTACATAGCGTAGGGTTAATGAACGGTCACCTCTAATATCAACATCATACACTTGAATGTTAGGCTCATGATTACTTAAATTGTACTGCGCTGAGAGTGCTTCTCTCACTGCCTTATAGCCGTTGTCGTTATGTATTGCGCCAATTTCTAAATGGGGATTATTAGTATGGTCAATAATACTAAATAATTTAAAATCACGAATCAACTTAGGCGATAAAAACTGGCTAATAAAACTCTCATCCTTAAAGTTTTCCATTGCAAAATGCAGTGTATCTAGCCAGTTACTACCTGCATATTCCGGAAACCAGCGTTTATCTTCTTCAGTTGGGTGTTCACATATTCTGCGAATCTCAACCATCATATTAAAGCCTAAAGCATATGGGTTAATGCCTGAATAATATTTACTGTTATAAGGTGGCTGATAAACTACGTTGGTGTGGCTTTGTAGAAACTCTAACATGAAAGAGTCGGTGAGCTTTCCCTCATCATATAAGTGATTAAGTATGGTGTAGTGCCAAAAAGTTGCCCAACCTTCGTTCATTACTTGAGTTTGTTTTTGTGGGTAAAAGTATTGCGAAATTTTACGGACAATACGTATCACTTCACGTTGCCAAGAATCGAGTAATGGGGCATTTTTTTCAATAAAATACAAAATATTTTCTTGAGGTTCAGAAGGGAAATGGCGGACTTTCTTTTTGGTTTCTTGCTGTTGCTCAGGAATAGTCCGCCATAATTCGTTTACTTGCGATTGAAGGTAGTCTTCGCGCTCTTGTTGGCGTTTTTGCTCTTCAAATAGCGATATTTGTTGTGGACGTTTGTAGCGATCGACCCCGTAATTCATTAATGCATGACATGAGTCGAGTAGGGCTTCTACTTGTGTAATACCATGCTTTTCTTCGCAGCGGCTTATGTAGTTTTTAGCAAATACCAAGTAATCAATAATTGAACCTGCATCGGTCCAGGTTTTAAATAAGTAATTACCTTTAAAAAATGAGTTATGTCCGTAACACGCATGTGCCATTACAAGCGCTTGCATAGGTAGGGTGTTTTCTTCCATTAAGTACGCAATACAAGGGTCTGAATTTATCACTATTTCGTAAGCGAGACCCATTTGTCCGCGCTTATAATTTTGCTCTGTTTGGATAAATTTCTTACCGTAAGACCAATGACTGTAGCCAATAGGCATACCAACGCTTGAATAAGCATCCATCATTTGCTCTGCGGTTATCACTTCAATTTGATTAGGGTAGGTGTCTAACCTGTAGTGAGCTGCAACACGGGCAATTTCACCTTGGTACTCATCTAATAAATCAAAGGTCCAATCTGGGCCATCACTCAATCGTTTATCATTCATAATACTACCTCGCTTTTGGCTATGCAGAGTTTTGCTGTTGACGACCTTTTTTAAATAGCTCCCTAAAAATTGGGTAAATATCTTCAACGCTTTGAATATGCTGTATGGCGAAATTATTATGGCTGTGTGTTATAGATTCATATTCGCGCCATAGGCTTTGATGAGCACGAGTGGTTATTTCAATATAAGCAAAATAACGTACTGCGCTTAAGAGCTTATTACGTAATATTTCACCACACTGCGGGGTGTCGTCCGCCCAGTTATCGCCATCAGAGGCTTGTGCGGCGTATACATTCCACTCATTTGCGTGATAACGCTCTTTTATTATTTCGTTCATTAATTTAAGTGCGCTTGAAACAATAGTGCCGCCAGTTTCTTGGGAGTAAAAAAACTCTTGTTCGTCTACTTCTTTAGCTTGTGTGTGGTGGCGAATATAAACAACTTCTATGTCTTTATAACTGCGGGTTAAAAATTGATAGAGCAAAATATAAAAACGCTTTGCCATGTCTTTTGTTGGCTGATCCATTGAGCCTGACACATCCATAATACAAAACATCACGGCTTTGCTGGTGGGGTGAGGGCGCTTTTCGTAATTACGAAAACGTAAATCGTAGTTATCAATAAACGGAACCGACTTAATTTGCACTTTTAATGCTGCAATTTCTTTTTGTAACAAAGCAATTGCCGCTTTATCGTTATGTGGACCAGCAAGCAGCAGAGCAAGTTGTTCTTCGAGCTCTTTTAAACGGCGTTTTTTACCTGCACTCATGGCAACACGCCGTGCAAGCGAGCCTTGAAGAGAGCGTACAATGTCAATATTACTTGGCATGCCGTCGCTACAAAATCCTGCGCGATGGGTTTTCATTTGCACTAACTTATCAAGTTGGTTTTCTTGTAAGTTAGGAAGTTCTAGATCTTCAAACAGTAAATCAAGGTATTCATCTTTTGATATTGAAAATACAAACTCATCTTGTCCCTCGCCCGAATCGCTGGCGTCACCTTCACCGGCACCACCGCCTTGTCCGCCTTTAGGGCGCTCAATTTTATCACCTGTAGAAAACTGATCGTTACCAGGGTGAATTTGCTCTCTATTCCCGCCTTGCCCTTGATGAAATGTAGGTTCGCTGATATCGCGTTGTGGAATAGAAATACTCTCACCAGAGCTTGAATCGGTAACGCTGCGTTTGTTAATCGCATCTGAAACTGCTTCTTTAATTTGTTTTTTATAGCGCCTAATAAAGCGCTGGCGATTAAGCGTACTTTTATTTTTTCCGTTTAAACGCCTATCTATAAAATGCGCCATATTGACCTCCTATATACTACGACTATGAAGGTTATTGCGATTTTCTAACCCGTAAATACCACTCAGAAAGCAAGCGAACTTGTTTTTGTGTATAGCCTTTTTCGACCATACGGTTCACAAAGTCTTCGTGCTTTTGCTGATCCTCTGCAGACGTTTTAGTATTAAACGAAATAACGGGTAGTAAATCTTCGGTATTAGAGAACATTTTTTTCTCAATCACCGTGCGTAGTTTTTCGTAGCTTGTCCATAGTGGGTTTTTACCGTTGTTGTGTGCACGGGCACGTAGTACAAAGTTCACTATTTCATTACGAAAATCTTTAGGATTAGAAATACCCGCTGGCTTTTCTATTTTTTCAAGTTCAGCGTTTAGCGCTGCGCGGTCAAATAGCTGTCCTGTATCGGGGTCGCGATATTCTTGGTCTTGTATCCAAAAATCTGCATAAATAACATAACGGTCAAAAATATTTTGTCCGTATTCCGAGTACGATTCTAGATAAGCGGTTTGCAGTTCTTTACCTATAAACTCGACATATTGTGGAATTAAATAGCCTTTTAAAAAGCTTAAATAACGCTCTTCTATTTCACTTGAAAATTGCTCGCGCTCTATCTGTTGCTCAAGCACATAGAATAAATGCACCGGATTTGCAGCAACCTCAGTGGTATCAAAGTTAAACACACGGGACAAAATTTTAAACGCAAAGCGAGTAGAGAGCCCCGTCATACCTTCATCAACACCTGCGTAATCACGATATTCTTGATACGATTTTGCTTTAGGGTCGGTGTCTTTTAGGGTCTCGCCATCGTATACCCGCATTTTAGAATAGATACTTGAATTTTCTGGCTCTTTTAAACGTGATAGCGTCGTAAATTGCGCCAAAGTTTTAAGTGTACCCGGTGCACATGGCGCGTTGTATAGCTCGCTGTGCTCAAGTAATTTGTCGTAAATTTTAATTTCTTCAGTTACACGTAAGCAATAAGGGACTTTTACAATATAAACACGGTCTAAAAATGCTTCGTTGTTTTTATTGTTTTTAAAGGTTTGCCACTCAGACTCATTCGAGTGAGCGAGGATCATGCCATTAAAGGGCAGGGCACTAATGCCTTCTGTGCCGTTATAGTTACCTTCTTGGGTGGCGGTAAGTAAAGGATGCAGCACTTTAATAGGCGCTTTAAACATTTCTACAAATTCCATCAGCCCTTGGTTAGCTAAACATAAAGAGCCAGAGTAGGCGTATGCATCAGGATCGTTTTGGGCAAAGTGCTCAAGCTGGCGAATATCGACCTTACCAACCAGTGCTGAAATATCTTGGTTGTTTTCATCTCCTGGTTCGGTTTTGGCAATACCTATTTGGTTTAAAATAGAAGGGTAGCGTTTAACCACTCTAAACTGGCTAATATCACCATTGAACTCTTTTAAGCGTTTGCCAGCCCAAGGCGACATAATGGTTTTTAAGTAGCGCGGTTTAATACCGTATTCTTTGCTGAGTACGTCTGCATCTTCGATAGGATCAAACAAGGAGAGGGGGTGGTCGTTTACAGGAGAGCCTTTAATTGAATAAATAGGCACTTGTTGCATTAAATACTTTAGTTTTTCAGCAATGGATGATTTACCTCCACCAACAGGTCCAAGTAAATAAAGCACTTGTTTGCATTCTTCTAGCCCCTGAGCCGCATGTTTTAAATAAGAGACTATTTGCTCAATGGCGTCTTCCATACCATAAAAATCAGCAAAGGCAGGGTAGCGCGCAACTACTCTATTTGAAAATAATCGACTTAGTCGTGCATCCGTTGCGGTATCTACCATGTGTGGTTCGCCAATTGCCATGAGTAGGCGTTCTGGTGCGCTGGCGTAGGCAGACTTATCGGTTTTACAAATCTCAAGAAATTCAGCGATACTGTATTCTTCTTCCTGTGCCGCTTCGTATCGTGCTTGGTAATGCTCAAAAATCGTCATAATAACCTCCGAAACCCGCTGTAAAAAGGTGCTTACCTTTTAAAGTCTAGTCACGAATCTGTATTTTTGTGCAATAAAATTAAAAATTTAAGTGAAAAAAGATCATGTTACTAAAAGCGTTTTATTAAATGATGAGGCGCTTAGGTGTGATAAACAAGAAACAAAAAAAGACGCCTAAGCGTCTTTTTTACATTAGCGTTTAAAGGCTAATTAAGCGAAGTTAGCGTTCGCGAATTCCCAGTTAACAAGCGACCAAAAACCTTTAAGGTAATCTGGACGAACGTTACGGTAATCGATGTAGTAAGCGTGTTCCCATAAATCCACTGTCAGGATTGGAGTAACGCCATCATCAGTTAATGGTGTAGCAGCGTTAGATGTATTAACGATGTCTAGTGAACCATCAGCAAGCTTAACTAACCACGTCCAGCTTGAACCAAAGTTATTTACTGCTTTGTCATTTAATGCATCTTTAAACGCATCAAAAGAACCCCATTTAGCGTTGATTGCATCAGCAACTGCGCCAGTAGGCTCGCCGCCGCCGTTTGGAGATAAGCTGTTCCAGTAAAAAGTATGGTTCCAGATTTGTGCTGCGTTGTTAAATACGCCGCCTTCTGATGAACATACGATCTCTTCTAGAGATTTGTTTTCAAACTCAGTACCAGGGATTAAACCATTAAGCTTAACCACGTATGTGTTGTGATGTTTGCCATGGTGAAACTCTAGCGTTTCTTTTGAAATATGTGGCTCAAGTGCGTCGATTGCATATGGTAGTGACGGTAGTTCAAATGCCATTTTTTTATCTCCATCTTCTTTGGTTGATAGTCCATTTGGTAATACGTAATGCCTGTTGAAACAGAGCAGTTACCTATACCAAGCGGTAATATAGTGTTACTATAATTGTTGAGTATTTTACTCAAGTTTAAGCAAACAGCAATGCTATTGCGAAAGACTATTTCAATTGCGGCTTTATTTGCCCATTTTAAGTTATATATTTGTGGTCACGATGAGTTGTTTTCAAGACCTAAATATATTTAGCTATCGTTACTTTGAGGTTGTAGATGGAAACCATTGATAAAATTAAACAGCAAATTTCAGAAAATCCAATAATCCTTTTCATGAAAGGGTCACCAAAATTACCAAATTGTGGTTTTTCTTCACAAGCATCGCAAGCGTTAATGTCATGTGGTGAACCATTTGCATACGTTGATATTTTACTTAATCCAGACATTCGTGCTGAGCTTCCAGCATACGCAAATTGGCCAACATTCCCACAACTTTGGGTAGATGGCGAATTAGTTGGTGGTTGTGACATTATTATCGAAATGTTTCAACGCGGTGAATTACAGCCGTTAATTACTGAAACTGCTGCTAAATACAAAGAAGCTGACGCAGAGTAATTTATTACTCAACCTGAACTCAGGTTATTAAGCTCTTTAAACACAAAGCCACTTTTTAAGTGGCTTTGTTGTTTTTAATTTGTGTGAATTTATGAATAAGGAAGGCTCACTTGTACGTTTAAGCCGCCCTCTATTTTGTTATGTAAACTTATATGCCCCTGGTGCGCTTCTGCTATTTCTCTGCATAAGGCTAGCCCTAAACCACTCCCCGTACTTTTTGTTGAATAAAAGGGCACTAAAGCATTTGCCATTACTTGCTCGCTCATTCCTTTGCCGCAGTCGCTTACATTTATAACACATGCTTGGGGTACAAACTCGACCTGAATATGTATTTCATTGGCGTTGGAGCCTGACTCGTGTGAATTTTTTAATAGGTTTATCAGCAGCTGCTCGAGTTGTGTTTGATCAGCTTGTAATTCATTGTGTGAATTTTTTATTTCGTAGCTAAATTGCCAGTGATTTTTTAAATTATTGAGGGTGTTTTGCCAGTTAACCCGCGTTTTTTGTGGCTGAGGTAATTTAGCAAACTTGCCATAGCCTTGTACAAATTCAGTTAAGTGACTAATTCGCTCATCAATAGTTGCAAATACACGGGCAAGGCGAGGCTCATCAACTTTATTTGCGAGCAATTGTGCGCTGTGTAGCATGGATGACATAGGGCCGAGTGAATTATTTAATTCGTGGCTAATAATGCGTATTACTTTTTTCCACACCGCAACTTCTTGGCGACTAAGTTCACGGGTTAACTGTTTAAATATATATAAATGATGCTTTTGATTATTAAGTAAAAACTCCCCAGTGGCTAAATGCCAAGTTTGCGAGTCTTGATTCTCTATTTCTATATTAAAGAGGCCATCAATACCGTGCTCTATAGCTGCTACTAATTGCAGAGGCGAATTTTCGAGCAATTTACTTAGCTGCATACCTTCAAGGCGAGTTGCGCTATTAAATAAACTACGGCTAATTAAATTACTAAATACCACCGTATTATTATCATTGACCAGCAATAACGCTTGCGGCGAGCTTTGCAATACTTTATCAAGCATTAACTCGCGCTGGTAAATCCATTGTTTTTCTTGGCGAAGCTGTTTTGCGGTTTGATTATAAAGTTGGCATAGTTTTCCAAGTTCATCATTACTTTTATACGCAAGCAAACTGGAGAGCTCACCATCTTTAAAATTAAGTAATCCGGTTTCAAGCGATTGCATGCCAAGCTTTATTGGCTTGGAGAGAGCTCTTGAAAGCAGGGTGCTAAATGTAAGCGTTAGTAATATTAAAAACAGAGTGTAGTAAATATCAAAGCCACTTAGCGCGGCAATAATAACAACAGGCAGCGCGCTACAAAACCCGCAAATTAATACAACCTTTTGGCTTAGGGTAAAGTTGCTAATAATGTTTAGCATTAATAATCAATACCCATTTTTTGTAACCGCCTGTAAAGTGCTTGTCGGCTTAAACCAAATTCACGGGCCACTTTGGCTATAACACCTTGATGAGCGCGCATTGCGTGTTCTATTTCTTGTTTGGTCGGCTCTGCTTTTGCTTCTTGTTGAGCAGTAACCGGTGACGAAAGTACAAAGTCATCGACTGTAAGCGCACCTGTAGGTTTTAGTACCGCTACGCGTTTACAAGCGTTTTCTAGCTCTCGAACGTTACCCGGCCATTTGTAATGTTGAAGTGCTTGCTCTGTGTTTATAGTCAGCTCTCGGTGAGGTAAAAAATGGCTAATAAGTGCTAAAACATCATCTTGTCTTTCGCACAGGGCAGGCACATTGAGCTCAATTACATTAAGGCGATAATATAAGTCTTCCCTAAATCTACCTTGTTGAATTGCTTGTAGTAAGTTTTCGTTAGTGGCCGATATAACCCGCACATCTACTTTTCGTGTTTTTGTTGAGCCTAAACGTTCAAACTCGCCGGTTTGTAGTACGCGTAGTAATTTTATTTGTCCTGAAAGTGGTAAATTACCAATTTCATCTAAAAATAACGTACCGCCATCAGCTGCTTCAAATCGACCAATACGTTGTTTGGTTATCCCCGTATATGCACCGGCTTCAGCGCCAAAAAGCTCGGCCTCTATAAGTTCTTGCGGTAGTGCGCCTGCGTTTACCTTAATAAAAGGTTGCGATACAAGTGGGGAGTTTTTTTGAATGATATGCGCAATGCACTCTTTACCACTCCCATTAGGGCCTGTAATTAATGCAGATATATCAGATTTAGCTACTTGTAGCGCCATAGTGACCAGTCGTTCCATAGCCGTGCTTTTAAATATTAGCCCGGCAAGGTCTGCGCTTTTAAATGTACCTTCACGCTCTTGTTGATGGCGATTATGTGTAGCAACTATTTTTTTAGCACTGCCTAGCTCTATTAAGTTAGCGATACAAACTAGTAGTTTTGCATCATCCCAGGGTTTTGGTAAGTAATCAGCAGCACCGGCTTTTACAAGCTCAATGGCGGTGGCAAGTTCGGTCCAGGCTGTAATAAGTATAATAGGGAGGTGTGGGTTTATTTCTCGTAGTTCATAAAACAAGGCTTTACCTTCTTCACCAGAGGTGGTGTCACTGGTAAAGTTCATGTCTTGAATTACAAGCTCAATTCGCTGATAGCGAACTATTTGCAGAGCATCAAACGGATTTGTTGCAGTGACTACCGAAAAGTCGTGGATCTCGAGCAACAATGAAAGTGCGTCGAGTACTGCTTGGTTATCATCAACAATGAGTATTTTATGAGTCATAGGTTATTTTTATAATTTTTTAATGGCTACACTGCCTTACTAAGCAGTGTAGCATAGTGATTTACATATTATTAAATAGTGCGAGTTGCGATACTGGGCGAAATATTAGCAGCGCGTTTAGCCGGCGCTAATACTGCAAGTAAGCTCATTAAAAATACGGCAATGGCGGTAACGGCTATATAACTTGGCGGTAGTGCAGCTACAGAAAAATACTGCATTAACATTTTCCCAAGCAGTATTGCTGTTACTACACCTAAGGCTAAACCTAGGCTACAAATTAATGCATTTTCTACTAAAAAGTAGCTAACAATAGCTGACTTTCTTGCGCCAAGTGCTCTGCGTGTACCAATTTGCTTAGTACGTTTGCTAATATTAAATAAGGTTAAGCCAAAAATACCGAGAGCGGTTATAAGCACTAAAATAGTGATTAATACTATGAGCATGCGCATCATAAGGCGATCTTGAGCGGTATACTCATTTTTTAATTCATCAAGCCCTTTAATGTTGTTAATAACGCGTTTGCTGTAATTTTCGAGCATAGCATTTTCTATTTCTTTCATCACAGCTGCTCGCTGACCAGGCTTAGTACGAACGGCAACTTGTGCATAACTTGCTGCTTTAATATAAGGAATAAACGCAAGATTATCGGGTTTACTGTCTTTGAGCCACGGGCCTTTCATTTTTCCGATCACGCCAATAACTTTAAGTGGTAGGTCACCAAAATAAACTATCTTTCCTAAACCATCTCCATCAGGGTAGAGCTCATCAAGTAAGGCTTTAGTGACTATAGTGACGTTGGTGCGCTTTTGTGTAATTTCGTTTGTAACGAGCACTTCATCTTCGGTAAAGTTTCGCCCTGCAATTAAGTTAACGCCGTAGGTATTAATTGCGTGGTCATCTATAAAAAAATAAGCGGTCCTGACACTTAGGCCTTCTTGTGGAGCAGGTTTTAAATTAAAGCTCGAAGCGCTGCCACCCCCTGATAGCGGAATACTACTGCTTAATGCGGCATCAACTACGCCTGGCATTTTTCTAAGCATGCTTTCATCAAGCTCAAACTGCTGGCTTAAGTTAATATCAGTACCAAAGGTCATTACATTAAACTTAAATATATCTTGCTCAGGGTAGCCCGTTTCTTGGTTTAAATAGCTAATTCTATCTTGAATAATAAATGCAGCATTACTGACTATAGCTGTGGTAATTGCAATTTGAATTAGTAGTAATACAGCGCCCACCTTTGAGCGGCATAAGGCGTTAAATATAGGTTTTATTTCTAACATTGTGACATTCCTTATTGGCTCTTAAGATAAATAGCAGGATTGGTTTTACACACTAACCAAGCTGGGTACAAACCAGCTAAAATGCAGGTTGTAATTGCAATCAATGGGGCGCTCAATAGCATGGTTAAATCCATTGTCGCTAAGTTTTCATAGTAGTCGTAGCTTTGCCCTACGCCCATTAAACCAAGTTGTGCTAGTACAATTCCTAGCATGCCACCTATAAAGCCAAGCATGGCGACCTCAACTAAGTGCTGTAAAAATATTTGCCTTTTACTAGCACCTAATGCGCGTCTTACACCTACTTCTGGCGCTCTGCGTAAAAACTTAGCTAAAAGTAAACCTAAAATATTGGCTAAGCAGACACCTAAGAACATAAAGCTCAGGCCCACTAAAATTTTATTGTCTTCGGTGACGACGTTGTTGTATTGCATCCATTGGTTTACATCGCGAAGTTTATACTCAAGTTCTTTACGATTAAATCGACCACGTTTTTGTTGTTCTTGCATGTAGGCTAATAAGTAATTTTGATAGGCTTGTTTTTGTTCAAGCGTATTTAGCTCTGCCCAAAACTGGATCCATACTTGCTCAGATTGCAGTTTATCTGCAAAGGTTGGTGTGTTTTCGTGTTTCCATCCATTGCTATTGCCCCAACTTACGAGCTCTTTTGCCTTTATTAAGCTAAAGGGCATAAATAACTCTTCTACTTGATTAAATGCACCGTTATTTAAATCATAATATTTAATATTGAGAGGCCAATGGTTAATAACACCAACTACTTGATAGCTTGTATCATCTAAGTAAATCAGTTCTCCGACAGAGTTTTTTCCTGCAAATAGTTTATCGTTTATCTCTTGGGTAATAACAACGACAGGTGCGGCAGAGTCTTCTTGCTCTTTGCTCCAAGCCCCCCCGTATAAAAATGACAAATTAAACATGCTAAAAAAGTCAGGCGTTGTCATGCGAGCATTACCTATAAAAGGTTTTATTTTGTCGGAGTCTAGATAAACTGAAAAGCCGGTACGCATCATAGCCACTTTTTTCTCTGGCGTGGGTGCGTTTAATAAGTTCTCAGCATCTTGATAGGTCAGTTGCAGTGGCATGTTATCTTCTGTCCACCACGTACTACCATCGTCCATTGTTTGTAATTGCACACTGTAAAGTTGGCTGCTTTTTTCTGGGATAGGATCGGCCGACATCATGTGATAAACACTAAGGCTGGTCATTGTTATGCCTATACCTATCGCAATGGCAAGTACCATTAAAAAGCTAACCAGTGGGGTGCGCTTGAAGCTGCGCCAACTTAAATCTAAATAATGAATAAACATTAGTTAAACCCCCGATGCTGTTTTTATAGTTTGCGCGCCCTGATAAAGCGTAAAGTCGGCAAGTTGTCCATCAACTACTTGAATATTACGCGGAGCACGGCGGGCTAATTCGCTATCATGCGTTACCATTACAATAGTGGCACCGTCGCGATTGATTTGTTCAAGTAACTCCATAACTTGGCGAGCCATTAGGCTGTCAAGGTTACCTGTTGGCTCATCGGCAAGTAAAAAACGAGGTTTACCAGCAAGCGCACGGGCTATTGCCACACGTTGTTGCTGGCCACCAGAGAGTTGTTGAGGTAAGTGTTTAGCGCGAGATGCTAAACCAACTTGTTCAAGGCATTGCTCAATTCGACGTTTTCGCTCATTTGCTTTAATCCCTCTGTAGCGAAGAGGAACTTCTATGTTTTCGTATAAATTTAAATCGGGGATCAAATTAAAGCCTTGGAATATAAAGCCAATTTTTTGATTACGTAAATCAGCACGTTGGTTATCGTTTAGGCTGCCAACATTAACGCCATCCAACAGGTATTCACCTTCGTTAAAAGGCTCGAGCATACCTGCAATATTTAAAAAGGTTGTTTTTCCTGAGCCGCTAGGACCGGTAACAGCAATAAATTCGCCTTCGTTTACTTGCAGGTTAAAGTCTCGAAGCGCATGGGTTTGTACCATTTCTGTTTGGTATACTTTACTTACATTGTTCATTTGTAACATGGTTGTTCCTAATTATTTTTAGCGTTGGTTGAGAACGTCTGTTTAATTTAATAAAATCGTATCGGCTTGCTTAAAGTCGCTGTAGCTTGAAATAATAATCTCATCGTTTTCTTTTAGTCCGCTCAAAAGCTCAACCGCATTAATGCTGGTAGCGCCTATTGTAATAGGTATACGCTTTGCAATATTGCCTTCTACCTTATAAGCAAAAATTCCGCCTTGCTGCATAAAAGCGCCGCGTTTTACCTGCATTACACCTTCTCGGTTGTCGAGTAAAATACGAGCAGTTAAGCGTTGGTTTTGACGGATGTTGTTAGTAACACCTTTAAATCGGACGCGTGCTGTTACTTCACGATTATTAACTTCTGGTGATATGGCGGATAAATTCCCCATCACTGTTTCATTGCCTAACTTAAGCTCTACTTCCATACCGAGCCCTAATTCATTGGCGTAACTTTCAGGTACTTGAAGTTCCGCTTCGAAATTACTTAAGTCGACGAGTGTCATAAGAGGTTGGCTTTGTGTCACAGCGGCTTTTTGTTGCACAAGTAGGTTACCCACGATCCCAGTAACGGTAGCCTTAATAGATAGGTTGCTTACTTTTCTGATTAAGTCATCAACAATAAGTTGTTGGCGGGTCACATCACTTTTAGCAGCTTGTAGTTCAAAGGCGAGCGTGTCTTTGGCAAGCAGTACCTCTTGTTGTGCATGTTTATATGAGAGCTTTGCACGTGATAAATCATCAACTGCTTTTTCAAGATCAATTTGGCTAATTAAGTGCTTTTGAATTGATAACTGCGCGCGACGATTTTCGCGCTCAGCGGCATTAAGCTCAACTTGTGCCATATCGAGTGTTTTATTTAAAGTGAGTGTTTGGCGTCTTGCTTGCAAATGCTGCCTTTGCTGCTCGCCTTGTAGTCTTTTAAGTACAGACTCCTGTTGCTTTAATTCGTTAGTTAACTCAGGGCTTTGCAGCAGGGCAAGTGTATCGCCTTGCTTTACTGTATCGCCGGCCTTTACTTTTAAATCTATAAATCCACGTTCTGGACTGTAGATTTTAGGAGCATTGGCAGCAACAATTTTACCACTGGCGGCAATATCTCGAATGAGCGCTTTAACATGTACTTTTGCAACCTGTACTTTTGAGCGGCTAATAGAGCTTTTAGCGCTATGACTCGTTAAAAAAATATAAGCAACTGTAGAGACCACAATGAAAACAATCGCAGTGATTATCGCGTATTTTTTATAGTTTATAGGTGCCTTTACTTGTACGTCTTGTGCGCTGGTATCTTTAATCATTTAATTCCCCCCTACATTGCTTTTATGTATTTTTCGCACAGCAGTAATAAAGCTGCTGTGCAAATGGCGGCAATAGGAGAGAGCAAAAATAAGCTTAGAGTAAACATGGTAATTCCAATTAGCGATTATATGTAAAGCTATACGATTAATATGCCAACTATTATCGCATTGATATTAAAGTGCTTTTTATTTTTTGTTCTTTAAAATGATGTCCGCGGACAGTTTTTATGTCCGCATCGGACACCGCTTTAAATAAAAATTCACTATTAATGTACAAAAAAGGACATGAACTTTCATAACTATACTAATGAGCAGCAATAATCGGGGATGTTAAGCCATTAAAGTAATGAAATAGCATAAAACTATCTAAATGTTAACTGAATAGCGCTTCATATGTTGAATACTTATTCACTTTTGCCTACCCTTACGTTTACGTAAGCTGCGGCTTTGAGCGCTTGTGTTTTTTACAATATATTAAACTTGACACCAGTGTCATGAAAAAATAGTGGTTAAAATAACGCTAAATGTTAAAAATAATGATAAAAAGAAATCTTGCTATGAAGTGAGAAATATTCAAGAATGTGAATATGTATTCAAAGTGCTATTGACTCTATTTAAGATAGAGGCTAGTTTTGTCCGTCTGTTAGCAAATCGTCGAGCAGTTCATCCACGCTAACAGTGCAGCAAGGGGAGGGGTCTATGTTATACGACTCAAAGTTAGAAAAAGAAAATTGTGGCTTTGGCTTAATAGCCCAAGTTAATGGTCAAGCTAGTCATAGGCTTATTCGTACTGCTATTACGGGGCTTGATCGCATGCAGCACCGTGGCGGTATATCTGCCGATGGTAAAACAGGTGATGGCTGTGGTTTATTATTACAAAAACCAGATAGCTTTTTCCGTGCAATTGCCAGTGAACATAATTGGCACTTAGGCAAAAACTACGCAGTGGGTATGATATTTTTAAATTCAGACCCTGTTTTAGCACAAGCTGCAAAACAAATACTTAGCGAAGAATTAGAAAAAGAAACGCTAAATATTTTAGGTTGGCGTGTTGTACCAACCGACCCATCTATGTTGGGTCCTATTGCTGTACAGCAATTACCAGGTTTTGAACAAATTTTTGTTAGCGCGCCAGAAGGTTGGCGTTCTAAAGACTTAGAGCGTCGCTTATATGTAGCACGCCGCCGCGCTGAAAAGCGCATTGTTGATGATGAAGCTTTCTATATCGCAAGTTTATCTGGTTTGGTAACTATCTATAAAGGCTTAATGATGCCTGCGGATTTACCTAATTTTTACCTAGATTTAGCTGATATTCGTATGACGAGTGCGATTTGTGTTTTCCATCAGCGCTTTTCTACTAATACTCAGCCGCGTTGGCCTTTAGCTCAACCTTTCCGCTATTTAGCACACAATGGTGAAATTAATACTATTGAAGGTAACCGCCAGTGGGCACGCGCACGTTCTTATAAGTTTGCGTCACCGCTTATTCCAGACTTACAAAGCGCAGCGCCGTTTGTAAACGAAACCGGTTCTGATTCATCAAGCCTAGATAATATGCTTGAGCTATTTTTAGCTGGCGGCATGGATTTATTCCGCGCGATGCGTATGCTCGTTCCGCCTGCATGGCAGAAAAACCGTGCAATGGACGACGATTTACGTGCATTTTACGACTTTAACTCTATGCATATGGAACCATGGGATGGCCCGGCAGGTATTGTTATGTCGGATGGTCGTTTTGCGGCGTGTAACCTTGACCGTAATGGACTTCGCCCAGCACGTTATGTAATTACACAAGATGGTTTTATTACGCTTGCATCAGAAGTGGGTATTTGGGATTACACTGCCGATGAAGTGGTTGAAAAAGGCCGTGTTGGTCCAGGTGAATTATTAGTTATTGATACTAAACTTGGCAAAATCTGGCACTCGGATGAAATCGATCAGGATTTAAAATCTCGCCATCCTTACAAGTCATGGCTTGAAGAAAACGTTAAACGTTTAGTTCCATTTGAAGAACTTACTGAGCAAGACGCCGGTAATCGCTCATTTGATGACGAAACGCTAGCTAAATATCAAAAAATGTTTGGTTATACCAACGAAGAGCTTGATAGCGTTATTCGTGTAATGGGTGAAAACGGCCAAGAAGCGACAGGCTCAATGGGTGATGACACGCCATTTGCTGTGCTTAGTGAAGGGCATCGTTCACTTTATGATTACTTCCGCCAAAAATTTGCGCAAGTAACAAATCCACCTATCGATCCACTACGTGAAAACCATGTAATGTCGCTTGCAACCTGTATTGGTAGTGAGCAAAACGTATTTAACGAAACAACGGGCCACGCTAAGCGCCTGCAGTTTGATACACCAATTTTAATGTACGCAGATATGCAGCAGCTATTAAATGCTGATGAAGCGCACTACAGCTACTGTAAAATTGATATTACCTACACAGTTGAAGAGGGTTTAGAAAACGCGGTTACGCGTATTTGTGACCAAGCACAAGAAAAAGCAGCTTCGGGCTGTATCATGCTTATTTTAACTGACCGTAACTTTGATGAAATAAATTTACCAATTCCAGCTGCTATGGCTGTAGGTGCGGTACAAAAACGCTTAGTTGATAACAACTTGCGCTGTGAATCAAATATTATCATTGAAACTGGCAGCGTGCGAGATGCGCACCAGTTTGCTGTGCTATTAGGTTTTGGTGCTACGGCAATTTATCCATACCTTGCGTATGAATCGTTAGTTGCGATGAGCGACAGCAAAATTATTGATAAGTCGTATTGCGAAGTGACCCTTGCTTATCGTAAAGCCATTAATAAAGGCTTATACAAAATTATGTCTAAAATGGGCATAAGTACGGTTGCGTCTTATCGTTGTTCAATGTTGTTTGAAGCGGTGGGATTATCTGATGCGATTATTGAAATGTGCTTTAAAGGCGTTGCAAGTCGTATACAAGGTGCGTGCTTTACCGACTTTGATGACGATCAGCAAAGTTTGCACAAACTTGCTTTAAGTAAGCGTAAATTATTAAGCCACGGTGGTTTATTTAAGTACGTTCACGGTGGTGAGTATCATGCTTATAATCCAGATGTTATTCAAACCCTGCAAAAAGCGGTTCGCTCAGGTGATTATAAGGACTACAGTGCGTACGCTGATTTAGTTAATAATCGTCCAATAGCGACTTTGCGCGATATGTTAGCGCTTAAATTACCTGAGCAAGGTATAAGCATTGATGAAGTAGAGTCTGCAGAAAACCTATACAAGCGTTTTGACTCAGCAGCAATGAGTATTGGTGCGTTATCACCAGAAGCGCATGAAGCGCTAGCAATTGCAATGAACCGCTTAGGTGGTTGTTCAAACTCTGGTGAAGGCGGTGAAGATAAACTGCGTTATGGTACAGAGAAAAACTCGCGTATTAAACAAGTCGCTTCAGGTCGATTTGGTGTAACGCCTCATTACTTACGCAGTGCTGACGTTATTCAAATTAAAGTAGCGCAAGGTGCAAAACCAGGCGAAGGTGGACAATTACCAGGTGAAAAAGTAACGCCGTATATTGCTAAGCTTCGTTATTCGGTACCAGGTGTTACGTTAATTTCGCCACCACCGCATCACGATATTTACTCAATTGAAGATTTAGCACAGCTAATTTTCGATTTAAAACAAGTAAACCCTAAAGCACTTATTTCTGTAAAACTGGTTTCAGAGCCAGGTGTGGGAACCATTGCAACAGGTGTTGCTAAAGCATATGCCGATTTAATTACTATTTCTGGCTACGATGGCGGTACAGGCGCAAGCCCACTTACTTCTGTTAAATATGCAGGTAGCCCATGGGAGCTTGGACTTGCTGAAACACAGCAAGCACTAGTTGAAAATGGCCTTCGTCATCGTATTCGCCTGCAAACAGATGGTGGTTTAAAAACAGGTTTAGATATTATTAAAGCGGCAATTTTAGGTGCTGAAAGCTTTGGCTTTGGTACTGGTCCAATGGTTGCCCTTGGGTGTAAATACTTACGTATTTGTCACTTAAATAACTGTGCAACCGGTGTTGCAACACAAGACGAAACACTTCGTCAAAAGCATTATCACGGCTTACCAGAAATGGCGATGAACTACTTTAAGTTTATAGCGCAAGAAGCGCGTGAAATTATGGCTAGCCTAGGCGTTGCAAATTTAACTGATTTAATTGGCCGTTTAGATTTATTAGAAGAAATTGAAGGCAAAACTGCAAAGCAGAAGAAAATAGATTTATCGTCTGTTATTGCTCAGCCGAACAACCCAACTGGCGAAACGCTTTATTGTAGTGCGCCTAACAGTTCACATTACCTAGGTAAGTTAAACGAAAGTTTATTAGCTAAAGCGCAAGAGGCAATTGATACGTCAAGCGGTATCTCGCTTGTGAGTCGTATTTGTAATACTGACCGCTCTGTAGGTGCAATGCTTTCGGGTTATATTGCTGATAAACACGGTAATCAAGGTATGGCGGCAGACCCAGTAGCAATTGAATTACACGGTACGGCGGGTCAATCGTTTGGTGTATGGAATGCCGGTGGTCTTGAAATGACATTGGTTGGCGATGCTAACGATTACGTAGGTAAAGGCATGGCAGGCGGTAAGTTAGTTATTCGTCCACCACTTGGCTCATCTTTTGAAAGCCATAAAGCAACCATTGCCGGAAACACATGTTTGTACGGCGCTACAGGCGGAAAACTGTTTGCAGCGGGTTGTGCCGGTGAGCGCTTTGCAGTTCGTAACTCAGGTGTGCAAGCGGTTGTTGAAGGTGTAGGTGACAATGGTTGTGAATACATGACCGGTGGCGTTGTGTGTGTACTTGGTAATGTAGGTGTTAACTTTGGCGCGGGCATGACTGGTGGTTTTGCTTATATTTTAGATGAGCGAAATGATTTTGAAAAACGCATTAATCCAGAGCTTGTAGAAATAGTAACACTAGACGAATTAACGTCGCATCAGGAACATTTACGCGGCTTAATTGCTGAGCATTTAGAGCTTACAGGTTCGTGCAGAGCAGAAAGCATTTTAGCTAACTTTGAACTGTACTTACCGATGTTCAAATTAGTAAAACCAAAATCAAGCGACGTAAAAAGTTTACTCGGGCATCGCGCTCGTAGTAGTGCCGAACTACGTGTTCAGGCGCAATAAGGGGGCAGTATGAGCGAAAATGTATATCAATTTATAGACGTGCAGCGTGTAGACCCACGCAAAAAACCAATCTCGTCACGTAAAAAATCTTTCGTAGAAATTTACGAACCCTTTTCAGAGAATCAGGTTAACTCACAAGCTGATCGTTGTTTAGATTGTGGTAACCCGTATTGTGAGTGGAAGTGCCCAGTACATAACTACATTCCACAATGGTTAAAGTTAATACGCACAGGTCGTATTATAGAGGCAGCAGAGCTTTCTCATCGTACAAACAGTTTACCAGAAGTGTGTGGTCGCGTTTGCCCACAAGATCGCTTGTGTGAAGGCTCGTGTACGCTCGATGAAGAGTTTGGTGCTGTAACAATAGGTAATATTGAAAAATATATTACTGATGAGGCATTTAAAATGGGCTGGAAGCCTGATATGTCTTATGTAACATGGACTGACAAAAAAGTAGCTATTATTGGTGCGGGCCCAGCTGGTTTAGGGTGTGCTGATATTTTAGTTCGTAACGGCGTAAAACCAGTAGTGTTTGATCGTCATCCAGAAATTGGCGGACTACTCACGTTTGGTATTCCTTCTTTTAAACTTGAAAAAGAAGTGATGCAAAAGCGCCGTGAAATTTTCACTGAAATGGGCGTGGAGTTTAAGTTAAATGTTGAAGTAGGTGTTGATATTACGCTTGATCAAATTTTAGCTGATTATGACGCCGTATTTTTAGGGGTTGGTACGTATCAAAGTATGCGTGCAGGTCTTGAAAATGAAGATGCACCAGGCGTTCACGATGCCCTCCCGTTTTTGATTGGTAATACTAACCGTGTAATGGGCTATGACGAGACTAAGCAGCCGTGTATTGATATGGCTAACCAAAAAGTAGTTGTACTTGGTGGTGGTGATACAGCGATGGACTGTGTGCGTACGTCTATTCGTCAAAATGCTGCAAAAGTAACGTGTGCTTATCGTCGTGATAAAGAAAATATGCCTGGTTCTAAACGTGAAGTTAAAAACGCCAAAGAAGAAGGCGTTATATTTACCTATAACGTTCAGCCTAAAGGCATTGTATTGAACGATAAAGGTAAAGTAACTGGCGTTAGAATGGTTAAAACTAAATTAGGCGAACCTGACGCAAATGGCAGAAGTCGTGCTGAAGAAGTACCTGGTTCAGAGCATGTGATAGAAGCTGACCAAGTTATTATGGCATTTGGTTTCCAGCCTCACAAAATGGATTGGTTAGAAAAATACGATGTAGAAATAAACCACTGGGGCGGCATTAATGCACCAGAACAAGGTGAATTTACACATCAAACAACGAACCCTAAAATATTTGCTGGTGGCGATATTGTGCGTGGTTCAGATTTAGTGGTAACCGCTATTTTTGAAGGACGTAATGCTGCAGAAGGTATTATGGATTACTTAAAAGTTTAATTGTTCGTATTAATAAAATGAATAAGAAGCAAGCCAACTGGCTTGCTTTTTTATTTGTTTTATTCGAATGTAATGTCAACGTAGTTAGTAACAAACGGTATTATATTAATATCACCTGTAGCATAGCTTTCTTTAGCGACACCTTCCGTTCTTACTTTCATATAGTAACTACCAGAAGGAACTACCTTGTCATAGTGGGTTGTTCTTGTTTCGAGCCAAATACGGTTGCTTTGGGCATCTATTAACCAGCCTTGAGGGCTAATCTCATACATATAAGCCTTACATTTTACTTCACCTACACGAGGATGCAGGCACTTATTTATAGCAACTCGAGTTTGTTTTTTTGGATTTTCAGCAGTACTAGCTAACGTTATTTGGCCATAATCTCTAGCTTCTTTTGTTGCTTTATACGCTAAAACTTTTGTTTGCGTCGTTGTATAAGCACTTTGATTTGAAGAGTTAATTGATTGGTTGCTAGAGCTAGATACACTATTTACAGCACCGTTAATACCATCTTTAACTGCGCGAGTTATATCATTACTTTTACAGCCACTCAGTACTATTAGTGCAGGAACAAGAAGAGCAAGTTTATTCATTTTTAATCCTTAACGTTATTGTTTTATCCTAGGCTTTATTTTTTTAAATAAAGCGTATTACATCATGGGGTCATACATTACAATAACCGTATTCATCCCTGATAAAGGTAAATAATGACTAAAATATACGCTTTTATCAAGCTCAAATAACTAATCTTAGGAGTTGATTTAAATATAAAGCTGGTTCATTATCGCACGCTGTTTACGGTTTGCTTACTTTTTACATACAAGTAGGCTTTTATACATTAATAAAATAAATAGAAATTATGTACGAATATTCAAACAAATCGGAAAGGAAACTCATTGTTCGATTCTTCTCTTCAATAGGGTTTATAGCAACGTTTTCGATGGCTAGCTTAGCATTTATTAATAGCAGTTATTTATTAGCGTGTACTCTGGTTGTTTCTTCGTTTGTTTATTTATTGGCATTTAGCATAAGTAGGGGAGTAGAGAAGTCAGGCACTATAATTTTATACAACCTTTATGCACTAATGTTTTACCTAGTTCTCACTGGTGGGGCACAAGGAACAGGGCCTATATGGATATTCATAGTGTCTCCTGTTACTTATTCAATACGCGGACTTAAACGAGGTACATTTGATATAATTTTGTTTTTATTAGCGATTGTTTTAGGCTTTTACTGTGCTGATATATTCAACATATATGACTATAGTCCGGAACAGTTTCCTATAAGAATAATAATTTCCTTTATGATTGTCGCGTCGCTGAGTGGCTACTACGAGTGTTTAAGAGAAAAATACAGCAATAAAATAATTGCTTTGAGTCAAAAAAATGAATTTTTAGCAACTATAGATCCACTCACCAACCTGCCAAACCGTCGCTATACCATGAATAAGCTTGTGGCTTTTAAAAGTGAGCTGAAAGATAATAATACTCCTTTTGTAATTTTATTAGCTGATGTAGATAATTTTAAAAAAATTAATGATCAATTCGGCCATGATTTTGGCGATGAAGCACTTATTCAGTTAGCTAAAACCTTTGATAAAAGTATTCCAAAAAATGCGATTGCATCACGTTGGGGCGGAGAGGAGTTTTTAATTGTTATTCCAGATGCAACAGTTGAGCAGGGGGAGCAAGTTGCAGAAAAAATCCACAACGCCCTTAAAGCTTCAGTTGTGAGCTTATTTTCAGATAGTACCAATATTACGCTAAGTATTGGTGTTATCTCTGCAAGTGCCGAACGCTCAATTGATCTTGATATCAAGCGTGCTGATGAACTACTTTATAAAGCAAAAGCGCAAGGTAAAAACAGAACGTGTTCTTCTTAAAGGTTTATCTACTTTAATCCATTGAAAACGAATCAAGTGATGGCTTTATTTTAGCCTTTCTGCGCTTTACGCTCATGTAACACATTGCATTGCAGGCAATCTGCATTGTAATTAATAGCCAATAACTTATCCCTAAGTCACTTAGGTTATTTACTTTTTCGCTAGTAAAGTAATAGGCTACAGCGATTATCTGAAGAACTAAAAAGCTATTTAAAAACCTCAGTAAACGCTGTTTAAAGTAGATATGCTTATATTTACTAAAAATAATTAAACAGCTGCTTAGCGCTAATAAAAACCAACTTAAAATGATACAAAAATTAACTAAAGTACTGTGCATTATTTAATCCTTCAAAGCTCTATTAACCAATATTAGGCATGGGCCATTATTAGTTCTTTAGCATTCGCTTTAGCTGTTTTACTGATATTATCACCACCAAGTAAGCGAGCTATTTCATTAATACGACCATCTTTATTCAAAGGCAGCATATGAGTGAACGTTTCGCCTTGTGCTATTTCTTTAGCTACAAAAAATTGTTGGTGTGCGCTACTAGCAACTTGTGGTAAATGGGTAACACAAATCACTTGAGTAGACTTACCTAACTGGCGCAATAGTTTGCCTACGGCTGATGCTGTAGGGCCAGAAATACCTACATCAACTTCATCAAAAATAAGCGTTGGGGTTGTTACTTTTTGGGCAATAATTACCTGTATAGCAAGGCTAATTCGCGAAAGCTCACCACCTGAGGCTACTTTAGCTAACGGCTGAAGTGGCTGCCCAGGATTAGTTGATACTAAAAACGACACATTATCGTACCCTAAGCTATTAGGTGCGCGGCTACTCTCTTGAGTTAAAGCTATTTCAAATACACCGTTTTCCATCGATAAATTAGCCATGCTTTCACTTATTAGTGTGTTAAGTGTATTAGCATACTCATAGCGACTTTTACTAAGTTCATCGGCAGCTTGCTTATAACTAATTAACGCGCTTTCTATTTCTGACTCTAGTTGCTCCAGACGATTACTATTATTACTTATTGATTCAAGCTCCTGAGCAATCGATTGATGAAACTCAACTAGCTGCTGTGGTTTTATGTGATGCTTACGCGCTAAATCCATCGCACCGCTTAGTCTATTTTCTACTTCACCTAAACGAGCAGGATCTAAATCTGCTTGCTCAGTATAATTTCGAACTTCACGGCTTGCTTCTTCAACTTGTACTGCGGCTTCACTAAGGAGGGCTGCTACGCCAGCTAAGCTTTCGTCGTATTGAGCCAGCTCAGCGAATTGTTGGGCACTGTGCTGCAGCATTGAACAAGCATTTTGTTCATCACTTTCATATAAGTATTGTAATTCACGTTGGCACGATTCTAATATTGTTTGGCTGTTACTAAGTTTGTAATGCTCGGCCTCAATTAAATCAAACTCACCTTCTTGTAAGGCAAACTCATCGAGCTCTGCAACTTGGTATTCTAACAATTGTTTTTGCGCTGCTTGTTGCTGCTGTTGTTGCTCTAAATGTTTAAATTCTTTTTGTAAGTTAGCAAACTGTTTATAGTTGTTATTTACATCATTTACTAAGTGGTGATGCCCTGCGTAGGCATCTAAAAGCTGTAACTGATGCTCAGCTTTTAATAAGTGTTGGTGGGCATGTTGTCCATGAATAGATATTAAATATTGACCAAGTTCTTTTAATTGTGATGCGGTAACGGCACTGCCATTAATGTAGCTTTTACTGCGTCCATTTTTGCAAACAACACGACGCAATAAACATTCATTATCGTCATTGTTTAGCATATGTTGCTCTAAAAACGATTGAGCTAGCGGTAAATCTGTTAGGTCAAATTGAGCGCATACTTCTGCTTTATCAGAGCTTGGGCGCACTGCTGATGCTTCAGCTCGTTCACCTAAACATAATGATAGCGCATCAATAGCAATAGATTTACCAGCACCTGTCTCGCCAGTGATCGCGGTCATACCGCTGCGCCACTCTGTGCTTAAATTACTAACAATTGCAAAATTTTTAACTTCTAAACCAATTAACATACTGTTTATCCATCCAGTCAATTAACTGTTAATTTATACAGTGTTTTGGTTTTTTGCAAATTAATTTTTTATTATTTATGCAACGCTTACATCTTGAGTAAATTGTGTGTCAGAAGTTTTTGGGGAGGTATCAATTTGATCATCAACAATATCAGTAGCTTGTATAACGTCTTCGGTTTTAAGTAGCCCGATAAGTGGAGGTAAAGTATTTAGGTAAAAACTCTTATTGTATAAGATTCCTTGCTGAGGTAACTCAGATACAAAGTACTGTATATTATCAATCAATGGTTGGATTACATTCGTTTGATTAGCTTTAATTAACTCATTGGACAACGTATTAATTAGTAGGTCAGCGGTATCTTCAAGTTGTTGCAAATTCTCGTCTGTATGCGATTGCACAACAAAAAAATTATTTACAATAGCTTGAATACGAGGAACGTATTTTGGGCGAATTATTTTAGCATCAAGAAGATCATTAAGCTTTGCTTTAAGGCGTGAATTTACATGCGAAACACGTTCATTAAATAGCTTTTTTCTAGCTTCGATTGCTTTTTTGCGATTACTCTCAATTTTGAGGTAACTGTATAAAAGTGTAATTAATAGCAGTAAAGCAAAGAATACTACATAAGTCATTGCTACTCGTTCCTAAATTATTTGATTATTATTTTAAGCCGCCATTTTGCTTTATAGTACTAAATTTGGCAATAAAATTAGTACAAACGACTACCCCAATTTAGTTTTGTACGTAAAACGTTGTAGTACGAGTAATTTTTTGGATGAATTAAGCGCAATTTTTTATCCGCTTTTTTAATTACTACCTCATCGCCGGGTAATACGGCAAGCACAACGTGGCTGTCGCAACTTACTTGTAGGCTATCTGTATTTTCTAGGCTTAGCTTTAAGCGTACTTCGTTATCGGCATCGACCACTAAAGGTCTGCTAGATAAGGTATGAGGAAACATAGGTACTAACGATATTGCATTTAGCTCTGGCGTTAAAATTGGCCCGCCACCTGAAAGTGAATATGCCGTAGAGCCAGTAGGGGTTGATACTATTAAACCGTCAGAGCGCTGAGAAAACACAAAGTCATTATTTATAAAAGCTTCAAACTCAATCATATGCGCTACTTTATCGGCATGAAGTACCGCTTCGTTAACGGCTGAGTTTGCACTCTTTAATTCGTTGTGGCGATATACTTCTACTTCTAATAAAAAGCGTTTTTCTTCAAGGTACTCACCACTGAGGACTTGCTCTAAGCTCGCTTCAAACCCTTCAGGGTTTAAATCAGTTAAAAAGCCAAGGTTACCTCTATTTACACCAATAACAGCAATGTTAAAGCGCGCAAGCACGCGCGCAGCACCAAGCATGTTCCCGTCACCGCCTACAACAATAGCTAAATCGGCTTGTTCTCCTAAGTCGACTAACTTAACAAGTTTGTCATGCGGGATATCGTCTAATTGACTCCCTGTGCGTTTTTCTACTATTACCTCAAAACCAAGCGCAAGTAAAAATGTATGTAAGCGCTGAAGGGTAGCAGCGGCTCCCGGGTGATTAGGTTTGCCAATTAGGCCTATGGTATTAAAAGGAGAGTCCATAATGTACGCACAAAAAGATTTAATAATTGTAGAGTAACTCAAAACAGAAGTGTTTGAAAATACAGATTATAGCAATATTATAAACCTTCAATTTTATTCGCAGTCAGTTAACTGCACGACTTGAAAAACAACTAAACGCCCCGATATCTCTTTCATGCAACAAGATGTAGATACCATGAAACTAAACTCACGAGATCAGCAAATTTTTTCAGCTGTTATGAACATGTACTGTAATGGTGAAGGCTTGCCTGTTCCATCAACAAAAATTGCCAAGCTCAAAGGTATGGCAGTATGCTCGGCTACGGTTCGTAATGCTATGGCTCGCTTAGAAAAAGTGGGGCTATTGTATTCACCTCATACATCTGCAGGACGAGTGCCCACAAATGAAGGGTTTGATTATTGGTTTGATGAGTTTTTTCCACTCGCTGAAATTGCTAATTATTGGCAACCAGAGCAATCACAACTCGTTGAACTAGCACATGGTTTGAGCCAAAAATACCAAATATGTTGTTGTGTTGGTTTACCACAAGCCAGCTCGCAGCAAGTGTTTAGAGTTGAGGTGCTTGATTTTGATTCTACCGACTGGCTTATTCTATTAATAGACAGGGCTGGGCAGAGCCACAACATTTGTATTGATAAACCTCATGATTCGTCAGATTCTGTTCGTTATCAGTTTGCAACATGGTTGAATACCGTATTTAGCCAACAAACTCTTATGGAGGGTTTGTATCGTATGCAGGCGATGACAAATACAGCGCCTCGAAATTGTCATGATTCACTTAATCAATGGACGCGACAGCTAAGTCAAAAATTAGGCTCAGATAATAGTATTGTAGTTGGCGAAAATTACCTCTATAAACAAATCGATTGTGAGCAAAGTTTAAATATTGGTGTTTCGTTTTTAAATTATGTAGAAGATAAACTCGCTTTTAAAAACGGTGTATCGGTACTTAATAGCGAAAAATTGCCTTTTACTGAGTGTGATGAATTGATCGTAATAAGCGTGCCGTACTTTCAAAACCAAGAATACCAAAGCCGCTTTTGTATAATTTGCCCTAAATCAGCGCAAATCGAAGAAATAATTCGAGAATTTAAATTAATTGAGGCATCTAACTCTTGAATCTTTTTATTCAATCCCCATAATTACCGCAGTTGTAAAGAATTGGAGCACGTATTTTATGTCTGAGCAGACACAAAACCCTGAGCAAGAAGTAGAATTAAACGAAGAAATTTCTAAAATGCAGGCTGATGTAGAAGCAGCAGTAGAAGCCGCTGATCAACATGCAGAAGAAGAGCAAAGCCCTGAAGCAGAAATAGCTATGCTATATGCAGAGCTTGAAGCTGCTAAACAAACTATTGCTGATCAAAAAGATGGTGTTGTTCGTGCTGCAGCAGACGTAGACAACATTCGTCGTCGTGCAGCACAAGATGTAGAAAAAGCGCATAAGTTTGCACTAGAAAAATTTGCTAACGAATTACTACCTGTAATTGATAATCTTGAGCGTGCTATTGAGTTTTCTGATAAAGAAAATGAGACTTTAAAGCCGTTGCTTGAAGGTATCGATATGACAGTTAAAAGCTTTAACGATGCTGTTGCAAAGTTTGGTGTTGAAATTGTAAACCCACAAGGTGAGCAGTTTAATCCAGATTTTCATCAAGCAATGTCAATTCAACCAAGTAACGATGTAACACCTAATACAGTACTTGCTGTTATGCAAAAAGGTTACACATTGAATGGTCGTTTATTACGCCCTGCAATGGTTATGGTTTCTAAAGCTGCTGATGCTTAATTGAATTATTAGTTTTAAAAAATGCCTCATATTGAGGCATTTTTTTTGTCTTTTTTATAGTGAATTAACTGTACGAGCATAGTAAGCAACACAGCGCTAAACATTAGACTTGAAAATGGCACTGCGCTTTTTGCATGCATAATAGCGAGTAGTGGGCCAACTAATGCGCCACTGCCAAAACGAAGTGTGCCAATTACGGCGGTTGCCGTGCCTGTGTTTTTTTCAAACTTCATTAAAATTAACGAGTCAGCATTACTTGCAGTGACGCCTAAGCTCATCATTAATGGCGCAATAGCAGCCACAATATAATAAAGTGATAAATGCAATAAGCTAAATGTTAACAAAGCAAGCCCCGATACAAACCCACATACAAGCCCAATATAGAGCATCTTTCGAGAGCCCAGCCTTGGTACAATTCGCGTATTTAAAAAGTTACCAAACATCAGCGCCATTACGTTAAAGGCAAATAACACACCAAATAATTGTTCTGATACTTCATATAAATCTAAATATATAAAAGGTACTGATGTTAAAAAGCAAAAAAATCCAAACGATACAAACATAGAGCTGAGTATGTCGGCACGTGCATCTTTATTACTGAGTACTGTTTTATAGCTATCAAAAAATAGAGCGAGACCCTTTTTTTCGTTTTTGTGAATAGGAATATCAATTAGATACACTTGCACAAATGCTAATATTAAAAAGCTATACCCAGCAAGAACCAAAAATATGGTTGACCAAACAGAAAATCCTAAAATAAACGAACCAACAGAAGGGGCAACTAACGGCGCTACCATCATAATCATCGACACATACGACATTCCCTTAGCTGTATTTTGCTGATAAATATGGCGAATAATACCCGGTACTACTACCGTTGCTGCCGCTCCCGTAAATGCTTGCACTGCTCTAAGAGTCCAAAAAGCATGGATTTCGGTGGTAAATGCCAGTGCAAGAGAGCTTGCACCAAATAAGGTTAAGCCAATACGTGCAAGCTTACGGCGGCCAATTTGATCGGCAATGGGGCCAAAAAATAGCATCCCTAATGAATAGCCCGCTAAGTAAATACTCAACGATATTTGTACATTGGGCATATTAGTGTGTAAATCGTTTGCAATTACCAGCATGGCAGGTAAGTACATATCTATCGCCAATGGCGTAATCGCCACTATACTGGCTAATAAAGGCAATAAAATACGGGTATTAAAAGACGAGGCTGAGGCGTCCATGTGTAAACTCAACAATCACTAAAAACAAGGGTTATAGTGTAACAGGGCATTGTATTTGGATAAACTTAGTTTGCCCGCTAAGTTTATCGTCATATTGCTTTTTTTTAATATAACGGTACATAAAGCAAATATTTTAAATTGGTACTGTGTTTGCTATTCTACAAGCAATAAAAAATTCATTACTTAAGAGAATTATCATGAAAAAACTAGTACTTGCAGTATTAGCGACAGCCGTTTTAGCCGGTTGTAAAACGTCACCAACAGGACGTACTCAAATAGCGCTTTACTCAGATCAACAAATGAGTGAAATGGGCACAGCTAGCTTTGCCGAAATGAAAGCATCTCAGCCAATAAATAAAGACGCTAAAACAAATTCTTATGTAAATTGCATTGCTGAAAAAGTAGTCGCTGTATTACCAAAAGAATACGCGTCGCAAAATTGGGAAGTAGTGGTATTTGAAGATGAATCTGCTAACGCTTTTGCATTACCTGGTGGTTACATTGGGGTTCATACGGGCTTATTAAAAATAGCCACCAATCAAGACCAACTAGCAACAGTACTAGGGCACGAAGTAGGGCACGTAATTGCTGAGCATTCTAATGAGCGTGTTTCACAAAGCTCTATTTTAGATACCGGTATGCAGCTTGGTAGTGCGGCACTTGAAATGGGTAATATTCAATACCGTAACGAAATTATGCAAGGCTTAGGTTTGGGGGCACAATATGGAGTTGTTTTACCATTTAGCCGCTCTCACGAATCAGAAGCCGATACTATAGGTCTGGATTTAATGGCACAGGCGGGTTTTAATCCACAAGAGTCGGTTACACTTTGGGAAAATATGAGTGCAGCGGGCAGCGGTACAACCCCTGAGTTTTTATCTACTCACCCAGCGCCAAGTAACCGTATTAAAAATCTACAAGCGCAAATGAGTAAAGCACTTAGCGAGCAAAGCACTGCTAAAGCACAGGGTAAAAACCCACAATGCACACTGTAGTTAAGCGCTTTACTATCTGAAGTAGTGTACGTTTAGTATTAATGCGTAATTAAAATAAAACCCCTGTAAGTATTTACCTACAGGGGTTTTATTTTAGTTTTTAAGCGTGGTTATTCAGCAGCAAGTGCTTGTTTAAATACATTTTTAAAGCGTTCGAAATCTTCAATGTGCGGTAGGTGCCCTAAATTATCCAGTTCAAATAATTGTGCGTCAGGGATAAGTGTTGCAGCGTGTTTGCCTAATTTATCATATCGACCAAGCTCGTAATCAACACCGTCTTTTTTCCAGTTACGGCCAGGGCCGGTTCTATCGCGTGTACCAATAATTAATTTAACCGGTACAGTTAAATCTTTAAATTCGGTTATTACAGGTTGAGTGAAAATCATATCGTATGTTTTTGCATTTACCCATGCCATTTGTTCTTTATCTAGGCCTTGTATTTGCCCTGTTATAAAGTCGGTTAAGGCTGAATATGTGGCATTCCACTTACCATCGTAGTAATTTTTTTGTTGGTATTTTCTTACGCCTTCTGGCGTTTTTGAAAGCTCGTTTTTATAGAAAAAATTTGTATCTTTGTAATCAACATACTGCAGATAGTTTTCAAGCCCAATAGGGTTAAGTAAAATTAATTTACTTGTTGTGTTTGGGTACATTAATGCAAAACGACTCGCTAGCATCCCACCCATAGAGTGCCCTAATACAATTGACTCTTTTATATTAAGTGAGTCCATTAACGCATGGGTATGATGAGCAAGAGCCGCAAATGAATACTGGTAATTAGTTGGTTTAGATGATTTTCCAAAACCAATTTGATCAGGGATTAATACGCCGTAGCCTAAAGATTGCAGGTATTGCGCAGTAGTAGTCCAGTAATCTGCATTAAAATTTTTGCCGTGCATAAGCGTCACTGTAGGCATGTCGGATTTGGTAGGCTTTAAGTAAATATAGGCCATTTTAAGAGATTGTTTTTGTGACTCAATGTTAAAGTAATTTACTTTAAAATCGTACTGGTAACTGCTTAAAAGTGCATCATAAGAAAGTGAAGAGGTATCTTGCGTTGTGCTCGCTAATGCATTGTTTGTTAATAACAATAAAGTAGAAAAGCAAATAACTTTAATCGACGACATTTGGTTACTCCAATTAAGGACAAATAATATGAGCTCTAATATATAAAACTCAGAATAATTCATTATAGTAACTAAACATTAAGTACTATTCAATTGAGGCTTTGTCATGCTCAACGTTGTTTAATTTGGAGATGAAAAAAGCGAAGCTAAAAGAGAGCTTCGCTTATTAATGTAGGGTAAAAGAAGTATCGTTAAAGCTTAAAACGTCCACTCAATATGGATTTGTGGCACTGACTCAGTGACTTCAGTACCTAGTTTATTGTGCCAGTATTGTAATTCCATACCCAACAGTAGTGTGTTCTCTTTCATTTGAAGAGCGTGGCCCATATCCCATACTAAAATAGGCTGTGCGAGTATCCACGCCTCTACATCGTTACCAAATTCATCTTCACGTTCTGCAATGTATTCAGCGTGGCCTTTAAAGCTAAATTTTTGTGAGCCAATATTAAAAGGGTATTCAAAGGCAACATCAAGCATCCAGCTATTTGTTTCAATAGGAGCCCCGCCTTTTGCTACACCTTCACTATCGTCAATGTAAGCTGTGAACAGCGTTTGAAAAAAGTTAAACCCAGGTACATCCCAGCTTAATTTAACACCAGGCAAGTATTTCATTACTTTAGCGTCGCCAGCAACGTTAATACCACCGGTAAGGCCCACATCTAATAATGCGCCTGCGCCAATTTTTTCGCCGCTAATGGCCGATAAGCTTACCGTTGAATACCACTCACCATAAAAATCAGCATCTTGGTAACCATCATCGGTATCGTCTTTACTGTAATCGATAAAAAAGAAGTTATCGCCGTAATCGTAACCCGATGCATGTTGAACCGAGTAAACAGTGGTGTTTGACTCTTGCTCAGTGAATGGGTTTTTTTGGTCGCCATTATTAATATGTAGTGCTGTGCTGCTCCAATTAGCCGCAAAAGCAGAAGACGATAAAGCAATTGATGTAAAAGTAACGAGAGGAAGTAATTTTTTAAATTTCATATCTGTATTTAACTATAATTTTAGTGACACGCGAAGGCGCGCATTATAGCAAAAGTGATTGATATGTAGAGTGTTATTTTAACATATGTTGCAGCTTACTTATTAAGCTGCAACATAGTATAGGTGTTTAAATTATGCTTTATTACGGCGTAAGCAAATAACTGCAATGGCAGTAAATGCTAAAATAAAACAGTAATATGAAGACGTTGATACTTCCCACGGGCTAATTTTAAACGTAGCACCTAATAACAATGCTTGGGCACCGTATGGCAATGACCCCTGTGTTACACAGGCGAATATATCAAGTAAACTGGCAGAGCGTTTACCGCTTATTTCACCGTCATCTGCTAGCTTTTTAGCAATAGGACCTGCGACAATAATAGACACTGTATTATTAGCAATACATACATTACTTGTTAAAACTAATGCGGCAATACCTAATTGGTCAGCCACTTTACGGTGCCATTTTGCAATGATTTTAGTAATCGCTTGAATCTTTTGAGCAATGTAATCAAGACCACCGTTAATACGAATAAATTCAGATAAGCCACCAATAAACATAGAAAGTAAAAATATTTCCTGCATATCAGTAAAGCCTTTGTAAATGTCTTTTACAAAGCTTGCGCCTTCGTAACTACCGGTAAAGCCCATTAATGCGGCAAAAATAATACCGCTAAACAACACTACAAATACGTTCAAGCCGGCAACTGCTAACACTAAAATAAAGGCATAAGGAAGTACTAACCAAATATCATAGTCTTTAGTTTCAACTACTTGTGCAGCAGGTGTTAAATAAAACAACAGGGCGATTGTTAGAATGGCTGCAGGGACTGCAATTTTAAGATTTTCTTTAAACTTGTCTTTCATTTCACAACCTTGCGTGCGCGTAGCTGCAATAGTGGTGTCTGAAATAATAGATAAGTTATCGCCAAACATAGCGCCAGATACAATCGTACCTGCCATTAATGCTGGGTCTATACCTGTTTTAATTGATACCGCATAAGCGATAGGGCCAATGGCGCCAATTGTTCCCATTGACGTTCCCATTGCAGTAGAAACAACGGCCGCAATTAAAAACAAACCAGGGAGCAATAACGAAGGTGGGATAAGCGATAAGCCTGCATTTACTACCGCATCTACACCACCGGTTGCACTTGCCACAGCCGAAAAAGCACCTGCAAGTAAGTAGATTAAACACATGGTAATAATATTGTTGTGTCCGGCACCTTTAATAAAGGTCTCTACACATTGGTTTACCGTGCCTTTATTTAAAATAAACGCAAGCATGATGGCGGGCAATATAGCAACAGGTGCAGGTAGTTGGTAAAAAGCATAATCAACCCCTTGCGATTGCAAATACAAACCTGAGCCTAAAAATAGCGCTACAAAGGTAAGTAGGGGAAGTAAAGAAAGTATTGCTTTGTTTTTATTAAATGATGGCTGCATCATAATCCTCATAACCAGTAAAATTTATCACAGCCAAAACTCCTCTTTTAGCTGAATTTAGCAGTACAACTTTTTATTTTAAAAAGTTGTTAGCCGCAGCGTCCGCAAGCCAAAGACCAAATCGACGCGAAAGAGAAGTTTAAATGTATAGATGGCTAAAGTAAACTGGTATTGTTATTATTATTAAATTAAAAGGTCACCTGACTATTGCATGACTTTTAGATAATATCTATAAAGCAACGCGATTTTCAGCGATTAATATTTATCCAACTGCATAAAAATACCCACCTGCGTATTTTGTAATGCCCGGATATATGGCTAATAAACGGATTCAAATTAAATTAGGTAAAAACCATGACTACAAATCGAATAGGTGTTTTTGGTGCTAACGGTAGAATGGGCTTAGCCCTATTAGAAGCCGCGACAATTAAAGAGCAAACACAACTTACAGGCGCATATGTTCGTAGTGGTTCATCGCTATTGGGCATTAATGTAAATCAAGTAAATAGCGCAGCCGATAACAGTGTTAGCTTTAGCGACGAAAGTACAATAGATGATGTAGATGTTTTAATCGACTTTACGCTGCCAGCGGGTATGAAAAACCATTTAAAAACAGCTGTTGCACAAAAAATTCCTATGGTAATTGGCACAACAGGTTTAACAAATGATGATATGGCGCTATTACACGATGCCGCTAAACATATCCCTATTGTATTTGCGCGAAATTACAGCGTAGGTGTCAATGTATTACTTAACCTTGTGCAAACCGCAGCGACTAAGTTTGGTGACGATTTAGATATCGAAATATTTGAAGCGCATCACCGTCATAAAATAGATGCACCATCGGGTACTGCACTGGCAATAGGTGAGTCAATCGCGCAAGCGAAAGGCTGGGATCACGACGAGGTTGCGGTATATGACCGAAGCCAAGTAGAAACAGCGAAATCTCAAAATGAGATTGGTTATTCTGTCCTAAGAGGGGGCGATATAGTAGGTGAACATACCGCATACTTCGCTACAATGGGCGAAAGGCTTGAATTAACACATAAAGCAAGTTCGAGAATGACGTTCGCTCTAGGTGCTATAAGGGCTGCAAGCTGGTTAAAAAACAAACCTGCTGGACTTTATGATATGCAAGATGTGCTAGATCTTAAGTAGTTTAGTTACTATTTTAACTGTTTGGGTCTAATTTCACCTACAGTGACTTATTTGTAACAATTAACCAAATAATGTTAGACCTAAATAGCAACTTCATGTAATATGCAGCCAATTTGCCAAAAATTACTAAATGCGTGTTTCCAATTATACCCAAGTGGCTAGTAAATCCAGGGTTTCAGTGGGAATAAAATAGTTTTAGGCAAGAAAAATGATTGAAGGTTGAATGCTTTACATCTGCATCATTTAAGACTGCGTAAAACAATTTAAGCTCACAAAAATCTGGTTTTGACGATCCCTCTGGGTATTGGCGGGGTGTTAAGCAATTGCTTACTCCCGTTTTTTACTGTTAGGAGGTTTAACTTGACTAAATCCGCTCTGTTAGTCCTAGAAGACGGCACAGTGTTTCGCGGTACTGCAATCGGCGCTGACGGCATGTCAGTCGGTGAAGTGGTATTCAATACGTCTATGACTGGTTATCAAGAAATTTTGACTGATCCATCATACGCGGAACAAATCGTAACTTTGACGTACCCACATATCGGTAATACGGGTACCAACAGCGAAGACGAAGAAGCGAATCAAATTTGGGCTAAAGGCCTAGTGATCCGTGATTTGCCACTGCTAGCAAGTAACTTTCGTAACGAGCAATCGTTAGATGATTACTTAAAAGAACGTAATATTTTAGGTATTGCGGACATCGACACCAGAAAGCTAACTCGAATTTTGCGTGACAAAGGCGCACAAAACGGGTGTATTGTTGCCGGTGACGAGCTAGACGAAAATAAAGCGTTACAAGCCGCGCAAGCCTTCCCAGGTTTAAAAGGTATGGATTTAGCAAAAGTTGTCTCAACCAAGGAAAATTTTGAGTGGCGCGAATCAAGCTGGACATTAGGTGAAGGATTTAAAACCCTTGACGCTGCTGATGAAAAGTTTCATGTTGTTGCCTACGACTTCGGTGTAAAACGTAATATTTTACGTATGCTTGTAGACCGTGGTTGTAAACTTACAGTAGTACCAGCGCAAACTTCTGCCGCTGACGTACTTGCTTTAAACCCTGATGGTATCTTCCTATCTAATGGCCCTGGTGATCCTGAGCCATGTACTTACGCTATTGAAGCCATTCAAGCCTTTTTAGAAACCGACACACCTATTTTTGGTATCTGTTTAGGTCATCAGTTATTAGCCCTTGCTTCAGGTGCTAAAACAGAAAAAATGAAATTTGGCCACCACGGTGGTAACCACCCAGTTAAAGACCTAGACCGTAATGTAGTTATGATCACAGCTCAAAACCATGGTTTTGCAGCTCAAGAATCAAGCCTACCAAGTACGCTTCGTGCCACGCATAAATCGTTATTTGATGGAACGCTTCAAGGTATTCATCGTACTGATAAGCCTGCGTTTAGCTTCCAGGGTCACCCTGAAGCAAGTCCAGGTCCACACGATGCAGCACCATTATTTGACCACTTCATCGATTTGATGCAAGCGCGTAAACACTAATTTAACTGGAGTAATAATGCCAAAACGTACCGACATAAAAAGCATTCTTATCTTAGGCGCAGGCCCAATTGTAATTGGTCAAGCTTGTGAATTTGACTACTCTGGTGCTCAAGCGTGTAAAGCACTTAGAGAAGAAGGCTATAGAGTTATATTAGTTAACTCAAACCCTGCAACTATCATGACCGATCCTGAAATGGCCGATGCTACCTACATCGAACCAATTCACTGGGAAGTGGTAGAAAAAATTATTGAAAAAGAAAAGCCAGATGCAGTATTGCCTACAATGGGTGGTCAAACAGCATTAAACTGTGCACTTGATTTAGACAAGCATGGTGTATTGGCTAAGCATGGCGTTGAGCTAATTGGCGCAACGGCCGATGCAATCGACAAAGCAGAAAACCGTGAACGCTTTGACGTAGCAATGAAAAACATTGGCCTTGAATGTCCTCGTGCTGAAATTGCTCACTCAATGGAAGAAGCTAAAGATACAATGAGCCGAATTGGCTTACCATGTATCATTCGTCCTTCTTTCACCATGGGTGGCACCGGTGGCGGTGTTGCTTACAACATGGAAGAGTTTGAAGAAATTTGTGAACGTGGTTTAGACTTATCGCCAACAAACGAATTATTGATTGATGAATCACTGATTGGTTGGAAAGAGTACGAAACAGAAGTTGTACGTGATAAAAACGATAACTGTATTATTGTTTGTACCATTGAAAACTTTGACCCTATGGGTGTTCACACTGGCGATTCAATCACCGTTGCACCAGCGCAAACGCTAACCGACAAAGAATACCAAATTATGCGTAACGCCTCTATGGCGGTATTACGTGAAATTGGTGTAGAAACTGGCGGTTCTAACGTGCAGTTTGGTATTAATCCTGAAGATGGCCGTATGGTTATCATTGAGATGAACCCACGTGTATCACGTTCATCTGCACTTGCATCAAAAGCAACGGGTTTCCCGATTGCTAAAATTGCTGCAAAGCTAGCAGTAGGTTACACGCTTGACGAGCTTCAAAACGATATTACTGGCGGTAAAACTCCAGCATCTTTTGAGCCTTCAATCGATTACGTTGTAACAAAAATTCCTCGCTTTAACTTTGAAAAATTTGCCGGTGCTAACGATCGTTTAACTACGCAAATGAAATCGGTTGGCGAAGTAATGGCGATTGGTCGTAACCAACAAGAATCATTACACAAAGCATTACGTGGTCTTGAAGTTGGCGCAACAGGTTTTAACCCAATAGTTGCACTTGATGACCCTAAAGCGAAAGAAAAAATCATTCGCGAATTACGCGAGCCAGGTGCTGAGCGTATCTGGTACATTGCCGATGCAATGCGCCATGGTATGAGCGTTGATGATGTTTATGAGCTGACTAAAGTTAATCGCTGGTTCTTAGTACAAATAGAAGATATTTTAAAAGACGAAGCAAAAATTGGTGAAGTAGGTATGGCTGGTTTAAATGCCGACTTCCTACGTAAACTTAAACGCAAAGGTTTCGCAGATCCACGTATAGCTGAAATTGCTGGTGTATCTGAAGCTGAAATTCGTAAAAAACGCCACCTATTGAACATCGTGCCAGTATACAAGCGTGTTGATACGTGCGCCGCAGAATTTAGCTCAGACACAGCTTACATGTACTCATCTTACGATGAAGAGTGTGAAGCAAACCCAACAGATAAAGATAAAATCATGGTTATTGGTGGCGGTCCTAACCGTATCGGCCAAGGTATTGAATTTGATTACTGTTGTGTACATGCCTCGCTTGCGCTTCGCGAAGACGGTTATGAAACCATTATGGTTAACTGTAACCCTGAAACGGTTTCTACCGATTACGATACATCTGATAGACTATACTTTGAGCCAATTACACTTGAAGACGTACTTGAAATCGTACGTGTTGAAAAGCCAAAAGGCGTTATCGTGCAGTACGGTGGTCAAACACCACTTAAATTAGCGCGTGAGCTTGAAGCGAATGGCGTTCCAGTAATTGGTACTTCACCTGATGCGATTGACCGTGCAGAAGACCGCGAACGTTTCCAACAACTTGTTGAGCGTTTGAACTTACTTCAGCCAGAAAATGCAACAGTAACTTCAACTGAAGAAGCACTACTTAAATCAGTTGAAATTGGTTTTCCGCTAGTTGTACGTCCGTCGTATGTACTAGGTGGTCGTGCAATGGAAATTGTATATGATGAAGACGATTTACGTCGCTACATGACCGAAGCTGTATCTGCATCAAACGAAGCACCTGTATTACTGGACCGTTTCTTAGATAACGCAATTGAAGTTGACGTTGACGCAATTTGCGACGGCGAGCAAGTAATTATTGGCGGTATCATGGAGCACATTGAGCAAGCCGGTGTTCACTCTGGTGACTCAGCATGTTCATTACCAGCACATTCTTTATCGCAAGAAGTGCAAGATGTAATGCGCAAGCAAGTAACCGATATGGCGCTTGAGCTTGGTGTTGTTGGCTTAATGAATACACAGTTTGCTGTAAAAGATGGCAAAGTGTACTTAATTGAAGTTAACCCGCGTGCCGCACGTACTGTACCGTTTGTATCAAAAGCAACCGGTGTAGCGCTTGCAAAAGTGGCGGCTCGTTGTATGGCGGGTCAGTCTTTGGCAAGCCAAGGTATTACTAAAGAAGTGATCCCTCCTTATTACAGCGTTAAAGAAGTTGTTTTACCATTTGCTAAGTTTCAGGGTGTGGATCCAATTCGTGGCCCTGAGATGCGCTCAACGGGTGAAGTGATGGGTGTTGGTGATACTTTCGCCGAAGCATTCGCAAAAGCACAATTAGGTGCAAGCAACACTTTACCACGCGGTGGTCGCGCGTTATTATCTGTTCGTAATAGCGATAAGCCACGCATTGTTGAATTAGCCAAGATTATGACCGACTTAGGTTTTGAACTTGACGCAACGGGTGGCACGGCACAAGCTCTTGAAGAAGCTGGCATTGAAGTACGACGTGTAAACAAAGTATATGAAGGCCGCCCGCATATTCTTGATTATATCAAGAATAAAGAGTACAGCTATATCGTTAATACCACCGAAGGTCGCCAAGCGATCGAAGATTCGAAGGTGTTACGTCGTGGTGCATTGCAAAATAAAACCAACTATACGACAACCTTGAACGCGGCTTTTGCTAACTGTACTGCTAACAAAGCAGATGATCGTAGTAAAGTAACGTCAGTTCAAGAGCTACACCTGCGATTGAACTAAGGAAATGTGCCAAGGCCAACTAGGGCCTTGGTGTTAAGTGAGAAAAGTATGCAATCAATTCCGATGACAGTTCGTGGCGCAGATTTACTGCGCAAAGAGCTTAACGAATTAAAAACAGTTACCCGTCCAAAAATTATCGCCGACATTGCTGTTGCGCGTGAACACGGTGACTTAAAAGAAAACGCTGAGTACCACGCTGCACGTGAGCAACAGGGTTTTTGTGAAGGTCGTATTCAAGAAATTGAAGCTAAACTTTCAAATGTTCAGATAATCGACGTAACTAAAATGCCAAATACGGGCAAAGTTATTTTTGGTACTACCGTAACTATAGTAAATGTAGATACGGATGCTGAAGTAAAATACCGTATTGTAGGCGATGATGAAGCAGATATTAAAAACAACTTAATTTCTGTTAATTCACCGATTGCGCGTGGCTTAATTGGTAAACAAGTAGACGATGCAGTGTCTATCCAAACGCCAAAAGGTATCGTTGAGTACGAAATCATTGAAGTTGAGTATCTTTAACGCATAACTCACTTTAACGTTTTGAATAAAAACCGATGTATTTACATCGGTTTTTTTATGCCTTAAATAAATCACTATACTGATAAGGGTGTTCATATTGCATAAAGAGTAAACATGATGATATAGGTACATAATCACTTCATTAAAAGGAACACTCAATGGCTAATATACTTTACCCAGCGCCTTTAAAAGTAGGCTCTAAAATCGCTATTTGCTCGCTTTCATCTGGGCTAAAAGAAAAGTATCACGGACGATTAGATATTGTTATAAATGGACTAAAACAACGAGGGTATAATATTGTTGAAGGCGAGTTTTTACGTCAAAACAAACCACGTGAACAGCTTAATGCTAAAGCGCATGCTAAGCAGCTAATGGGTTTTTTATTAGATGATGAAATAGATGCGATTATGCCGCCAATGGGTGGTGAGCTGGCAATGGAAATACTGCCACTACTTGATTTTAACGCCATTAAAGAAGCAAAGCCTAAGTGGTTAGTTGGTTTTTCTGATGTGAGTACTATTGCATGTGCACTCACTGCTAAGTGCCAATGGGCAACCCTTCACAGCGCCAATCTTATGCAGTTACACCCAGATGAAAAAAATCCGTACAGCTTACAAATATTTGAAACTCTGACCTACGAAGCCGGTAGTAAATTTGAGCAAGGTCCTTCTTCTTTATACCAAAAAAATAAGCCTAATTACGCGCAAAATCCGAACGAATTACTCAGCCCGAGTGAGCCCACAAACTGGCAATGTTTAAACTACACAGATAAACGTACCATAGAAATGTCTGGTCGGTTATTTGGTGGGTGTTTAGATACCGTAGGTTTATTGCTCGACTCGCCATTTTTAGCGCTGCATGAGTTTAAAAAGGACAGTGCGCCCGAAGGGCTTATTTTATACCTCGAAAACTCAGAACTTACACCAACAACCGTTGCACGATTTTTACTGTCATTAAAATTAGCCGGAATATTTGATGACATCAATGGCTTGGTTTTAGGGCGAAGTGAAATAACACAAGGTCATTACGATGCCTTTGATTATCGCCATGCATTAGATGTAGCGCTAGGTGGGTGTTTATTTCCTGTAATTTTTGATGCCGATATAGGGCACGTTCAACCTAACTTAAATTTGGTCAATGGTGCTACCTGTACGCTAGTTGCTGATATAAACGAAGGTATAGTAGATCGCGCATCGTTAAATATTCAACTTTCGTAGTTTTTATTGTATTTAGTTTTGAAAAACAAATAAATACAAGCGTATAATATGCCTACAGTAAGTGCTAATGCTTACTGTAAATTCTCAGGGCGGGGTGAAATTCCCCACCGGCGGTATGTTTAATGTTTTTTATGACTTAAACGAGCCCGCGAGCGCTTTATTTAACTTATTTTAGGTTAAGTAAAGGTCAAGCAGATCTGGTGAGATGCCAGAGCCGACGGTTACAGTCCGGATGAAAGAGAATATGGCTTATTATACTAAAACCAATTTTATTAAAGACATGATCCTTGTATCGCGTTAAGTGAGCTATTTTTCTTTGCGCTATAATTAGTCACTAATTTAATGTTATTGGTATAACAGTGTGCGCTGCATTTTGCTGCGTGCTTTTTGTTATTTTATTTAAGCTGTTTTGGTAGTGATCGCTTTAAATTTAAGTGATGTATTACTGATCCTTTCACAGTCCTGAATCTATTATTTTTATTTGGAATATAATGATGATTCAGTCTCTACTTACTCAATTCGGCGAAAGCCATACCCGCGTACAAAGCGCAATCACTGCACTACAGCAAGGCCAAGGCGTACTTGTTGTTGATGATGAAAACCGTGAAAATGAAGGCGACTTTGTTTTTTCAGCTGAGCATTTAACGACTTCTCAAATGGCCGAAATGATCCGCGAAGGCAGCGGCATTGTTTGCTTATGCATGGGGGAGGAGCGCATTAAACAGCTCGACTTACCGCAAATGGTAGCTAACAATACGAGTCAAAATAACACCGCTTATACAGTCACTATTGAAGCTAAGCATGGCGTTACAACAGGCGTGTCTGCTGCTGATAGAGTAACTACTATAAAAGCAGCGACAGCGGATAATGCAAAACCAAGTGATTTATCGCGCCCAGGGCATGTATTTGGTTTAAAAGCACAAACGGGTGGCGTATTAGTTCGTCGTGGTCATACCGAAGCATCCGTTGATTTAATGCAACTAGCCGGCTTAAAACCATTTGGCGTAATTTGCGAACTAACAAATCCAGATGGTTCAATGGCGCGCTTACCTGAGGTGAGTGATTATGCTAATAAACATAGTATGGCCGTTGTTTCTATTGAAGATTTAGTGCAATACATTCAGGCTGCACAGCGCAAAGTAAGTTAAACTGCTTTAAAGCAAAAAAACCACTTATTTAAATAAGTGGTTTTTTAATATTGTTATCATTTAAGTTTATAACGTATTACTTATAAAACCTGAATAACTTGCTCTTTTGCTAAGCGAGATTTAGGTAATTTAGCATTATAATCTTCAGCGCTATCATGATAGCCAAGTACTAATGCCACGTCGCATACGTAACCATCAAGTTCTTTTTCAAAGACTTCGCCAATCAGCTCGGCATCTACGCCTTCCATTGGGGTTGAATCAATGCCTAAACGTGCAGCGGCATGCATAGTGTTACCCAGTGCAATGTAAGTTTGTGCTTTAGTCCACTCTTCATTAACGCCTTGCTCATCAGTATTCATATCAACAAACGCATAAGCACCAAAAGCTTGTTCGCGATTTTCTGCTTTAGTACGGCCATTTTTAATATCTGCATCAATAACTTGTGCGTAGTCATCGCGGGTATATTTAGGATTGTGAGCGAATAATATTATATGCGAAGCTGTTTTAATATGTGGCTGGTTAAACGCAAATTTATTAGCAAATGTACTATGCATACGCTCTTTAGCCTCATCTGATTCAATTACGATGAATTTCCAAGGCTGCGAGTTAATAGATGATGGAGATAGGCGCATAGCTTCGTAAATAACGGCTAAATCGTCTTGAGATACACGTTTCGTTGCATCGTAACGTTTTGCTGTGTAACGCTTTTCTAAGTCATTAATAATAGGGTGAGTCATTAGTTTCTCCATTGAGTAGGTGTTTTACCAGTATTTACTATGTTGAGTTAGTTTTAGTAAAAACAAACCCTTTTAAAAATTTATTACAAAAATAATATCGTGTTTTTAAGTCACTCTACTTATTTAATTCAATTGATATCTACGTAAAGTAAGGCCTATCAATATAGCTAGGTAAGGATAGTAGTGGATTATTACAATATGATAAACAGGTATATGGTTGAATCATTATCAAATATTATTAGGTAATCGTTTCTTTAATAAATATAAATACAGCCATAGCTGCCGCAAAATATTAGCTGAAGACGCCAATTGCATTGGCGCCTGTAATTAATTCAGGCAGCGCGTGTTTGGTATTTATAGAATCAAAAACCTTCCAATACTATTTTGCCAATAGAGCGACCGCCTTCAAGTTCTGCGTGTGCAATACGCAGGTTAGCCGCATTTATAACACCTAAGTTTTTACCAATCGTTGTTTGAATATGGCCCTGATCAATTAGCTCAGCAACATGATTTAATAACTTACTTTGTTCTATTAAGTCTTTTGCGTTAAACATTGAGCGGGCAAACATAAATTCCCAATGTAGCGATAAGCTCTTCATTTTTAATTTACTTACATCTAATGACTCAGGATCGTCAATCATTGCAATTTTACCAAATGGTGCAAGTACCTCTGTATACGCTTCAAAATAAGTATCAGTACTGTGCAGACTTGCTACATGTGTTACAGAACCAATATTTAATGCGTTAATTTGAGCCGGTAATGGTTTTGTATGGTCAACGACATAGTCTGCGCCTAGTTTTTTAACCCATGCTTGTGAGCTTTCACGCGATGCAGTGGCAATCACTGTTGCACCAGTAATCGCTTTAGCAAGCTGAATAAAAATAGAACCAACGCCGCCTGCGGCACCTGTTACTAAAATAACTTCGTCTGATTTTGTTGTTGAATCAGCTGCTTGTTTTACAATGTTTAAATGCTCAAATAATAATTCGTACGCTGTTATTGCAGTAAGGGGTAATGCAGCAGCTTCAGCATCGTTTAAGCTCTGCGGTTTAAATCCTACAATGCGCTCATCCACTAATTGAAATTCTGCATTACTACCTGGGCGAGTAATATCACCTGCGTAATAAACCGCATCGCCAGGTTTAAATGCCGTTACAGCATCGCCGATGGCAACCACTTCACCAACTGCATCCCAACCAATTACTTTTACTTCACCGTTTGTTGGTGGCATATATAGGCGCACTTTATAATCGGCAGGGTTAACTGCAATAGCTTTAACTTTAATTAATAAATCACGACCTGTTGCAACTGGCTGTGGTAATTCAACATCAATTAACGATTCAGGATTAGAAACAGGAAGAGATTTTTTATAACCAATGGCTTTCATAATAAGTGTCCTAATTTGTTTACATATAAGGTGCAAGCCATGCTTTGGCTAGCTGATGGATATATAGTAGACCTTGCTTTAATATAGATAAACCGCATAATTGTTGAATAATTATCAAATAAAAATAGATAATATGAACATAGAAGATTTAAAACTTATTTTAAAAGTAGCTGAGTTTAGAAGTATTACGCTCGCAGCTGCTAAGTTAGATATGCGTACAGCCACAGCAAGCGCTGCTATTAAACGTGTTGAGGCAGCCCTTGGTAGTGAGCTATTTGTTCGTACAACACGTCATTTAAGGTTATCGGCTGCTGGGGAGCGCTACATACCACAATGTGAGCAGGCTTTAGCTGTACTTGAGCTTGCAAAGCAAAATCTAAAAGGTGAGCATGACGAAATTGAAGGGGAGTTGCGCGTTGCCCTTTCATCTGACTTAGGCCGTAACTTAGTGATCCCATGGATTGATGAACTCATGGACACTTATCCAAAGCTAAGTTTAAGAACGCATATAAGTGATAGTAATATCGACTTTTACCGTGACTCAGTTGATATAGCGCTTCGTTATGGCTCGCCTAATGATGCTAGCGTTTATGGATTCAAAATTTGTAACGTACCGCGCTTGTTATGTGCAACTGACGAATATCTCTTACAAAACGGGGCTCCCATGCATCCCGATGATTTAGCGTCGCATCAAGGTTTGTTTTATCAGTTGCAGGATATTATAAATAATACGTGGGAATTCACCGATGGTGAGTCAAAATTTAAAGTTAAAATGAATGGCAGGCGCGCCTCAAACGATGGCGATTTAGTAAGGCGCTGGTGCGTTGCGGGTAAAGGCTTGGCTGTAAAATCAGCCCTTGATATAGCCGATGATTTACTCAATGACAGGGTGGTTACTGTAATGCAAAATTATCAACATGTTAATGGTGAACTTTGGCTTATTTGCCCAAGTAGGCAGTCAATAACCCCTGCGGTGCGTTTACTACGTGATGCATGCAGAGCAAAATCCCAAGCTATTTTGCAGCAGTTGGTAAAGAAAGGAATTATTGATAAAAGCGTACTGAGCTAATTAGTCTACTTAATAATGCCACCGGCTTAGAGCTGGTGGCATTTATCGTATTCGTTAACTTAGCTTTTTATTAAAAAACTCAACGGTACGTTGCCATGCAAGCTCGGCATTGTCTTTATCATATCGACCTGTAGAGTCGTTATGAAAACCATGATTTGCCCCTTTATACATATGCATAGTGTATTCAACATTATTAGCTTTTAAATCTTGTTCGTACTGTGGCCACGACGCGTTTACACGTTTATCCAGCTCACCTAATTGAATCATTAACGGTGCTTTAATATTTTTACGTAAACTTTCACTGGCGGGAGTGCCGTAAAAAGGCACGCCAGCGCTGATTAAATTACTATCAACTGCCGCTAAATAATTAACAATGTAGCCACCAAAACAAAAACCGACAGCGCCTAATTTACCGTTACTGTTAGCATGCGATTTTAAAAAGTGCGCTGCGGCAACAAAATCGTTTTGAATTTTAGCGCGATCCATGTTTTTTTGCATAGCGCGTCCTTCATCATCATTACCAGGGTAGCCACCCAGTGGAAATAGCGCATCGGGTGCAAATGCAATAAAGCCTACTTTAGCTAAGCGTCTTGCTACATCCTTTATGTAAGGGTTTAATCCACGGTTTTCGTGTATCACGAGTACAACGGGAAGCTTGCCTTCTATGTTTTTAGGGGTTGCTAAGTAACCTTTGCCTTTACCGTGCCCGTCTGGCGAATCGAATTCTTCGTATGTTGCTTTAATATCGTCGTCATTAAACGACACTTGTTCAGCCAATGCGTAATTAGGTAATAATACTGATGTAAGTACAGCCATCGAAAAGCCAAGTGCAGCAAGGCCACCGAGTTTTTTCATAAAAGTACGTCGGTCCATTAAACCGTGGGCGTATTCGTCATACCAATCAAAGGCTTCTTGAGGAATGTGATCAGAGGGGGATGTATTCATGGCTGTTCCTTAACTTTATTATGTCTATTTATTATTTAAATACCATAACGTATTAGGGATAAAAAACGAGCAATATTTCTCTCAATTATTATGATTGTTGCCAAAGTTATCCATCAAGCAAGGAAAGGAGCACATTCCTTTGTTGTGCGGATATTAAAGAAACCATTTCAAGATGATTTAAATCTTTTACCTCATAAATGCTCACTTTTGGGTTACTAAGAGTAAGCAACCCATTATATGGACTCACTTTGTCTGCATTACTTGAAAAGATGTAAGTTTGCCTTGCATGAGGGGTCTTATTTAGATTACTTAATATGTCGAGTTTATTAAGAGGTACTTTACTGTTTTCAATTACCTTAGCCGCGACTTCGTTTATATAATCATCACCTAACAGTTTGCTATAAACAGGGTATGATAATTTAGCAATTGTTCTTAGTGCGGCTTTAAAATTAATCATTGGAGCAAAAAGTATATGCTTATTAATATTGAGTTTGGTTGTGAGGTCGATGCTTGCAACTGCACCCATAGAGTAACTAAGCAATGAAATGTCGGTGTATTGGTGTTCATTTATATATTTTACTAATAAATCAAGGGAGTTTAAGCCATACTTAAATTCATCGTATTGATTACTTGCAGGCATCACTATTACATTCTTTCCAGTGATATGGCTAAGCCATCGGGCTTGCATGGTATAAACCAAACTATTTACGCCATATCCCGGAAAAATAATTAAAAGCCCATCGTTTGACTTAGTCGGTAAATTATCAGCATTGAGTTGATATTCAAAAGTATCGTCTTCAGTGCTTCCTTTACTAATTAAAGTTAATGTTAACGTATTGCCACTTAGTAGATAATTATCAATATCCTTAGGTGAAATAATCCTAAAATCAAGACAACCTATTTCGCTGTTGCAGTAATGGGTTTGTACTCCAGATAAAGCGATAGAGCTCTCAAATTCTTTAGGGAGAACTTTCTCCGGAGGCTTAGTTATTTGATAAGCAATATAGCTCTGGCAACCACTTAAAAAAATAACTAAAGAAATAATCAGTATGTATAAGCGCATTAAAGTCCCTTTAATTTTCAAGCTAAAATTTTTATTGATTAATTAATGCCTGATATCCCTTCATCTACGCCGATTAAAAAGTCGAGCCCTACAAACGCAAACGATATTGCAACGGCGCCTAATAGCATTAAGTTGCGGTTATTCTTTTTGTAGCCAAGAGTGGTTAATACAGCAAAAACAATAAATAAAATAAGTTGAATTGTGCCCATCATTATTCCTTTTGAGGGTTATATTTATAGAGTTAAACTATCAGTAAGATAAAGACTTAGCAAATAGGTGAATATTATTTTTAAGCTAAAAATAAAAAGCTCGGCATATAATATGCCGAGCTTTTTTGGTTGGGATGTTACTTAATTTAGCTATTAGTAGGCGCTGGTTGGGCATCTACTAGTGGCGGCTTGCCACGCATTTTACGTACTAATCGTTTAGCATCTTCTAGTGCAACATACTGGCACGGTATAAGTATCAGTGTAATTACTGTGGCAAATAACACACCAAAAGCAAGTGATACAGCCATTGGGATAACAATTTTAGCTTGTAAACTCGTTTCAAAAATAATTGGCATTACACCAATAAAGGTAGTGATTGAGGTGAGTAGTATTGCCCTAAAGCGACGAGCACCGGCTTGTACTACTGCATCTTTAATTGCAACACCTTCGGCGCGGGCTTTATTTACAAAATCAACCATAACGAGGGAGTCATTTACAACCACACCCGCTACAGCAATAATGCCAAACATAGATAAGCTGCTCATAGTCATACCTAAAATCATATGGCCAAACATCGCGCCAACTACACCAAACGGAATAACCGACATTATAATAAGTGGCTGCGAGTAAGAGCGAAGCGGAATCGCTAACAAGGCAAATATAATCATCATTGATATACCAAAGTCACGAAGCTGTTCTGAAGCGCTATCCATCTCTTCTTGAATGCGCCCAGCTACATCACTTGTAACGCCAGGGTAGCTCTTAAGTAATGTTGGTAAGTATTCATCACGAATTTCCTCAGCTATCGCAAATGGTTCGGCTTTGTCGGTATTTACCGCAGCCCATACGTTTACAGTGCGTTTAGAGTTTTCGCGGCGAATACGGTTAACACCGTCAACCAGCTTAACTTCGGCTACTTCACTTAGCGGTACTTCAGCGCCTGTAGGTGTAATAATACGCACGCTTGCTATGTCACTTATTGAATTACGTTCGTCTTCTGGATAGCGAATCATGACTTTAATTTCTTCGCCTTCACGCAATATTCGCTGCGCTTCTAAGCCGTAGTAACTAAAGCTAACTTGCGACGCTACATCAGCAAGCGTTAATCCCATGCTGTAAGCGAGTGGTTTTAAATCAAGTTGCACTTCGTCGGTAGCGCTTTGCATTGAATCGTTTACGTCGCCAACACCTTCCATTGTTTGTAATTTAGCTTTTAATTTACCAGCCACTTCTTTTAGCTCGTCAGCATTTTTGCCTTCAAGTTTAAAGCTAACGTCGCCATCATCTCGACCGCCATTCATTATACTGTCTTGAATGGTCATGGTTTTAATGCCGGGCAGAGCGGGCATTTGCTCACGCCATAACGCACTTAGGGCAAAGGTATCGATAGGGCGTAAATCAGGCTCTACCAAAATGGCCATAATATTTGCTTGCGTTCGTCCGCGCAGACTTACCGATAAATCGCGGATCATCGGTTTACCGTATTGCTCTTGTAGTTGCTGATCGACCTTTAACAACACGCTTTCTATTTTACGTGCGGTTTCAAGTGTTGCTTGCTCAGATGAGGCAAGGTTCATTTCTATATCAATACGCGGAAAGTCGTGCGGTATTTTAGGGTTTGGTACAAACTTAACTAAACCACCTGCAAACATACCTGCGCTTACAATAAGCAAACACATAAAGCCGACAATCACTGTATAGCGATAATGAATACAGCGGCTAACAAAAGGAAGGTAGTAGTTATTCACAAAGCCTTTTAAACCACTATCAATCACCATACGTAAGCGATGTAATAGGTTTTTAGGATTTGGTTTACGCGGATTCATTGCTGCAATATGCGCAGGTAAAATTAGTTTTGATTCAATGAGTGAAAAAATCAAACATAAAATAATAACGCCACCAATGGCCTTAGAAAAAGCAGCGCCAGGGCCGGTTGCGAGTGTTTGTGGTAAAAATGCCGCAATTGTGGTTAGCACACCAAAGGTTGCTGGCATCGCAACGCGTTTTACACCACGTACAACGTTATCAAGTGTATGGCCGTGTTTTTCTATTTCGGCACTGGCTGATTCGCCCACAACTATGGCGTCATCAACAACAATCCCGAGTACAAGTATAAAGGCAAAAAGAGAGGCTAGGTTAATTGTTACATCTAAAAAGCCAATAGGCATAAACAAAAAGGCGCCCAGAAAAGACACTGGTAAACCCATCATTACCCAAAATGCTAAGCGTAGCGGTAAAAATAGTGCCAGCACTATCATTACTAACAAGCCACCCCAAATCATGTTATCGACCATCATATCGAGTCGACCTTCAAGGTAGTAAGTTAAATCAACAATAGGAGAGAGCTTAACGCCTGCAGGTAAAAGTGGCTCTTTAGTTGCCATGTAGCTTTTAAGTACTTTTGCTACATCGGTAATGTCTTGATCTTTTGATGCGTTTACTTCAAACGAGAGTGAATTTTTACCGTTGTATTTTGAATATTGTAGACCTTCTTCAAAGCCATCATTAATAGTTGCAACATCGCCTAAATAAATTTGTGCGCCATCAGCAAGGGTAATAAGTGGCAGTTTTTCAAACTCAAAACCACGGTAGGCTTGTTTTTCAACACGCATCGAAATATAACCATTTTCAGAGCGTATTTGTCCCGCCGACATATTTGCCGAAAAGTTTTGCACCGCGCCTGCAATATCTCTAAATGTTAAGCCATATTCGCGCAGTTTATCGGGGCTGACTTCTATACCAATTTCGTATTCTAAGCCGCCGTTAAAATTAACAAGGTTAACGTGAGGCAGTGCTTGTAACTCGTCTTTTATATCGTTGCCAAGCTCTTTTAACTGGTAATTACTCATGTCGCCGTAAAGCGCGAGTATCATTACCTCTTGCTCAAACTTATCGCGGCGCACAACAGGGCGCTCCATCCCCGCAGGAAAGGTGTTTATTGAATCAACTTGTACTTTAATTTCATCAAGTACTTCTTGTGGATTGTATTGTTCTTCTATTTCAATCCACGCTTGTGAAAAACCACGGTTAGAGTACGTAATTAGGCGTTTAATGCCTTCAATACCTTCGAGGTTTTCTTCAACTTTTATGGTTATGCCTTCTTCAACCTCTTGCGGGGCTGCACCTGGGTAAACCGCTTGTACGCTTATCCAGTTGCTTTCAAACTGTGGGAACATTTGTTTGCGAATGGTCATCGCCATTAAAATACCGCCCACTAATATAAATATCATTAGTAGGTTAGCAGCAACGGGATTTCGGGCAAACCATGCAATTAACCCTGTTTCACGAGTGTTCATGATTATTCCTCTTTCAGCGCAAGTTGAGTTACATCAGTTTTATCAGGCGCAATATCTTCAATTTTTACTGCCATACCTTCAGTTGGGTATTCAAGCGCTGAGGTAACAATTTGCTCGCCATTTTTTAACCCTTGGCTGGCTATAATCATGCCGTTTTGTTCGCGTATAATATTGAGAGTTTTAAACGACAATGTTAAATCGTCATTTAAAATTACAATTTTATTATCTTTAACTAAGTGGTGCGCAACAATAATTGCGTTATCAAGCGGGCGACCTTCAATGGTAGCGTTAATGTACGAACCAAAACGAAGAGGACGTGTTTTATCGCCATAAGGTGTTGCAAGTTGTGCAACCAAGTAGCTCATACGGCTTGTTTGATCAACCACACCTTCGGTGCGAATTACTTTGGCTTGCCACATTGTTTGCTTACCCGCGTATTCTGCGTTAAATGTAACATTTGAACCTACGCCGCCATTTTTTAAATATTGCAGTTCTTGATCGGCAACCGGTAAACGTACCTCTGCAACTGAGGTTGCGCTTAGTGCGCCAAAACTATTACCTGGGTTTACTACTGAACCCAAGCTAATTGTGCGCTCATTAATAATGGCATCATAAGGGGCTTTAATATAAGTACGCTCAAGATTGCGGCTAGCACGCTTAACACTTGCTTGAGCAGAGCGGTAACGCGCTAATTTTTCTGCCAGCTGTGGTTTTCGTAAATAAAGTTCTGATGCGATAGCGTCGCTTGAGTCTGACTTAATGCGCTCCCACTCAGCTTGAGCGACATGTGCTTGCGCGCGTTCTATTTCAAGTGCTGAGCTTGCTTGTGCTAAACCCGCTTGCGCTTCAATAAAGTCTGCCTCGTAATCATTTGCATCAATTCGTGCTAAAATATCGCCTTGCTTTACAAACGCGCCTTCAACAAATTGATCTGATACCGAAATAACTTGCCCGCTAACTTGTGCTATTAGCTCGGTACGATACTTTGGTTTAACAATGCCGTACGATTTAACATCGAGCGTTATAGAATCTAAAAGTACGCTTTGTGTTGCTACTAAAGGACGTAAATCTTGCTCTGGCTTTTCTTCGGGTGGTTTTTTCATTGCCATAAAGGCGAAAGCTAAAGCAATACCGCCTGCTAAAACAGCGATTGGGAGTATTATTTGTTTTGTAGTAGCCACAAGGCATTCCTTCATAATTGGTGGTGACAGAGCAATAATACGCAATAAAGTGTTTACAAGCTGTTTTAAGATGTAACAAAGCATTACATGTGTGTGTTACAACTCACTATGTGACTAATTAAGTTCCTAAAAAGAAATTAAAGTAAGTGTTTTTTATACAGAGGAAATTATGAAAACCGAATCGATGAATTGCAGGCTAGGCTGCGGCGCATGTTGTATTGCGCCAAGTATTAGTTCGCCTATTCCAGGTATGCCAAATGGTAAAAAAGCCGGAGAGCGTTGTATTCAGCTAGATGAACGTAATTTATGTAAGTTATTTGGTGATGAAAGTCGACCTAAAGTATGTAGTGATTTTAGCGCCACATTTGATGTTTGCGGATCAACAAATGCACAGGCTCTAGCGCTTATTACAGAGCTTGAAGAGCTAACTTAGTGAGCTCTTGAAATACACATATATTTACAAATGAAAAAAGTGTGCTGTAAAATGATTAACTAATTTAGTAGGGAGACTCTTGGTTAACTGGATTTGCCGAAGTTATTCAGCTTTATAAGGAAATATTGCATCAAAGTCGATTATTCAAAGTATTCATTAGATGAACTACTCGAAGCAAAAAAGAGTATTGATAAAGTAAAATACGCAGAGAATTTTAATGCGCTAATGATTGAGTTTTCTCGTAGAGAAACTGAAATAAATGCGCGTAAAAGTGAGGCTAAATCTGCGATAGCAGCCAAACAAGTTATTTTAAAAACCACCTGCACAGCAAAGCGTATCCTTGGTTTGTTCTTATTTGGCCTAATTTTTGGCTTTCCTGTAGGATTTTCCATAGTTCCCGATACACTTGATGGCTCTGATGTGTTTTTTTCTTTGCTATTAATGAGCATGTCAGGCGGGCTACTATTTCACTCATTTAACAGTGGCTGGACTTTTGGAGGAAACTGCAACTTAGATATTACTGAAGATCCTATTATGTTTACCGTTGCACAGCTAATTTATGCATGGCTTTTAGGTTTCTCTTTCATCGTTTTCGTACTCGCAGTCTCTTTATAAGTTAAATTTATTGGGTACCTACTTTTGTAAGCAGGTACCTAATGAATAAATTCCTAAAACTTTAATTACCAGCTATACGTTGCGCTTAGCGTGTATTGCTCACCACGCCCTGGTGTACCTGGTATCTCTTCAAACGATTCACCCCATAAGTTATCTGCCGCTAAGGTGATAAATAAATTACTCAACTGTGGCGGCGTTATTTTAAGCGTTAGCTGGGTAAATAACGCGTTGTCTTTGCCGTTTCTAAGTGAATTTTTGTGTTGTGTACGCCATTCGTTATCTATTCTAAATTCTAAAATATCAGTTGGGTTGTACACAGCGCCAAGTGTTAAACGGTGATCAGGAAAGTTTAACGCGTAAAAGCTGGCATCAATATCGACTGCGCCGTAGTTTTCTGATTTATGTAAATAGGTGTAGCTTGCTATAAGCTTTGCTGTATCAAAGTGCTTAGTCGCTAAAAATTCAACCCCTGCAGTATCAATATCAACTGGGTTTGCAAAGCGCGCTGAGGTTGAATCAAAATTAAAGGTCCAATCGGTCAAGTTATTATCTTTTCGATAAAAAATAGCCGAGTTTAACTGCCAGCTTTGTTCTTCAAGTAATAAACCTAGCTCCAAGTTTGATGTGGTTTCGCGCTCAAGGTTGTAGTTACTTCTAAATAACCCGCCAGAGTCGCTGCCGCCAATGGCTGTGTAGCCTGCAACTTGACTCGCCTCTGCGTACGATAAATAAAACGTGCGCTCAAAACCTTTGCTGTTTTGTGTATTAAGGGTTATATCACCAATAAGTGACAGTTCAGAGTCGTCTCTATTTGTATCGTCAAACGCAGCACCTAAACGAAAGGTAAGTTGTTTATTATCCTCAAGCGCCATTTTGTATTCAGGCAATACGCTTAATTTATAATACTTACGAGAGGTAAAGTTGTTTTCAAGCGTGGTAGATTCAATTGAGTCGTCAATAAACTGTGTAGAGTAATTTATTGCCAGTGCATCGCTTTGTGCATGGCGACCCGAAAGTCCAAACGATTTAACTTCGCTTTTATGAAAAGCTTCAAATGCACTAGGATTTTCGCGCGAGTAAATATAGTGATCGTCATGGGTACGATAATAAGCAGATACTTCAAAGTTGCTGTTATCAGCGTAGTTTTGCTTGTGATTAAGCATCCAAAGACGGGTTTCTAAATCTTCAGTTTCGTTAACGCCAAAAGGGGTGTACAAGTTAGGCCAGCCAAAAAACTTATCTTGTGAGCCAAAAAACAAATCTGTTTGGCTGTGCTCGCTTACTAATTGCACGCGAGCTGAGGCGCGCGAAAAGTCATGATCGCCATTATCAATGGTGCCATCACTTTGCGAATGAGAATACTCACCTTCAAAGCCCAGAGTATAGTTAGCTAAGCTATCAAGTTGTGTGTTTTTAGCAGCGTGAATACTTTGCAGATTAAAGTCGTTTGTACCAGTACCAAGAGATACACTACCGCCGGTAATAATCGGTTTCCAACCAAACGAAACTGTACCTACAGAGCTATTCATACCGTAAAGTGCGTTATCGGCACCAGTTAAAACATCTGGGCCGGTTAGCATTTGCGGTGCAATGGGTATTTCAGCAAAATAATGGCCAGATTGCGGGTCAAGCAGGGTAGCGCTTCCTACCCTAAAACCGGTGTTTTCGAAAATACCGCCGCGTATAGTTACATCAGCCTGCGCCTCAGCCATATTACGCGATTGTAAATCAACACGGGGGTCATATTCTAAATTAGAAATAGGCGAGTCGAATGTACCTACTGGCAACTTATTTGCAGTGGGTGAGGCCTCAACCGTTATTTTCTCGATTGCCGACTCATCAGATAGCGTATTAGCATTGGCAAATGCAGTAACGCTGCATAATATTGCAGGTATTATAATGTGTGGTGTGCGATTCATGTGTTTCTCGTCATTTTTTATTTGTAGCTGCGGTTACAATTAATTTCAAAGCTTATATTTGAGCATGATAAAATAACTAGATGTAACAGCAGTCATTTTGTGCGCGATTGTACATTAATTTGTTAATAACTGCATTTGATAACCATTTACGTAATACCGACTTTATTAAAAACATGATCATCCTATCGCATTAAATAGCGCACTCACTGCGTTAAAAATTATTTATATAGAACAACTATATGTCATAATTTTCGCCTTGTTATTGCGCTATTTTCTTGGCGCTATAATAGAACACTATTTTAATGCAATCGGTATAATTACTTATTAGGTAACATTTATAATGGATACGACACAACAAAATACAATTTACTTTGCTGGTGGCTGCCTGTGGGGCGTACAAGAATTTTTAAAGCACTTACCAGGCGTAATAAGCACTGAAGCAGGGCGCGCTAATGGTACAAGCAAAACCACTGACGGCGAATACGATGGTTATGCCGAATGCGTAAAAGTCATTTTTGATTTAAAAGTCGTTAGCCTAAATAAGCTGTATGACTACTTTTTTGAAATTATTGACCCATACAGTATTAATAAACAAGGGGATGACGTAGGCCCTAAATACCGCACTGCCATTTATAGCAAAAACCAAAGCCATTTAGATGCAGCAAGCAATTATATAAACAAGCGCAGTGATGCCGATAAAATTGTGGTAGGGGTAGAGCTGCTAACTAACTACGTGCCAAGCGATCCTGAGCATCAAGACCGACTAACTAATCACCCTGATGATTACTGCCATATACCGCTTGAGTTACTGCATAAGTATAAATCGTAAATTTGAGTAGGGTAAGCGCACAAAGATAAGTAATTAGAAGCTATCGCTTCTCGCGTAAGCAAGCTTAGCGCCTACGGGTAAAGTTTGACGCGGTGTTTTTTGTAGACGTGCAGCTTGCTGACGTGACGAGCGCAGCTCGTAATTTAAGGTTGAATATAGCGTTAGGTAAAGGTAAGTGATTAGAAGCTATCGCTTCTCGCGCAAGCAAGCTTAGCGCCTACAGTTAAGGTTTGACGCGGTGTTTTTTTGTAGACGTGCAGCTTGCTGACGTGACGGGCGTAGCTCGTAATTACTTTATTTTAAAAGTCCCAAAAATACACACCCACAAAAAAGCTCACGAACTGTGAGCTTTTTTAAAACTTACTTATAGCTAATTTTAACTTATTGCTGCTTTTGCGGCGGGAAGTTACTTAAAATTTCGCTCACTGTTTTATTAATTGATGCTTCACGTTGTTCTGGCGATTGGTTTTTCTTTAATCGGCCTTCTTTTGCGCCGCGCCATACTAGCTGGTTAGATTCACGGTCTACAATATCAATAATCAGTGTGCCCACTTCGTATTCACGCGCGGTTGTATCACGTTGAAAACCAGTACCCCAATAACCCCAATGCGGGCGGTAGTTTACATTAAATGTATCTACTTCAAGCTCTTTATCTACCGATGCATGATAGTTAACAAGTACATCAGCATTTGCTGTATCAACTAATCTCATACCTAGTGTTTGGCTCAGTTCTGCGTTAACGGCAGTGCGAACACGTTTTTCCATTAGGCCATTAATTTGGTAGTTATTTGTGTCTTTAGTTAGGCTGGCGTTTTCTACCCAAGCAAATGTTTTAAAATTACTAAAGTTGGCTGATTTATCGTAATCCCAATCAGGGGTTTGTGTACAGGCTGTAAGTAGTGCTAGCGCTGCAACGATAAGTATATTTTTCATTACGTTTGCTCCAATAAAATGCATTAATTTAAAATAACACACATCGTTTAAATGTGTATTATTTAAACGTCCTATATTTTAGTTTAGTTGGTTTGCCTTAACGGCCAATTAATTGTGTTCAACTTCAATCCAATCTTTTTCATCTACCCAGTTTTGTGCACCGTCTTTTACCGAGCGAATAGGCACAATGTAGTCACAACTTATTTGTGGTTTAACTGAGGCAAATATAGGCACAAAACCAAAGCTTAGTGCGGTTTCTATAATCGCTTTTTGATTTTGTGGGTCAATGTCGGCCGCTTCATCTATGTAAATAGGTATACGGTATAGGTTTTGTTCTTGATCGCTTAATAAGTAACGTATAAACAACATGCCACACAATAACTTAATCGTAATACGTGTACCATTTGAACCCGCCGAATCTATTTTTTCAAAGTGTTCGGTTTCACCTGCGCGGTTAACTACTTCAAATCGAATATCAAATAAATCGGTAAGTGTTAAGCCCGCTTTATCTGATGCGAGTTTAATTAAGTGATCTTTTGCTTCGTTTACCGCACTTTCGCTGTACGGTTCTTGGCTAAGTAAATCAAGCGTGTCGCCTTGCTCAAACTGATGCGACGTGCTGATAATGGTATCTATACTATCAACCAGCATTTTGCGCGGTATGACGTTAATTTTAAACGCTTGCAGGTTTGAAATACGGTGCTGGCTTATGCCTTTATTAAAGCTATTCATTTCGCGGCGAAGTCGGTCTAAATCTTCTCGCAAGCCTTTAATCGTTGCGGCCACTTCGGTAAGCGCAACGCGTGCTTGGCGCTCAACAGCATCGCGTTCGTTATCAATATTATGAAAGGCGCTTATTAGCTTTTGGTATTTAGTGTATTCGTCATTTTCGTTGTCGAATTTAGTAATACCCGCGTTATATACATGCAAATAGGTATTACGCACGTTTATGTCAAAATTACGCAGTTCTTGGCAGTCTTTATTAAAATGATGAACAAGGTCGCTTAAGTTATCAAAGTCGACCGTAATATCAATCATGTATGGAGTTACTTTACCGCTGTATAAATCAAGCGTGTGATCAATTCGCTCGCTCTTAACTTGGCGTAATCGCTCAGTTTGGCGATTAATTTGCTCTTGTTTCGATTTAATTAACGAGCGACGATCGGCAATTGAGCCACTATTTTTTTGAATATCTTGCAAGTAGTCGTCAACTTGTTCGCGCTCAGCTAATAACTGCTCTTTTAGCATGGCTTGCGCTTCAACCGATAGCTGCATTACATCAAACTGCTCTAAGCGTTTTAGGGCGCTCTCGAGGCTCATAAGCTCATCGTATAACGCGTCTTTTTCTTTTTGCTTGTCGGCAACGTTTGCAGCAACATCGCGCTGTTGCTTAAACTCTTTAAGTGAATGCTCAAGTGCATTTAACTGAGCGGTTAATTGCTCTTTGTTTTCGCCGCTTTGCATTTGCACAGGCGAGAGCTTTTTAAGCTTAATGCTCGCACCTGGTAGCGTTAAGACGCCGCCTTTAACGTTTTCACTTAATAGCGATAAAAATTCCCCAAACGCGTCTTCGTCATCAATGGTTATATCGCCATTAGTGGTGGTTGCAAACGAGAGAATATCAGGGTTTAAAATGCGCGATATTTCTTCTACTTCTTTTAACGAGAGGTCTTCGCGCATGCGGGTAAACAAATTAAACTCAAGGTTTTTAAGTTGTAGCTTTAGGCTCTTAATTTGTTTTTGTGTTTCGCTAATGCGGTAGTCAAGTGTGTGTAGGCTTTGCCCTTGTGCGCTTGTTATAGAGTGCGAAAGCGACTCGTAATCTTGTTTTAACTGAGTCAGGCTGGTTTTAAGCGTGGCTTTATTTACCAGTTCAAACTCGCTTTTAAGCGCATCGTAATCTAAGAACCACTGCTCAATTTGAGTTTGTCTGCGCTCTATATCACGCGATTGCTGTACGTATAGGCTTTGTTTTTGCTCAAACTCGTGTTTTTCGTGCTCTATATCTTCAAGCGCTATACCCAACTCATTAAGTTGCGACTCTTGATAAGTATCAAAATCAATCAATGCTTGGTCAATTTTAGGTGCGTACGCCGCTAATTTACCTTTAAGCACGGTTTGGTTTTCAAGCATTGATTCAAGCGCGGCTATTGGCTCTTGCATTGACTCAAGGGCTTTTAATTCGCGTTTTGAGCGATTTACTTTATCAAACGAGCGACGCCATACTTCATAAAAGTCGACCTTAGAGTTCGACATATGGCGTTCAAACACGCGTAGCATAAAGCGTTTTACGTCGCTTGCGCCTAATTTATGTAAGTTAAGAATACGTCTAAATATTTCTTTATAAATAGAAGAGTCTTGTACATTATTTAGCGGGATCATTTTTAGGTTAATGTCGCCGTCAAAAGGCGTTGCGCCGCCAGTCAACAGCGCGTTTAACTCTTGTGCTTTTAACTCAATAGGGTTGTAGTTAAGCGATTTTAAATGGTTGAACAGCTTGGTAAATTTAATAATAGTTTTACCTTGCGTATACTGCTCTAAATCAAGCTTACCTTGATAACAAAAGTACTGATGCGCGTAACCGGCAATTTTACCAAGTCCTGCAACTCCAATTACTACCGAGCCATGAGGCAAGTTAGCTTCTAGTAAAATGTAGGACTGATCGGATGAAAAATAAAACTTACGGGTTTCATCTAAATCGTGTCCGTCCCATTCTGTTAAGCGCAAATCGTTAATAAGCGGAAACTGCAGGGCGTTAATAACCGAGCTTTTACCTGTGTTATTGGGCGCGCAAATAGAGCTGCTTTTATCAAGCGGGATCACACATTTTGCATAGCCTGCGGTGTTAAGTAGGGCGAGTTTGCTTAGTCCGTATAGATTTTTCATTCCTCGTCCTCTGTAATGTAGGTTTCTTCGTTTACTTCCATGAGTGCATCTATGTAGCGGTGAATTGGCGCTTGTAGCATAAAGCCGCCTTCTACTTCACGGGCTAAACCTAAGCGCACCATGCGCAGGTAAACGTCTTTACGCAAATCCGATCCCGAAAATATCTCAAGCTGATCAAACAAATGTTTGTTAATTTGCACCAGCGTTTGCATAAGCTCTAAATCGTTTACGTCGTCAAACAATGCGCGCATTGGGTCTTTACCCGTATTGGCGTAGTGCTCAATTAAAATGTAAATGGTGAGCGCGATAGCGCGAGATATTTTGCCCATATTTGGCGTACTTTCGTCGCTACCAAAATAATAAAAGCCACGGCTGTCGTGTTTCAAATCGTTACCTAGGGCGGTAAATAGGGCGGTGTAGTCTTCTATGTGTTGGTCAAGCTCTTGCCACATTACGTTGTCTTGCTCACAAATGTGATAACCCGCTACTAATTTTTTATTAATGGCTTGTAGATGGGTTAGCTCGTCTAAGTTTATGTGTGTCATGGTTTATTTACCTGCCTTTGGATCTGGCTGAGGCTCTGAATTAAATGGATATAAAGAAAAGTGCTGACCGGCAATTTTTACGCGGGCTTTTTCATCGCTTTGAATTATTTTAATATCGCTGTCGCTGACTAATTTTTGATACAAAAATAGCATTTCGTCGGCATCGAGATCTGGATAGCTTTCGTCTAAAAATTGCAGCAAGGGCTGCGGCTTTTTGCGTTTTTTATTAAAGCGCTTAGCAAAACTGGTTTTAACATCGTTGTAGTCAGGAATATTAGGCGTAACAAAAGCAGGCACGTCTTGCTGGTCAGGCAATTGGTATTCTTCGTGTTCAAATTCAACCAAGCTTGCCATGTAAGCCACAATATGGCGTTGCTGACCAAGCGAATATCGCTGCGCGTCGCTTACAAAATGTGGTTGCACAGCACTTAGCATATTGTCTACGCCATTTTTACGTACAAGCCCAAGTACTTTGGCTGCTTGACGAGTAATTAAGTTATTACGGCGTAGCTCCTCGCGCAGTGGCATAAGCATATCGGCACTTTTACGTAAGCTTTCTCGGCCCATTAAATGCATTTCGAGTATACGGGTACGTAATTGCTCCAGCATACGTTTGTCGTTATACGCTTTACCTGAGCGCTCAATGTGCAGTATTTGCTTACTTATTTGCTCTTCAATGAGGGTAAAACATGCATGAAACTCACCACGAATATCAACCATTTCAAGCATTGGCTCTATGTATTCGTCAAAGGCTTCTATTACCGCTTTATAACGCTTTTGCAGCGATTGCACTGCATTATTTGATTTGGCTTGTTCAACAATATTTAAAATAGCGTTTTCGTTGTGCGTATAAAGCTTCATTATTTTACGCACCCGATCATCCATAATGCGGCTGTAGCGTCGTAAGTCGTCAAAGTCTTCTATTTCGCCAGCGTTATCTAGGCGGTTACCTAAACGAGCCAGGTCCTCTACTAATACGCTAATTTCTTGTGCTAAACCTAAATGCTCTTCTTGCAGTAAAAAAGTAGCAAAATCGGCAATGGCACGATTTATTTCAAGTTGAGAGGATTTAGCCAGTGGAATTAAAATATCTTGGTTTAACAAACGATTTGTTTCTTTATAAATGCGTTCGTTTGACCACGTAGGCTGCTTTTGCTTAATCGCGTTTTGTACGTCTTTTAGGCTAAAGTCAGCCATTTTAAAACGTTTAAATAATAGCTCTAATACACCCCAATGTTCGGTTATGGTGTTTAGCAGCTTTTTAGCTGGGATCATAAGGGGTTACAACATCCTAGTATTTTATTATTGAGTTCTTTTAGAAGACTCATTATTACGTATTTTTAATTAACCTTGTCTGTATATAGTATTCGTTTTTAAGACCATTTAATAATAGTTTTTGCATAGAGGCAGTGCTAAAATTCGCGCCGAAAATAGGCACATGAAATGGAATGTTATTTGTGTGTTCTTTAAAACTATATCAAAGGTTGTTTAACTACCATGGTTTCCTCGATTATTCTAACCCTGATAGCGATTGCATTTTTACTGATCGTTATAGAAGATATAATCCATGTAAATAAAGCTAAAACCACGCTGTTTTTTGGTACGCTTTGCTGGATTCTTCTTTTTATATACCCCCTACACGGGCAAAGCCCCGATACGATTCAGCATCTTTTAAACGAAAATATTTTAGAAATTGCCTCATTATGGCTATTTTTAATGGCTGCAATGACCTTTGTCGCGTATTTAAATTCAAAGGGGTTTATAGAAAATATTGTGCACCGTGTTATGCCAAAAAGTATTAGCGAAAAAAAGCTCATGTTTTTGGTGGGTGGTTTTGCGTTTTTGTTTTCGTCGATTTCAGATAACGTAACAGCGACGCTTATATCGCTTGCGGTTGTTATGTCGTTAAAGCTTGAACCTAAAAAGCTCGTTAAATACGCCACGCTTATTGTGTTTGGAGTGAACTCAGGTGGGGTATCGCTAATAACAGGTGATGTAACCACACTAATGATATTTTTAGATGGCAAAGTAACCATTGCTCATTTATTACTACTTATAGCGCCAGCACTTGCAAGCGTTATGCTGCTTGCTGCGTTACTGTCTATTGGTATGAAAGGGCGTGTTGAGTTTGCTAGTGCAGGTAAAACCCGCATTGAAAAAACCGACATAACCATTGCTGTTATATTTTTATCTACCGTAGTGAGCACACTTACGTTGAGTGTAATTTACAGCGTACCGCCTTTATTAACCTTTTTGTTTGGCTTATCAGTGATGTTTTTAGTGGCGCAATTTTTAATGCGCAAAAAAGACATAAACAAAGACATAATCGATTTTGTTCGCGATATAGAATACGACACATTATTGTTTTTTGTAGGTGTACTTTTACTTGTAGGCGCACTTAAAGAAATTGGTATGTTGAGTAAATTTACCGACCTATACACGGTAATGGCACCAGAATACGCAAACTACTTAATGGGCATATTATCAGCAGGGGTCGATAACGTACCGCTTACCGCTGCATTATTAAAAGCCAATATAGTAATGAGCCAACAACACTGGTTGTCGTTTACGTATGCAACGGGCGTGGGCGGTTCAATGCTTATTATTGGTTCGGCTGCGGGCATTATTGCCATGAGTAAAGTTAAAGCGCTTACCTTTATGAGCTACTTGCGTTTATCGCTGCATTTATTAATTTGTTACACGGTTGGATATGCGGGCTCGTATTACATGGGCAGTTTTATTTAACTCATAAATTATTAAATGCTTGACAGCTAGACGTCTAAACGATAACTTTCAAAGCCCCGCTACTTAGTGGGGTTTTGTTTTATTAGCCACTGGTTAATAAAGCATTCAGAAGAGGTGCGATACTTAGGTACTTAATGTTAGGCGACGAAAGCCGATGATCATTAAGGAGGGAAGTACTCGCCGAGGAAAATAATGGTACGTCGTCATTGTTTTTCGGTTTATGGGGCTGAATCCTCAAAACTGTCACCAATATAGGTGGAGAGCTTCTGGCAGTGGACTTATCTTCAAGCATTCCTTTGCCAAGTTCTTCTTGTTTTATTGCGGTTTGGATACCGCGAAAGGAGACTAAATGACTACCCAATCAGTGCCACAAACAGTATCAGGCGCAAAATCAGATTACATCGTTGCCAAATTTGGCGGAACCAGTGTTGCAAATTTTGAAGCGATGAGTCGCTGTAGCGAAATTATTGTTGCAGATAAAAGCGTACGTATTGTTGCCGTGAGCGCCAGTGCCGGCGTAACTAATCACTTAGTTGCACTGTGTAAATCAAGCATTACTCCTAGTGAGCGCCAAGAACACATAAACGGCGTGCTTGCTATTCAACAAACTATTTTAGATGAATTATCGCTAGATGCCGATTTAGCGGTTGGCTTTAACGAAACCCTAAAAGCATTTCAAACATTGGCTCAAGAGCCACTAACAACCGATCAGCAACACGACGAGCTACTTAGCTTTGGTGAGCGTTTATCGTCGTATTTGTTTGCTCAAGTGCTGCGTTTACAAGGTTTAAACGCCGATCGCTTTGATGTGCGCAAGGTACTTAAAACCGACAGCCAATTTGGTAAAGCAACGCCCAATGTTGCAGCCACAGCGCAAGCTGCTAAAGAGCATTTAATTCCGTTATTAGACGCTCAAGTAATTGTAACTCAGGGATTTATTGGTAGTGACGAATACGGTCACACCACAACGCTAGGACGTGGTGGTTCTGACTACAGCGCTGCATTACTAGCTGAAGCGATTAACGCTAAAAGTGTGCATATTTGGACCGACGTAGTGGGCATTTTTAGCACCGACCCGCGTTTGTGCGCAAAAGCGACGCCTATTGCACGCTTAAGCTTTGACGAAGCCGCTGAAATGGCAACCTTTGGTGCAAAAGTATTGCACCCAGCGACTATTTTACCAGCAAGCCGTAGCCACATTAACGTGTTTGTAGGTTCTAGCCGAGAGCCTGAGCGTGGCGGTACGTGGATTGAGCGCGAAAAATCGCAGCAACCAGGTATACGCGCAGTAACGCAACGTAAAAACCAAATATTGCTTACGCTTAAAAGCCCAGAAATGCTACTAGCAAGCGGCTTTTTAGCACGCGTATTTACACTATTAAGTGAATACAATATATCGGTAGATTTGGTAACCACATCAGAAATAAGCGTAGCTATAACCCTTGATAACGCGCAAAACGCCTCGCGCCCAGAGCTTGATCAAGAATGCCTAGATAAGCTTGCAGAGTTTTGCCATGTTTCGGTAGAAAACAATTTAACACTGGTAGCACTTATTGGCTCTGAGATTCAATTACGCCAACACGAAATGAACTTAATGAGTGTGCTAAAAGACTTTAACATTCGATTAATTTGTCACGGTGCTAGTAAGCACAACCTGTGCTTTTTAGTAGAGCAAACTGAGTCAGATAACGTAGTACAGTCTATTCATAGTCGTTTATTAGAAAATGATTTTGCTGCGTAAATAACCGTTATTCAGGAAAATCACCTAGTAAAATCACTTAACAAAATTGATTAATAAAGTCATTTAATAAAAAGCATCGCCAGTCGATGCTTTTTTTATGCACCACACTCACATCAAAACAAACATTACTGTCATTGCTATAAGCTACAGTAACGCGATTACTGCAAGCACTCAGCTTTGCACTATGTAATTCGTCAAACACATTGGGGCTAAGTAATTTTGCAATAGGGCGGCTGGTGGCTTTAGCAACTGACTCTTTTAATGTCCAAATTCTAAAAAACGTATCTGCTTGGGCTTGGGTATTAGTAGGCTCGGTGATAAGTGTAATTTCATCATTATGATAAAAATGCTTAGCAAGCTTTTCAAACGGGCGCTTTAGGCTTACTTTTTCAATATCAAAACCAAACTCACTTTTATCAAAATTTAGCGCGACCCCAACTAAACCATGCGAGTGCGAAATACAGGTATTAATAACATCATCACTTACGTGTATTTGCAGCTTTGAGCTTGCCTCGTCAAATTCTGTACTCATTTTATTAAGGGCTACGTGCGCATGTTGCGGCTGCGCTACTTTAATAAGGTGTTTTAACAATAACCGCGTAGCTAAATACTCTTGCTTAGCTTGTGGGCTTTTACGGCGGTTTATAATAGTTAATTCAAATGGGCTTAAGCAATCGGGCAAATTAAAGTCACTAAGCTCAAGTGTTTTAGCATTAAATAATAAAATACTGTTACTCGCAAAAGACAAATTTGCCAATTGAGTTGAAGTAATACTCAAGGCGTTTTTAAAATAGTGTTCAGTCATAAAAGCCCTAAAGCAAAAGAAGTCGCTGATATTGTGAGCGGTTAACGCCACTAATAAAGGCTGGGTACAATTTTATTACTCAGCTGGCATGAAATATGGTTTAATTCACAATAACCAAAATAATAACAGATTTGTAGATGTATGGCACAAGTGCGTGATGGGTTTCAAAGCCGACTTGGTTTTGTTTTAGCCGCTGCTGGCGCAGCAGTGGGTTTGGGTAATATTTGGGGTTTTCCTACGCAAGCGGCCAACCATGGCGGCGGTGCTTTTTTACTGGTTTATTTTATTGTTATATTTTTACTTGCGCTACCTGCGCTGTATACCGAACTTTATTTAGGTCACAAAGCACAAGCTAACCCGGTAAAAGCATTGGGCGATGCATGGCAAAACACTAGCCGTAAAGTAGGTGCAGCAGCCGGTTACATAGGCCTTGCGGGCGCAGTTGTTATGCTAAGTTTTTATTCAATAGTGGCAGGGTGGATGCTCTCGTACGCTATTGAACCCATAACAACTTTTTTAGGTTTCACAGGCGCAAGCGAATTTCTACATAGCGACTCAGTGCTGCGTAATTTTGTATTTACGCCGCTTATGCTTATTTTAACTGCCAGTATTATTTTAAAAGGTGTTAAATCAGGAATCGAAACCTGGTCGCGCCGTTTAATGCCACTGCTACTCGTCTTGCTTGTTGGTTTAATTGCCTACATTGCAACACTAGATGGCGCAAGCGAAGGCTTTGCCGCGTATTTAATTCCTGATTTTAGCCAAATACTCGACCCTAACTTAATTATTGCCGCAATGGGGCAAGCGTTCTTTTCGCTCTCACTAGGTGTGGGCTGTATGATGATTTACGGCTCGTATTTACAACCAGATGCTAATTTACCAAAGCTCACAGCAGGTGTTGCACTACTTGATACTGGCGTTGCTTTTTTAGCTGGGTTACTTATTATTCCTGCTATTTATGTGGCGCAGCACAACGGTGTTGAAGTATTTAGTGGTGGTAAACTGATTGGCGAAGGGCAGCTAATTTTTGCTATTTTACCTGAGCTATTTAGCACCATGGGCGAAATTGGCTTATTAGTTGGTTTACTGTTTTTTGTATTAATGTCTATCGCATCGGTTACGTCAACTATATCGACAACTGAGATTCCGGTGGCGTTTTTAGTCGAAAACCACAACGTTAGCCGCACCAAAGCAACGTGGGCGGTAAGCGCCGTTGTACTTGTGTGTGCAAGCGCAATTATACTAAATTTTGATTGGTTATTTGGCTTAGTTATTATGCTATTTACTCAATACCAATTACCGCTTATGGGTTTATTTTACTTTATTACAGTAGGGTGGATGTGGCAGCGTGGTAATAAATTACACCAAGCAACAACAGGCGTACATTACTGGTTTGCTCAGTATATTCGTTTTGTTTGCCCAATATTAATGACCTTGGTATTTGCAAACGTTGCGTTTGGCTAAGCTCTATTTAAAGTAAATTTTTAAACAAAAAGCGAATAGGGCTCACCTTATTCGCTTTTTTGTGCCTATTATTTAGGTAAAGCTAAGGTATTTATAAAACCTCATTAGTTAGAGGCCTACCTTCACTTACTTCAAGCGCGTTAAATACGGTTGTGTTTGCTATTTCGGTAAGTGCTTCTTGCGTAAAAAATCCCTGATGCCCCGTTACTAATACGTTTTTAAAGCTCACTAAGCGCGAGAATATATCGTCTTGGTTTATTTCGTCGCTGTGGTTTTTAAAAAAAAGCTCCGATTCTTGCTCGTAAACGTCGAGTCCCAGGTAACCTAGCTTTTTAGTTTTAAGCGCGCTAATACACGCGTTACTATCAAGCAATGCACCGCGAGAAGTGTTAATGAGCATAACGCCGGTTTTCATTTTACTAAATGCCTCATCATTTATTAAATGATGAGTTTGCTCGTTCAGTGGGCAATGTAAAGAAATCACATCGCTTTGGCTAAGTAATGTGTCTATATCGGTAATTGTATAATTGCCAGGTTGTGCGTATGGGTCGCACACTAATACTTTAGCGCCAAAGCCATTTAAAATGTTGCACAGCGCAAGGCCAATTTTACCGCAACCTACAATACCCACGGTTTTATTGTGCAAGTTAAAGCCTAGTAATCCGTTTAAATCAAAGTTGTCTTCGCGCACGCGGTTATACGCTTTATGGGTTTTACGGCTAAGTGTTAGCATAAGTGCAATACAATGCTCGGCTACGGCCTCAGGGCTGTAAGCCGGTACGCGTAATACTTTAATTTCATGTGCTTTTGCAGCAGGTAAATCAACATTATTAAATCCTGCACAACGCAGCAAAGTAGTATTTATGCCTTGGCTTGCCAGTTGTTCAATAACCGTGGCGTTTACGGTGTCGTTTACAAATACGCATATGGCATCAAACCCGTTTGCTAAAATAGCCGTTTGTTCGCTCAGGGATTGCTCAAAATACGTTATTTTTATATCACGATTATCGCGTGTACTTTGTTCAAAAAAAGGCAGTTCGTACTTTTGAGTACTAAAAAAAGCAATATTCATGGTAATAGCCTCGACGCTTAATAAGTATCAATACAATAAACTACTTTATAAACCTATGCTTTAGTAACACGCATCTTATTGATTTAAATTAAGCCTTAGCTGGCGTAAACAAAGATATTTTTGATGCTACCTTTTTACCACCTCTTGCAGCGCTTAACTTTGCGGCTTGCAGTAAGTTACTTTCTATTACTTGTTTAAGTGTTTCGGGCTTAGTACGCGGTGCATAGCGAGCAACAAGTTGCCCTTGTGAATTAATTAAAAACTTAGTGAAATTCCATTTAATTGCGCGGTTTTGCGAAATACCCCGCGTATGCGACTTTAAATAATTAAACAACGGATGTGTTTCTGGCCCGTTTACCATTACCTTACCAAATACCTCAAACGAGATATTAAATTGATCTTGGTAAAAGTCTTTAATGGCTAAATTATCAAGCGGCTCATTTTGGCCAAACTGGTTACACGGAAACGCAAGCACAGTAAAACCATTGCTTTTATATTGCTGATAGAGCTTTTCGAGTGCGTTTAATTGCACCGAAAAATTACATTTACTCGCTGTATTAACAATAAGGACGGTTTTGCCCTGTAACTGGCTAAGAGGAAAATTTTCGCTGTTATAAAGTGGTGCATTAAATTGATAAATACTGTCCATAGGTTACCTACTTACCTTTCCCGTTAAGGAAATTTTATAAAGACTTTCATTCGCTTTTTTATCGACCGGTTGACATAATCGAGGTCTAGTTTCTAAGTTATCAGTTAAATAGGTCATTTTTATGTCAATGAAAGTCGCATTTATAGGTTTAGGCGTAATGGGTTACCCAATGGCGGGGCATTTAGCAAAAACAGGGCACAGCGTATGCGTTTATAACCGCACTCAAGCTAAAGCTCAAACGTGGACTGCAGAACATTCAGGAAGCTTTGCATCAACCCCGCGCGAAGCTGCCAGCAATGCCGATATTGTATTTATGTGTGTTGGGAATGATGACGATTTACGCTCAGTAGTGTATGGCGACGACGGCGTGTTAGCGGGCATGTTACCGCACACTGTTTTGGTTGATCACACCACAACTTCTGCCGAAGTAGCACGTGAAGTGGCTGCAAAAGCGGCTCTGCAAAATATCGACTTTATAGATGCGCCTGTATCGGGCGGACAAGCTGGCGCCGAAAACGGCGTATTAACGGTTATGGCGGGTGGTAGTGAAGCCGTATTTGCTAAAGTGCAGCCAGTTATGGCGGCGTTTAGTCGTTTTAGCCAATTACTAGGCGGCGTTGGCTCGGGACAACTTTGTAAAATGGTTAATCAAATTTGTATTGCTGGTGTAGTGCAAGGTTTAGCCGAAGGCTTACATTTTGCCAAGCAAGCTGGGCTTGATGGTGAAAAAGTTATAGAAACCATTTCTAAAGGTGCAGCCGGTTCGTGGCAAATGGAAAACCGCTACAAAACAATGTGGGCGGGTGAATATGAGTTTGGTTTTGCCGTAGATTGGATGCGTAAAGATTTAGGCATTGCACTCGATGAAGCTAAAAATAACGGCGCTACTTTACCAATGACCGCAACGGTCGATCAATATTACGCCGACGTACAAGCACTTGGCGGCGGCAGATACGACACCTCAAGTCTGTTAGCACGCATTGAAGCGCTGCATAAAAAGTAACGCTGTAGACGCGAAGCCCGTAAAGTAATTTATTCACAAAGAGGTTATGAGGCGCTGCGCTTTTAGAGGCAGTGATAGATAAAAAGATTGTTGTTGGTCTTTATATTTTCTCATTTACTCCTCTTGCTCTTCTCTTTGTGAATAGTGTTTTATTTAAGTAATTAAAAGCTATGCTTTTCACGTGAGCGAACTCTACGTTTACCCCAAAGTGTAGATATGAGTTTTACTTGTAGATACCATCTCTCATTTTAAGCTTCAAGGTCGTATTTAACTTTCTTGGAGCTTAAACGCTTCTTGGTTTTTTA
>NZ_JASDDB010000013.1:0-19393 GCF_030407615.1 Pseudoalteromonas sp. APC 3355 | reverse complement strand
TCAGTAAAATGGTTTAACGAAGCAAAAGGTTTTGGTTTTATCGAGCAAGAATCTGGCGCAGACGTGTTCGCACATTTCAGCGCGATCTCTGGCGACGGTTTTAAAACTTTAGCTGAAGGCCAACGTGTACAGTTTACTGTTACTCAAGGTCAAAAAGGCCCACAAGCCGAGAACATTGTTAGCATCTAATTGCTACACAATTTAATGGGTTAGCAATAACCCATTTTGAATACTAGTTTGAAAGAAGTTTTGTTTTATTTGTTAGTACCGAGTTGTTTTAGTAATAATCCTGCACGATATCCTCAAGTTAACTATTTTTTCCGGCTCAATCGCCTCTTTTCAGGCACACTTATATTAATTTTTTTAGGATACATATTATGTCTACTACAACTACTGGTTCAGTAAAATGGTTTAACGAAGCAAAAGGTTTTGGTTTTATCGAGCAAGAATCTGGCGCAGACGTGTTCGCACATTTTAGCGCAATCTCTGGCGACGGTTTTAAAACTTTAGCTGAAGGCCAACGTGTACAGTTTACTGTTACTCAAGGTCAAAAAGGCCCACAAGCCGAGAACATTGTTAGCATCTAACTGCTACACAATTTAATGGGTTAGCAATAGCCCATTAATATACTTATCTATATAATTTTTAGTCAAATATCTTCAAAATCCTCCTCTGTAAATTTTTTTCAAGCTCAATCTCATTTGTATACACAACTCATTAATTAGTACATTTTTAAACACATTTACGACTATCTCTCTTGAGCGAAAGCTTTGTATTGCCTACAATAGCGCATACTTCATTCAATATAGAATATGACCATGAACGACACTACCGCAAAACCTGCTTTACCAGATCGCCTTTCTATTAATCCACGTAGCCCACATCATGTGGAAGAAGTTTTTGAACACGATATTGGTATCACGTTCAACGGCAAAGAGCGTTTTGATGTTGAAGAATACTGCATCAGCGAAGGTTGGATAAAGTTTGCATCTCCAAAAGGCCTTGATCGTCGCGGACAACCACTTTTACTTACAAGAAAAGGCACTGTTGAAGCCTTTTATAAGTAAGCTAATACTACTTACTAAAAAAGCGACACCATATTGGGTAGTCGCTTTTTTTGTGCCCTTTTAATAGGTTGAGCTTTTTTCATGCCCAACCTGATGAAGTTTCATTATGATTTTTTAAAAAATATGTTTGAATAGCGCCATAAAATTTAGACATATAGAAGTCCATAAGTGAAAAAGGTAACAATTTTAGATGGCGGCATGGGACGTGAACTTAAGCGCATTGGCGCACCGTTCTCACAGCCACTTTGGAGTGCACAAGCACTTATAGAAGCCCCACACTTTGTCGCACGAGCCCATCAAGGCTTTATAGATGCAGGCGCTGAAATAATTACGGTTAATAGTTATGCCTGTGTGCCCTTTCATTTAGGTGAAGAACGCTACGAAAACCAAGGTGCATTACTCGCAGAGCAAGCGGCGCTTATTGCTAAAGAAGTAGCTCAAAACGCTAAACAAAGTGTATTAGTTGCAGGGTCATTACCCCCTGCATTTGGTTCATATCGCCCCGATTTATTTGAAAGTAAACGTGCCTTTACTATTTTAAATACCTTATACAATGCACAAAATGCCCATGTAGATTTATGGCTTGGCGAAACAATATCGAGTATTGAAGAAGCGCAAGTAATGGCAGGCGTACTTAAAGGCTCAACTAAGCCATGTTATTACGCATTTACCCTAAGTGACGAAGTAACTGAGCAGGCAACGCTGCGTTCAGGTGAGCTGGTAACCGATGCCATAACCGCACTACTTGAGCAGCAAAACATTGCAGGTATTTTCTTTAATTGCTCTATCCCTGAAGTTATTGAGCAAGCACTGCGTGATACTAATAACGTATTAACTAAGCAAAATAAAAAAGTAACGTTAGGCGCATTTGCTAACAGCTTTACTCCTATTTCAAGTGCTCATAAAGCAAATGAAGCAGTGCAAGACTACCGTGATTTATCTCCTGACGAGTACCTGGAATTTGCAAAACAATGGCATAGCCTTGGCGCAAATATTATTGGTGGTTGCTGCGGAATTAATCCAAGCCATATCGAAGCACTCGTGCAATGGAGAAATTCCATTGAAAAACCTTAACTTTGAGCTGGCTATTCCTGCAATTACATTAGTAATTACCTTATTAGTTATCTCAACTTTGTATCCTGAGCAATCACAATTATTAGCAAGCAACGCTATGCATTTTGTAACAGGCTGGTTTGGTTGGTTAGTAGAGCTTGTGAGCTTGGCTTTAGTTGGTTTTTTATTTTGGTTAGCTTTTTCAAAGTACGGATCTATTAGGTTAGGTGAAGAAAAAAAAGAGCACTCTAACTTTTCTTACGGCGGTATGATTTTTACCGCAGGTGTAGGTGCTTCTCTTATATATTGGGGAATTGGTGAGCCGATGTATTATTTGCAATCGCCACCACTTTTTGCCGAACCAAATAGCTACGCAGCAGCAGCTTGGTCTGTTACTTATTCTATTTTTCATTGGGGCGTGACTGGCTGGGCCATTTACTGCTTTCCGGCAATTCCGTTTGCGTACGCGTTTTACGTACAAAAAAAGCGTACTTTAAGACTTTCAACGCTTTGCGAACCGGTAGTAGGTAGCAATCCTATTATTACTAAAGCAATTGATTTACTTGCAATTTTTGGCACCCTCGCAGCTTTTGCAAGCTCGCTGGCGCTTACCGTATCTTTATTAAGTACTGGCGTTTCTGCATTATTAGGAATTAAAAACAGCTTATTACTCCAAGGCAGTATTATTTTATTATTTGTTTTAATGCTTGTTGCGGTAATGCTTGTTGGCTTTAAAAAAGGCATTAGTAAAGTGTCCGACTATACGGTTGTAGCAGCAATATGCTTTGCCTTATTTGTATTACTTGTGGCTGACTCTCAGTTTATTTTAAATAACTTTACCGACTCAATAGGTGTCATGCTTGATAACTTTTTTAGAATGTCACTTTGGACCGACCCAGTTCAAAAAAGTGGTTTTTCGCAATCGTGGACTCAATACTATTGGTTTTGGTACTACGCTTATTTAATTATGATGGGGCTTTTTATTACCCGCATTTCGCGTGGACGTACTATTAAAGAAGTTATTTTGTACACTATCTCGATGGGTTCACTCGGTTGTGCATTCTTTATATCAATCTTTGGTGGTTATGCAGTATGGGCACAATTAATTGGTGGCTTACCTGTTCAACAATGGATGAGCGAAGGCGGTTTAACGTTTGCAGTAGTTTCACTAATTCAAACTCTACCATCGGGTAATATTGGCTTAGTATTATTTTTGATTATTCAATTTTTTTTAATGCTAACGACTATGTCAAGCGCAAGCGTTGCCACCGCTATGTTGACAACTAATAAGCTAGAACTAAATGGCGACCCCGATCATAAAGTTAAGCTTCTATGGGCTGGTGCAATTGCACTCATTAGTTTTAGCGTATTTTTATGCGGTGGTGGAATAGATACTATTAAGTCACTCTGCGTTGTAGCAGGCCTACCAATGATGTTTATTTACATGATTTTAGTAAAGCAATTAATGATGCAGCTAAAGGGTGTGAATCAAATAAAAACACTTGATCAGTATGAAAGTATAAATTCTGAAACGGTTAAAGTGAATTAGAAACATTTTAAGGCCTCATGTTATGAGGCCTTATTTACTATTACTGAGCATGTTACTACAGCATGAAAGAGGTCGCCTTTTAAAACAAAGAAGCCTTAGTATTTAAAATAAATCAGTATTAATTTAGCCGACGAGAGCCATACCACCAGCAACAACTAAGCGTTAAACCATTTGATCCAATTTGCTACCTGAACACGGGCAGTTGTCGTCATTCTGTTTAAGACATTGCTGATAATTAAACCAATGGGCTACAGCAATAAACGCTGAGCCTATTAAGGTTAGCGCTTTTTCGGCCACTTCATGCCCTAGCAATACGGCAAATATCATAAAAGCTAAGCCTGTTACACCAGACACCATATAACGTGTACGTTTATGTTTTTTACAGCCTAAACTCAATGCCAACAAACTGGTTGGCATTACCGCCGCAAGAATCCATAAATGAAATTGCTCACTATCTATTTGCATTACAGCAAAGCTTGGTAATAACGCTAAAATAACCGGGGTTGCAAAACAATGCACTGTGCACATTACCGATAACCCTATTGCCATACGATCCATAACACTTTGACTCGACTTCATTATTTCCTCTACTAAATCAGTGTCTCCACTCAAAAACGTTACTTTTAAGGAGACATTTTAATAACATCAGTTAATTACTATTGATATATTATAACATTACTCGCATAATTGATATAATATAACATCTAACAAGGTAGTCAAATGAAACGTAGATCACAATTAGCTGTTCTCATAGCAGCTTTATTGCCGGCTAGTGTGCTGGCATCCACAATAGAAGGCGTTGTTTTAAACAACAAAGGTAAAGTAGTTACCAATGCAACGGTAGAAGTTGAAGGCTCAGATCTTAAAGTAGCCACCGATAAAAACGGTAAATTTGTAATAACCGAGCTAAAAAATGGCTTAAAAGAGCTTCACGTTGTAGCGCCTGGCTATGCGCACCTTCATCGAGATATAACAATAACGAATGATGAAAACCAATCGGTTACGTTTAATTTAAAGCGCTCACCTATTGAAGTTATTGATATTGAAGCAACCCCTATTCATATGTCGGCAATGGAATCTGCATCGCCTGTTAGTGTTTTATCTGGCGAACAACTAAGGCGCCAACAAGCCGCAACCCTTGGCGATAGCCTTGAAAAACTCCCAGGCGTTAATACAAATTTTCACGGTAAAGTAGCCAGCACACCTATTATTCGTGGTTTAAGCGGTCCTCGCGTACTTATTACTCAAAATGGCCTGGATGTTAGTGATGTTTCGCGCGTTGGCCCCGATCACTCTGTTGCATCGGAGGCGTCTACCGCACAACAAATTGAAGTATTACGCGGCCCTGCAACGCTGTTTTATGGCAGTGGCGCAATTGGCGGTGTGGTTAATGTAGTAGATAACCGCGTACCAACCGACAGCACAACACGCGGTGAGTGGAACGCAGAGCATAACTCTGTTGATAATCAAAAAGTGGCCTCGTTTAATGCCACCACAGGTACTGATTCATTTGCTTTTTATGCCGATGCATTTTGGCGTGAAGCCGATGACTACGAGGTACCGGTAGCTGCTGATATAGATAGCGACGTTGAAGAGCATAATGGCGATTACAAAGTTGAAAACAGTAATGAAGAGTCTGACGGTTTTACTGTTGGCGCTAGCTATTTAATGGATAACGGCTTTATTGGCTTAACAGTAGAGCAATTTAATCGTCAATACGGTATTCCTGGTCATACGCACGGCGAGGAAGAAGAGGAAGAACACAACGACGAGGAAGAAAGCGTATTTGCTGATTTAGAGCAAACTAAAGTGCAATTATTAGGTGAGTACAACCTAGATAATAAATGGCTAAACAAAATAAATCTCCGCGCTGGCCATACCGACTACGAACACGCTGAAATTGAGAGCGGCGCTGTTGGCACTACCTTTAAAAACGAAACCAACGAATTACGCATAGACCTACTGCATAACCAATTTAACGAATGGAATGGCGGTATTAGCTTTCATTACAAGCAAAGCGATGTTGAAGCACAAGGTGAAGAGGCCTTTACTCCTCCATCAGAAACCGAAAGCTTTGCTGTAGCGTTAATAGAAGAAAGGCACTTTGGGGATTTTTTAGTGCAGTTAGGTGGGCGCATAGAGCGTGTAACAATTGAAGCAGGCGACGTATTACTGCCAAATATTGACGCTCACGCTCACGATGAAGCGCAAAAAACCGACGAGCATAATCATGACCACGAAGAAAGCGCAGAAACCACTCGCGTATTTGACGTAGAGCATGAATTTACACCAGTCAGTTTATCGGCAGGGGTAGTATGGGATTTTACATCTAACTATAATTTAGGACTTTCTGTATCGCGCTCTGAACGTGCACCTTCTGCCTCTGAATTGTTATCGTTTGGGCCGCATATTGGTACTGGCACCTACGAAGTAGGCGCGCTATTTGATTTAGATGAAGATGGCCATTTAGGTTTATCTGATCAAGCAATTGACCTAGAAACTGCCAATAATATCGATTTAACCCTACGTAAAACTCAAGGCGATGTTGGCTTTATTTTAAATGCCTTTTACAACCAAGTAGATAACTACTATTACCAAATAGACACTGGTTTATACGCACAAAGTGGCCACGACCATGGCGATGAAGAAGAAGGCGCTGACGAACACGACCATTCATCAGAACTCCCTGTTTATTTATTTAAAACAGACGACGTAATTTTACACGGTTTTGAAGCGCAAATTGCGTGGCAATTAACCGATGAGTTTAAAGTAGATTTATTCTCTGATTACGTGCGTGCACGCCTTAAAGACGGCGGCGATTTACCCCGTACACCACCGCTTCGTTTTGGTAGCGAGTTAAGCTATCAAACAGATAAATTAAGTGCGCATATTCACGTTACTCGCTATCAAAAGCAAGACCGCACAGCCCCACAAGAAACAGCAACAGACGGCTACACATTGGTTGATGCAAGCATCTCTTACGACCTTTCAGTATTAAACCAAGATATGTCTGTTTACCTGCGTGGCACCAACTTAACAGATACAGAGGCACGCGTGCACAGCTCGTTTGTAAAAGATATAGCACCACGTCCAGGGCGTAGCTTTGCGCTAGGCATTCGCGGTTATTTTTAAGCATTAAAAAATTATAATTAAGGGAAATAAACATGAAAAAACTATACAAATTAAAGCTTATTGCACTGGCTATTAGCACTACATTTATTACAGCCTGTGGCGATGCAGAAACTAAAATTGTAGAAAAAGATCCTATTGTTGTAGAAGATGAACACGATCATGACGATGATGATGATGATCACGACCATGATGATGGCTACACAATTGATTCATTAGGCAGATTAGCTGTGCTTGCAGGCAACAGCAACGAAGCCAGCTTTTATGACCTAGATGACAACGCTTTACTTGAAACATTTACCCTGACGAATGATTCAAACACGCTATCGTCATCACCTGATTTTCGTTATGCCGTTATTGCAAGCCGCGCACAAGATTACTTAGGCTTTATTGATGGTGGTTTATGGCGTGAAGACCATGGCGAGCACCTGCACGATTACGAGCAAAGCCCAGCGGCTAGCAGCTATGAGTTAACAAGTGGTAGTCGCCCTACACACTTAATAACTCACGACGGGCAATTAGCTGTTTTTCATGATGGTGATGCAGACTCAGGCACGGTTGCTTCTGTTGAAGTATTAACAGATAACGACATAACAAGTGCAACAGCAAGCCTGCCTAGTATTAGCTACGATATTAATATGCACGGTGTAGCAGAGCCTCGCAGTGAGCATTTATTATCAACACTTCGCCGTGATGACAGCGAAAGCACATCGGTTGCTAAAGTATTGCCAGACCAAGTAGGTGTTTATCATTTTCATGATGGTGAATACGAGCTTGAACAAACCTTAGAAGTTACGTGCCCTGATTTGCACGGCGCGGCACAAAACCACGACTACGTAGTATTTGGCTGTAGCGATGGCGTGTTATTAGCCCACCAGCACGATGATGAATACGAAGCTGAAAAAATAGCGAATATTGCAGCCGTTGGCGATTTACGCATTGGTAGTATTTATGGCCACGAAGATAGCGAGACCTTTATTGGCGTAGCGTCTGGCCATGGTGGCGGCGAAGCCGTAATTGTAACTATTAACCCTGTAACAGCACAAATGGAAGAACTAGAATGGCAACTAGCCGATGGCGCAAGTGCTGTGTCGTACTCTTTCTCTGCCCATGGCGAGCACTTTTTAATATTAGACAGCTTAGGCTTTTTAAATGTATTTAGTGCACACGACCATGATGGCGAAATGCATTGGGAGCTTGAAGGCCAAGTTGATATTACCGAGCAAGATGTATCAACCATGCCTGAGGGTATGAGCTTTAGCATGACAGTGGCGCAAAATGGTCAGTTTGCTTACGTTGCCGACCCGATTGCTCAGCACGTTGTGCAAGTACACCTTGAAGACTTAGAAATTCAAAGTGAGCTAGAGCTTACTTTTGCTCCTAGTGCAATTACTTGGTTGGGTATTGCGCAAGAGGAGGAAGAAGACGATCACGACCATTAAGTTAATAAAAACTTGAGTAACTAGCTCACTCTTTAATTACATATTAAAAAATAAACCCATCATTAGCCAAGCTAATGATGGGTTTTAAATAACAATTTTTCTAACGTCAGTAATTTTACTGTATTACTCACTTACAGTGCTATACACCCAATCAAGCCCTTGTATTGCTGTAGTAGGAAATGCTGTTGCATGGCTAGCCCCTTCAATAACAACACTTTTTAATTGTATTTTATCACTGTTAAGTGCATTAATTTTTTGCACCAATTGCTTGGCACCCTCAACCATATTTTGCCCTTCACCAAAAGCTGGTGTTTCCTTTTCACCCACCGAAATATAAACCTTAATAGCTGTTTTTGGCCTGTGTACCTTAAACTTTAACAATGCATTATTATTAAACCAAATAGACGGGCTACCAATAATATAATGGCTAAATAAATCCGGTTCTGTAAATAAAATAGTGGCACCAAATAAGCCGCCAAGCGAGTTACCTATGTAGGTTTTTTGTGTATGACTGGCACGGTAGTTTTGCTCAATATAAGGAAACACAGTGTTTTTAATAAACTTAATGTGTCCTTGCGCATTACCTGTTTGTTTTTTCCAATCTTTTGTAAAGGTAGGTGTGTAGTCTCTAATTCGACTAGCTGATCCAATAGACCCTTTTTCATAACCAATGGCGACAATAATTGCTTGCTGCATTTTTCCGGTATTCATAGGAAATCGTGTTGCCCCTGCCACTATAGGAAACGTGTACGGCGCATCGGTTAAGTAAATAACTGGATATGTTTTATCCGGCTTATTTTTATATGACTTAGGCAATTGAATGTAAACAGAGTATACACGCTTACTAGAAGGTTCTGTTAGTTCAATAACGCTACTTCTAGGAATTTCGTAAGGCGTATTTGCACTTAATTTAAAACAAGTTAATACACAAAGCAGTAATAACAGCTTGGTTGGTAACTTCACTTAATTTCCCTTTATAAACTATAGCTACACTTATATGCGCCTAGACAGCAAAAAAGGCAGCGCCTCACAGAGGTAGCTGCCTAGTATAAAGTGATTATAAAACTTTACTTAGAACGGTTTCGCCAACCACTCCATACATCATCTACATCATCGGCTTTATTTTTTTTCTTTTTCTTGCCTGTACCTTCTGGTTTTGCCATTGGCTTTTCATTTTTAAGCACATCAGCAGCATCAAGATTAGCTTGGTTTACAGCAAAACCGGTTACTTCTTCACGCTCTAAACGTAGCTTGTTTTTCTTCTCGATTATTTTAAAGTGATGAAAATCTTCATAATCAATTAATGATAATGCCAAACCTACTTCACCAGCACGACCACTTCGACCAATACGGTGCATGTAATCAGAAGGGCTACGTGGTAAATTAAAGTTTATTACCACTGGTAGCTTTTCAATGTCCAAACCACGCGCAGCAATATCAGTTGCGATAAGTACTTCGATTTCGCCCGCTTTAAACTTTTCTATTACGCGAGTACGTTCACTTTGGCCTTTATCACCATGAAATACTTGTGCATTAACACCGCGCTTTTCAAGTTTACTAGCCAAGTGCTCACAGTCTTTTTTCGCGTTCACAAAAATCAATGCTTGGCGCCATTTATGCGTTTTAATTAAATGTGCTAAAACTGTGGTTTTTTCACCTTTGTTTACGGTAAAAACACGCTGTACCAAGGTGCTTTCGTCTTTGTTTTGTACTTGTATTTCAACTGGGTCGTTTAAAAGCTCTTGCGTTAATTGAGTGACTTGCTCTGGGAAGGTCGCTGAAAACAACATAGTTTGTTTTTTAGCAGGCATTAATGCTAACAGCTGTGCAAGCTCTTCGGTAAAGCCAAGGCTTAACATGCGGTCGGCTTCATCAAGCACTAAGGTCGTCACTTTATCGAGCTTAATAGCATTGCTTGAGATTAAATCAAGCAAACGACCTGGCGTTGCAACAATAATATCGGCGCCGCCGCGTAGAGTCTGCATTTGTGTATTAACCGACACACCACCAAACACGGCCACCGTTTTAATTGCGCCATTAAAGTTAGCAGAATACGATTTAACGCTATCGGCCACCTGCGTAGCAAGCTCACGGGTAGGTACTAAAATAAGCCCCGTTACAAAATTACCTTTACTCGCAGTATTTTTAGCGCCCTGCTCTAAAAATAGGGTTTGTAGCATAGGTAAAGCAAACGTCGCTGTTTTACCTGAGCCAGTATTTGCCCCCGCAATTAAGTCACTTCCCGTCAAAATACTCGGAATTGCTTGTGCCTGAATAGGTGTAGGTTGTGTGTATTCAAGATCAGACAATCGAGCAATTAGCTCTGGAATTAGGCCAAGTTCGTTGAAATTACTAGGATTTGCGGCTGAGGTCATAAAATTTGCGGGCTCATTACTAAAATAGCCTGCAATTTTAGCGTATTTATTACCCGTTAAGTAGGGGTTAGTGATTTTAATGTGGTTTTAGAAAAAGAGAAAAGCTGTTACTCCCTTTTCTCTTTAAATATATAACAATCGAGTTGGATTAAAAAGTGGTTATGTTTCGTCTTTGCCTAAAGCTATTTGTAGTCTAGCTTTTGTTTCTTTTAAGTAATTTATATAAGGGTATGAGTCATCTGCAATCGCTAAAGCAGATTCCATATTTTCAAGCGCTTGACGAGTATCCCCCTGCACTTCATAGCCATAAGATAAGGCTGAAAGCGCATCGACTGACTTTGGGTGGTTTTTTATATTGTACTTAAACACCTCAATAGCACGGGTAAATTGCTTGCTGCCCGTTAAGTTATAACCGAGCGATCTAACAGCGCGATCCGGTGGCGCAATCTGCTCGCCCCATTGTTGAGATAAGTTTTGATAATAAGCATCAATAGAGGCTACATCGTCAGTTAAATCACTTATGGGCATTTGTTTAGGCAAAAATAAGTTGTGATAGGCATTAAATGCACCAGCAACGGAAGTCAGGTTATGCGAGACACCGTCAAACGCATCACTAAAGAAGCGTAGCTCTCGCACTTTATGCGATTGCAGTGATTGCTGTAATTCATCGTACCTTTCACGCATTATGCCGGCTTCTTCGCCAATATTGATATAAACGTAGTTATTCAGGTCTTTTGATTTATTGATAAACGATTTAGTCGCTTTTACCGATGCGCCATAGTTCCACCAAACGGCAGGGCTGTAAGCAATATGCGCTTGGAAAAGCTCAGGGTTAGCTTGCATAGTATAAAGTGAAAATACACCTGCCGCAGAGGCTCCTGCGATCACATTAAAGTTATGCGTACGATAGTTTTTATTAATTAAGGGCATAAGCTCTTGCTCAATAAATGCTAAAAACTTTGCTGCACCACCGCCTTCACCTACCGGGCCTTGTGGCTCTTTATTAACTGTGGGGTATAAATCTCTTAAGCGATTGGTGTTTTCAATAGCGACAATAATAACCTCAGGCGCACGATTATTATTTTGCAGTCGATCCATTACAGCACTTATAAGCGGTATGTTACCCGCGCCATCTAGGCGATAAATAACTGGATAAACTTTGTTTGGATTAGCTTGGTAACTCTTTGGAAGTTGAACTACAACGGTACGTAGCTCATTTAAAATTACTGAATTGATAGTATGCGTTTGTTGCTTATAGCTAATGGTTTGCTGTTTTAAATCAGGCTCTGCAAGTGTGTTATTAGAAACTATAAATAAGCTACATATAAAAATAGCAGTGAATAAACGCATAGCTAATCCTTTAGAAAATAGTGTGTTATTTAATCTAACAGGCTTTGAGGTACAAAAAAAGGCGCATTGAGCGCCTTTTATCTTTAACAGGTAATTACCAACCTATTGATTTTACTCAACCGTAACAGATTTAGCTAAGTTACGAGGTTGGTCAACGTCGGTACCTTTAATTACCGCTACGTAGTACGACAGTAACTGTAATGGCAGTGTGTAAACAATTGGCGCAATAATGTCGTCAGTGTGGTTTACGTTGATAACACGCATTGTATCGTCTGACTCAAAGTGTGAATCTTTATCTGCGAATACGTAAATAATGCCGCCACGTGCGCGTACTTCTTCTACGTTTGATTTAAGCTTTTCTAATAACTCATTGTTTGGTGCTACAACAATAATTGGCATGTCAGCATCAATAAGTGCGAGTGGGCCATGTTTTAGCTCGCCCGCTGCGTAGGCTTCTGCGTGAATGTACGAAATTTCTTTAAGCTTAAGCGCACCTTCCATTGCGATTGGATATTGTGAGCCACGACCTAAAAACAGTGAGTGATGCTTGTCGGCAAATTCTTCTGCAAGGTCTGCAATGCCATCTGCAAGCAGTAATGTTTCTTCAAGCTTAGCAGGTAGTACTTTTATAGCATTTACAATAGCACTTTGATCAAGCTGTTTTTCCTGAGCTATAGACGCAGTAAGCATTAACAAACCAACTAATTGCGTAGTAAACGCTTTAGTCGATGCAACGCCTATTTCAGCGCCAGCTTTAGTCATAAAGGCAAGGTCTGATTCGCGTACAAGCGATGAACCAGGTACGTTACAAATGGTCATTGAGGCCATGTAACCTTGCTCTTTAGCTAGGCGTAATGCAGCTAGCGTATCGGCAGTTTCACCCGATTGAGAAATAGTAACAAGTAAGCTATTTTCATGAACAAACGACTGACGGTATCTAAATTCAGAAGCTATTTCTACATTACAGCTAACGCCTGCAAATTGCTCAAGCCAATAACGGGCAACCATACCTGAATGGTAAGACGTGCCACAGGCAATAATTTGCACGTGTTTTACGTCTTTAAATATTTGCTGAGCGCTTTCGCCAAACGCATCAATTGCTACGCGATCGTCGTTTAAACGCCCTTCAAGGGTATTACGTACCGCAAGTGGTTGCTCGTAGATTTCTTTTAGCATGTAGTGGCGGTAGTCGCCTTTGCCTGATGCATCTTGTGTAATGTTTGATTCAATCACTTCACGCTCTACAGCGTCGCCGTTTTCATCAAAAATTTCTACTGTATCACGTGTAATACGCGCTACATCGCCTTCTTCTAAAAAGATGAAGCTACGAGTAACAGGTAATAGTGCTAACTGATCAGAAGCTATAAAGTTTTCGCCAAGGCCTAAACCAATAACAAGAGGGCTACCTGAGCGCGCTACAATGATTTCGTTGTCGTTTGCTTTATCAAATACAACTGTACCAAACGCACCTTCAAATTGCTTAACAGCTGCCTGTACTGCTGCAAGTAAACTAGTGTGCTGCTTACGAAGCTTATGAATTAAGTGCACCATTACTTCGGTATCGGTTTCAGATAGAAACTCGTAACCTTCTTCTTTAAGCGATGCGCGTAAGCTTGCGTGGTTTTCAATAATACCGTTGTGCACGAGTGCTAGCTGGTTGTTTGATACATGCGGGTGTGCGTTTTCTTCAGTAACGCTACCGTGTGTTGCCCAGCGTGTGTGTGCAATACCTGTATGACCGCTAACGCCTGCTTTTTCTAGAGCTGCTTCTACGTTTACTACTTTACCTACTGCTTTAACAGTATTAAGTATGTTGCCATCAAGCAATGCTACGCCTGCTGAGTCATAACCACGGTATTCAAGACGTTTAAGGCCTTCAACTAAAATTTTGTTTACTGGACGTTCTGCAACTGCCCCAACTATTCCACACATAGTGTCTCCATTAATTTTTTAATTCTAGTAACTCACTTTGTAGTTACTATTCAATAATCTCTGCGCAAATTAGTTTTACACCACACGCCTCAATTGCTTTGCGTTTTTCGTCTGCTAAGCCATTGTCGGTTATTAATGTGGTTACTATTTTCCACGGTAATTCTAAATTTGGTATTTTTCGGCCAATCTTATCTGATTCAACCATTACAATTACTTCACGAGCGGCTTTTGCCATAACTTGGCTTAAACCAACTAGCTCATTAAAGGTAGTAGTACCACGTTTTACGTCTATACCATCCGCACCAATAAAGAGCTGATCGAAGTCGTAAGAGCATAATACATTTTCGGCAACTTGCCCCTGAAACGACTCAGAATGCGGATCCCACGTCCCACCGGTCATCAAAAGTGTTGGCTCGTTCTCAAGTGCTAATAAACGACTCGCTACTTTAATTGCGTTTGTCATTACAACTAGCCCACGCTTATCAGCAAGCTCGGGGATCATCGCAGCAGTAGTACGCCCGCTATCAATAATAATGCGGTTATGATCTTTTATAAGTTTTGCTGCAGCCTTTGCTATTGCGACTTTGCGCTTTGAATCTATTTCATCGCTAACAATTTCTTTAGGCAGTGCAATAGCACCCCCATAGCGGCGAAGTAATAAACCACTTTTTTCAAGCGAGGTTAAATCTTTTCGAATGGTTACTTCAGATGTTTGAAACTGCTGTGCTAACTTTTCAACAGCGACTTCACCTAATTCATTAACTTGAACCAGTATATTGTGACGACGCTGCTGTGTGTTTCGTTTAGTCATAAAGCTCGTGAATTAAGTTTCATTTCGAAAGTTATGCGATTTTAAACGAAACAACCTAAATGGCAAGTGAATGAGTAAAAAAAGCGCAATGTGCGCTTTTTAATTTAACAGCATGTAGATGTGGTGAAACATTCTAACTTGCTCAGTGAGCTATAAACTAGATTACTGAGCACGCTATTATTTTTTAGTTCAAATAAGGATATATTAAAAACTCACTACCTAAAATATATAAACTCCAAGAATCACGCTCATCTTTTTGAATTAATACATCGTGGTAATTATTCGAGATTTGTGGACTCTCCCAAATAACTTGATTTGATAACTTATCCACTAGGCTAATTGTTTTTTCTATAGAGTAATGCGCCAGATAGTTTCGGCCATAAACGCCACCTATAGTTTCATCGAGGATTTTCTCTTTGTGGTAAATTGTAAAGCCCTTAATTTGTTGTTCGTCCAAAATTTCTAATGCTTTCGTTTTCGTATCTAATACTATTAAACCACCTTCTTCATCGAAACTACCAAAAGTACGATAATCAATTATTAGCTCTAGTTGAGGATCTGAATCTAGCTGAATAGCATGTACATGCGCTACATGGCTTGTTGTTTCTTGTAAGAAATCTAAAGGTACAGGCCAATTGCTACTGTCAATTGAAATGGGTGATAAGCTTGGATTTTCGTAAAAAGCTATACCTAAATCGTAATAACCTATTATTATTTTTGACAACTCCTCAGACGGCAAGTAAGGAAAGTAGGCTCTTGATACGACTTCTCCTGTTTGTTTAGCGATTGTGTAATATCTAATATCACTTTTAAAGCTCAAGTGTGTTTCGGACTCTGTAAAAGCAAAATCATACGAATTAGAAAAAGTCACTTCTGCAACGCTAGTTTGCCAAATTACACTGGTTGAACCTGTATTGCGTTTAACAATAAATGTCTCGTTGTTAATTTGAGTTAATGAATACTCAATTTGATTTTCATTATCTTGCGTTAACAGCATCTCTCCAGTGAAAGTAACAGGTGCATTATTGTGCGTTACCTTAGCCGAACGGCCAAAATCTGAAATGCTAACCGTATCATCAACAGCACCAACAATATGAAGATTAGGAAGTTGACCTTGAGCCACTGATGAATACTCAAGCTGCCATAGCCCATTCTCATAGCTAAAGCTTTGCATCGCATATTCTTCGTATAAATAACTTCCTTCTAAACTATCTGTTTTGCTTACTAATAATGACTGTATTCCATCATTATCAAAATCAACAGCTCCTATTACTCTCCCAATGGGGTTTTCAGCAATAGATACAGAGAACAATTGCCACTGCTGATCAAAGTAATAAAGCTCTTTTGAATTAGAAAAATAAACATGACTATAAGGATTATCTACTTCAAGACTAATCGAAATACCATCATTGAAATTAGTCTCAAACTTTTCACTACCCACCTGCAGTTCACCATCTTCCCACCATATTAGTTCACTATAATGTGCGGAGGCCTTATATCTAGTTACACGACAATTATCACCACTGGTAAATGCCTTAAATTTATATTCAGAGTAGGGTCCTATCAGGTATTTGTTCTGTTTGACATCAAATATACTTTCCCTATCAATTAACTCTTTAAAGCCGTCGTTATTCAAATCACAAACTTGAATCAAGCGATTTGAATAATTAAGTGAAAGGTCCGGCGCAACAATAAGCGTAGTGATAGAAAGATCATTTCCATTAATAAGATAGCTATCATACGAATGCCCCGCCGAAAGAAGAATATCTTCAATACCATCGCCGTTATAATCAAATACCATAGAGTTATAATTCTCAGCCGAAACATCATCTATCAGCAAACTACTTGAGCCCTCATTAGTTAAAAATATTTGATGTTTAGCTGCCTCTTGGTTGTAAGTAATACTTAGCCAATTTAGTTGCGTCCCTGACTGATTAAGAAATGCACCTACATGCTCAACATTTGAAGGTAAGGGAGGTATCCATTTATTGTATTCTAGCAACCCTGTCTCACTGAGACTTAAGATATAATTATCATTACCGCGTAATACACCCCTTTTATTGTTCGAAAGCTTAATTGAAGCTACACTGGATGTTGAGTTGTCCACATAACCAACTGAGCGATTATCTACGCCACCGAGTGATTGAAGGTTGATTTGGTGCTTAATTCTTATTTGATTGTCAGAGTTTGAGATATCAACAGCAAAATTTACGTTTAAATTACTACCAAAGTCAGGCGCGTTGCTTAACCAATTAATCTCTCCTTGTCCTGAAACCGAGATATTACTTGGCCCATAAGCAATTTTGTATTCAAAAGGACCATCGAACTCATCATTAGATAAGTTAATAATGGCTGTATAGTGTTCACCTAATTCTATTTCATCATATGCAGTAATGTCAGAAACAATTGCTGGCAGTTTTTCTAATTTAAACTCATGCTCCACAGTATTTTCTGCACCACTTGGGTCTACAACTGTTAACGAAATACGATAAAGGCCAGGTAGGTCTCCAATAAAGTCAATTTTGCTACCGGTGCCAAGTTGCCAACTAGCATTCTGCGGAAAAGTTATTAATTTCCACTCATAACCTAATGGTTCAAAATCAGGGTCTTTGGAGTGCGTTGCATCAAGAGTAAGGATAGAGTGTCGTAGAGCTTTGTTCGAGCCTGAAATACTTGCTATAGGAATAGAGTTGGCAGTATTGTTATAAACATTATCTAAGTCAGTTAAATAAAACTCTAGTGGCAAAAATTCATTAGATAGATGTATGGTCGAAATACCATTAGCTTTGAGATCTACACTAGCAGTATTTTGTGATGTTAGGGTGTACTTTGCTCCTATTATTGAAGGCAGAGATATATCATTGGTTGGATAAAACTCATCAGTTTTTATTGTTAGTTTTCCTAAATCACTAAAATAAACTTCACCATTAAAACCAACACCATACCCAACATTGGTTGCATCTAAAACAGCATCAAGCCTTACATTAGAGAATAAAATATCAAGCGAATTTTCATCAGCACCTTTAAATTGAATATTCACAGTAGCGCTACTGTCACTATTTACTCCCTGACTATTAGCAATAGCAAAACCTTCTGTTAAATAGGTAACCCCAAGCACTTCGTTACTAATTGTTAAACTAGGTACTACCCCATATTCTAAAACAAATTCAGCGTTAGAGTTTTCGATATAAATATCAGATTGCCCATTAAAAACCCACCCAGCAGCAGAGCAATTGTTATAAGTAATTATATAGTGCTGATTAGCCTCTTCCTCTTTCATGTCAGCAGAGCCAGTAACACAACCGAAATTATCAGATTGGTTATCTAGCACTGGGTCGTGGAGAAATAGATTTTGATAATCCTCTCCAAATACTATGGAATTTAGGCTATCTATTAGATATGAGTACTGAGTTGTTAGTTGAGTTACATTACTTGCTGTTATTTCGAATAAAGATAATTCACCGTCATAGGTAGGCGTATTTTGATAATCAGGCTTAACAAATTTAGTTTTTCCAGAAGAACCAGAATCATTATTAGCAGGTTGGCTGGCATCATTACCCCCTCCCCCACAACCGGCTAAAATAATTGTTAAACAGAATAATTTAGTTAGTTTATTTAATTTCATTACTTACTCCTTGTAACATGAATTTTACATTATTAAAGATTTTTTAAAAAGGAATATAATAAAAGTCAAAATTTGTTTAAAACCTTTTTAGCCCATACAAAAAGGTAATAACAACTTTTCAGTAAAATATATAAGCATGAGATAATACTTAATAATGTATGTATATAAATGAATAACAAACTCAATGAAATTATTTAATAGCGTGACTAAGCCATATTTAATGCAAAGAAAACAAACAGGCGAGATATGCCGATTATTCAATAAAAGCCCGAGCAAAGGTAATTTAAAGCGTATTAAAGAGCTGTTCGCACAATGCGGTGAAGAGGTAATTATAGAATCAGGTTTTCATTGCGATTACGGCAATCATATAGTTATTGGTGATCGTACTTTTATAAATGTTAATTGCACACTTCTCGATTCGCCATTAGCCAATTACTCAATCACCATTGGTGATGACTGCTTAATAGGCCCGAACGTTCAGCTTTTAGCTGTGTCACATGCTACTAATCCAGCAGAAAGGCTTAATAAGGAAAACTTTGCAGCCCCTATCGCGTTAGGCAATAACGTATGGATTGGCGCAGGCGCTATTATTCTTGCTGGAGTTAATATAGGCGAAAATAGTATTGTGGGTGCAGGATCTGTAGTAACTAAAAATGTAATGGCTAATACCGTAGTAGCGGGTAATCCAGCTCGTGAAATAAGAGCACTATAGTTATTACCGATGTGATTTTAACGTCGGGAGTCGCTGTGCTCGCCCGACCTACGTGATGAGTTTAAATGAGTGTGTATCTTACTTTTCTGCAGACGTAATAAAGCCCGACTATTTCTAGTCGGGCTCTCTACAATTTGAAGTCTGGTAGTGTCGTAGTGCCCACAGCGGTGGAGAGCCACAGTGAAATGCTACACTCTCTTTGTGTCGGGAGCCGCTACGCTTGCCCGACCTACGTGATGGATGTTGCTGTAAGTGGATGCTAATTACGCATATTTCACTTTTCTGCAGACGTAAAAAAGCCCGACTATTTCTAGTCGGGCTTTCTACAATTTGAAGCCTGGTAATGTC
>NZ_JASDDB010000012.1:0-137779 GCF_030407615.1 Pseudoalteromonas sp. APC 3355 | reverse complement strand
CGTTTTGAGTCGCTTTAGCGTCTCAAGGGATGCGAATAATACACCCTTTATTTTTCGAGTCAACACTTTGTTTTAAATTTTCTTTTTAGAAGATTTAAAGCCGAAGTTTTATTTAACTCTCTGAGTAGTTCGTGCCTTGCTATGCTTCGGCGTTTCCCGTCTCAGTGGGGTCGCATTATAGGGAGCGGCGGATTTTACGCAAGCGTTATTTGCATAAAATAGTAATTAAAATTAAGCCCCAAGCAAGCACACATGATAAGCACAAGTTACCCACAAAACTCTGTTGATAACTCTTGTTTTTACATAGCTAAACCATACTAAAGCTATTAATTAAAACCTTAAAAATGCAAAAAGCACCTTATGTAGGTGCTTCTCAAAAGTAATAGTTATTAGAATCTAGTATAAAATACTATATAACTTGCGGCGATACTTAGCTGCGAGTGCGTCGCCATCAGGTAAAGAGGCAATAATGGCTAAAAAGCTTGGTTTTGCTTCGTTGAAGTTCAGATCTTTTTGTAGAACTGTAAACAGTACATCCAATGCTTCTTCTTTTCTGCCTGCTTCATTAAGTAAAATACTGAGCTCTTCTTTTAATTCTAAGTCATTTGGATACTTTTCTACTTGTTGTTGCTTTTCTTTAATCTCTGGTGAATCTTTTGCTTCAAGCGCGGCTTCGCATTTTGCTTTTATATTATTAAAGTAAGCATCTTGCTCTTGTGCATCTATTGTATTTATAAGCGCTTGCGCTTCATCTACCTTGTGAATTTGAATACATATGTCTGCTAGCACTAACTTGATACGTGCATTACCGTTGTCTATTTCATAAGCTTGCTTTGCATAATTAAATGCAGCATTTAAATCTGACTTTAATAACGCTTGCTTTGCTTGTTCTAATAGTAAGTCTTGTTGCGCAGGTAAATGCTTTGCGAGGGCTTCGCGTATTTGCGCTTCGCTTTGAACACCTGCAAGTAAATCTACTGGTGCGGAGTCTTTTAATAATACAAGCGTAGGCAGTGTTTGCAGACCAACTTGTTGCGCAAGTTGAGAAGCAAGTGCTTGTTCTGCATCGCAATCTAGGTTTGCTACTACTATATAGCTTGCATATTCTGCTGCTACTTTATCTAAAATTGCAGCCTGTCCGATGCAGTCAGGACTTTGAGGAGAGAAAAAGTTAAGCAACACCAATTTTTGTTGTGATGTTTCACCGAGTACTTGTTGAAGGTTTTGCGCATTAATACTAACTATGTTGCTCATTGAATTGATTGCCATATTCGTCTATTTAGGTTTTTATATGGTGGTGAACATAATAATTACAAGTCATATACCTAAATCACTCGGTATACATATTCAACAATAAGGGAAAATATGAAATTAACTTACCTAAGTGCAATACTTTTATTAGCAAGCCCATTAGTACAAGCAAATGGACTCGATTTGAATTTAAGCAAAGCCATGCCAGCTATTGAAAAGTTTTACCTCGACTTACACCAATCCCCAGAGCTCTCTTATCACGAACAAAAAACAGGTAAAAAGATAGCAGATAGATTAACTCAGCTGGGTTTTAAAGTAACAAGTAATGTAGGTGGCTTTGGTGTAGTTGGTATTTATAAAAATGGTGAGGGGCCGACAGTAATGATCCGCACTGATACTGATGGCTTACCTATTATTGAGCAAACAGGAAAATCCTATGCCTCAAAAGTCAAAGTAATAGATGAGCACGGTTCAAAAGTAGGTGTAATGCACGGCTGTGGCCACGATATCCACATGAGCTCTTTTATTGGAACTGCAGAGCAGTTAATTGCTCATAAAAAACAGTGGCAAGGTACATTAATGATGGTTGCACAGCCTGCAGAAGAAGTAGGTGGGGGTGCTAAAGCGATGTTAAGCGAAGGACTATTTAGTAAATATGCAAAACCTGATCATATAATTGCTTTACATGTAAGCGCTAGCGTCCCCGCTGGTAAGGTATCAATGAAAAATGAATACACGATGGCAAGTGTAGATTCTGTCGATATTACAATTAAAGGTAAAGGTGGTCATGGTGCTTATCCGCATACAACTATAGACCCAGTGGTTATAGCTGCACGCACTGTACTTGCTTTGCAAACAATCACAAGCCGAGAGCTTTCACCGCTTGAGCCTTCTGTTATTACAGTGGGGTCTATTCATGGTGGTTCAAAACATAATGTGATTTCGGATGAAGTAAAACTACAACTCACTCTTAGAAGCTATAACCCCGATGTAAGAAGCGCTCAAATAGCAGCAATAAAACGAATCACCGCAGGTATTGCACAAAGTGCTGGCTTAAATGAATCTAACTACCCTGTAATATATGTACATGAAGATGAATCTATTCCATCTACTTATAATAACCCTGCACAAACAGACATTGTTAGAAATTCTATTGCCAGCGCAATTGGCGATACTAATGTACTTGAAACACAAGCTGTAATGGCGGGTGAAGATTTTGGCCTATACGGGCGCACCGATGAAAATATCCCTATCACCCTCTTTTGGCTAGGAGGCGTAAACCAAGCACAATATGCAGATTCAATAAAAACAGGTGAGGTACTCCCTTCTCTACACTCTAGTAAATTTGCACCAGATTATAAAGTTGCTATTCCTACTGGAATAAAAGCAATGAGTAACGCTGCTGTTGCTTTATTTAATAAGTAACCTGAATTCTGGATAATAAATCTATCTCAAACAGAGTTCAGGTTGAGTAATACCGTTTAATAAAATAGCTCTGTTGCTAACTAGCAACAGAGCTTTTTTTATAACTCGACTTTTTAAAGGTCGCTTTTCCACCTCGTTTAGCAAAACGTTTTTTAGGTGAGGTTTTTGGTAACTTCGCAAATGCATTGCTATCGCAGTTTGCTGCTAATTGAACAAACCCATTTAGGTCAGCAAGTAAAGGCTGTAAAAATTGCTGATAACTCATTGCCTGCTGTGCAATATCACCTAAGCTCGACTCCCACTTTGCGGTTAAATCAGGACTCGCTAAACCTTGTGGTAATACGCTAATAAGAGCAAGTCCCGTTTCGGTCGCTCTAATTGACTTACCTTCACGTTTTAAAAAACGCCGCTTAAATAGCAACTCAATTATTCCCGCACGTGTTGCCTCCGTACCTAAACCATCAGTGTCTTTTAATACCTTTTTAATTTGTGGATCTTTAACATAACGGCTAATGCCCGTCATCGCAGCCAATAATGTGGCATCGGTAAAATAAGCAGGGGGTGATGTATGCTTTTCGACTACTTCGCCTTTATCGCAAAAAAGAGGCATACCTTTTGTTAAAGGAGGTAGCGAGGCTTCATCTTTTAATTCAGATTTACCCATTAACACCTTAAAACCCAAGCTTACATCTTGCTTTGCATTTGCCTTAAAAAGCCCACCAGCAATAATTACCTCAGCTTTAGTTTCGTTATATATATAGTCGGGATAAAACTGAATTAAGTAATGACGGCTTATTAATTGATATACCTTTGCTTCGTCACCGCTCAAACTCGCTGACTTTAACTGCTTAGCCGTAGGCACAATGGCATGATGGGCAGCTACTTTTGAATCGTTAAAACATTTACTACGCTTTTTTACATCAGCCCCGTTTACTAATTCACTGCTTTGCCCCCCATTTGCACTTATTGCCTTTAAAATAGCAGATGCTTCTTGATGGTGATCTTTGGGTAAATAACGATTATCTGAGCGTGGGTAAGTAATTAGTTTATGACGTTCGTAAAGTATTTGGCAAATATCCAATACTTTTTGAGCTGGCATACCAAATGCTTTAGCGGCATCTATTTGCAGAGCAGATAAATTATAAGGTAATGGAGCACTTTGCTTTTTTTGTTTTTGGTCGAGTGAAGTAAGCTCAGCACTTTGCTTTGTAATGCGTGAAGCAACATTTTCTGCAAGAGCTTTGTTAAGTATTCGCCCTTCTTCATCTTGATGTGGCTCACATGCTTTGCTTGGAACCCACTTAGCTATGAATGGTTGATTATCTGGAGTAAGCAAATGCGCCAATACATCGTAAAAAGGCTTAGATACAAAGTTCGCTATTTCGTTATCTCTATTAACAACAAGACCTAAAATAGGGGTTTGTACTCGCCCTACCGAAAGCACATTACCAAACCCTGCTTTTTGCCCAGCTAGTGTGTATGCACGTGTTAAATTCATACCAAATAGCCAATCAGCACGAGAGCGCGCTAAAGCAGATACACTTAGCGGAATAAAATCTCGATTAGAACGCATTGTGCCCAATGATTTCTTTACCGCCGACAAGTTTAAATCACTAATGAGTAAACGTTGCGTACTTTGCTTTTTAGCCTGACTTATTTTAGCTTCTTCTATTACTTGGTCGACCAGAAGCTGGCCTTCACGGTCTGGATCGCCAGCGTGAATAAGTTGCGAGGCTTGTTTAATTAATTTTTTTAAAACAGTGAGCTGTTTGCGAGTTTTGGTTTTGGCTTTTAACTTCCACTGCTCAGGTATTATAGGCAAGTGATCAAACTGCCACTTTTTAAAGCGCTCATCATAATCATCGGGCTCTGCTTGTTCTAGTAAATGCCCTATACACCACGAGACACAATCTCCGTTGGCGACTTCTATATAGCCATCGTGTTTTTTATGTGGTTTTGGTAACGCATCAGCAATAGCGCGTCCAAGTGAAGGTTTTTCTGCAATGTAGAGTTTCATAGCTTGCTCAGCACTGTTTATATAAACAGTAGTTTAGCACAGCTATTTTAAAGGAGGGGCTTTTTTATGATTATTACCAGTTACTGTCTTATTATTTTTAATTACAATATAAATTAGCGGAAGATAACACACCACTACGGTGAGCGTATTAATTAAAGGTAAAAGCGTTTTATACATTAGCGTGCTATAGGATAAATCCCAAAGGTGGCGATCAACAACGCGAAAAAGTTGTAAAATTGGTGCCATTATAACAACCAACTGACCTAACACACATTGCCATAAATAAACTTTATCTTTTATCCCAAGATAGGCAATTAAAGCCATCCAAGCTATGTCATTAAACGCCCAGACAAGATATCTATATATATAAATATCTTTATCAAACTCTTTTAAAGAATCGTATATAAGTGCACCAAATAAGAAAAATACACCTGTGACACATACAAATCGTAATGCTAAAAAATCTTTACGCAAATAGAAAACAACAATAGCTGGGATTAAAAATAAAACCCAGCTAAGTTCAAGAAATGTAATTACCTTATCAACCCATAAAGGCATTGTTATTCTTTCGTCTTATCGTCATCTCCGCCAGTACCATTTCCAGGCATATCGCTATACTTATATTTTTTATTCACGGGCATTCCATTACATATGTTAAGGAAATGTACTGTAAGCTAAAATGATGAAATTGCCAAGATGCTTAGGCAATTAAGTACCCTAAATTAAAACAAAAAGTAGTGAGATATAATACCAAGCAATAGCTTAACGTACATCAATAGGCGCTGACTCTTTTGCTTTACCTTGTAATATAGATATTTCTACTCGGCGATTCCTGCGGCGATCTTCATTTGAATCGTTTGGAACAAGTGGACGGGTATCAGCCCGACCCACTACCATCATGCGGTTTTTATCAAACCCTTGCACCGTTTGCAGCTCGCTTGCTACTGCTACAGCACGCTTTGACGATAAGTCCCAGTTGTTAATATATAACTCATTCGATACCTGAAAATCGTCGGTATGGCCAGATACAGTTATTTCACCGGGTACATCTTTTAACAGTACACCAATATCTTGAATTATGGGTTTAAACTTAGGTTGTAAAAATGCACTACCCGAAGGAAATGAACCATTCTCTCTAATACGAATAATTATTTGCTGCCCTAAAGATTCAAGCTCAATTGCACCATCTATTATTTGCTTTTCAAGCTGCTGCGCGATTTTTTTAACGAGCTCGTTAGTTTGTTCCTGATCGGCCGCTGAAGTTGCTTGCTCTGACGATTGCTCTTGAGAAGTACTACGAGATTCGCCACCACGTTTGTCCCCGCGCTGTTCTTGCCTGCCGCCAGCTGAGCTTTCATCTCCAGCCTGAAACTCTAACATTTGTTGAGTCATTTCTACTGTTTGTTGTTGAATAGTTTCTATTGGAGTGGGTTCTGGTTTGCCTGGGGTAAACTCCATAGCAATAACAGAGGTACCTTTAGGGATATCTTTTACTTCAATTTTATTCTGCACACCAAAAGCAAACTTCATAGAGCCCGCAATTTGTTTAAACTTAAGTACATCCATTTCTGAAAACGCAAGCAAGAGTACAAAAAAGCACATTAACAGTGACATTAAATCGGCAAATGTTCCCATCCATGCTGGTAGGCCTGGTGGTGGGCATTTGCACTCTTGATCAGACATAATTACTCCTCGGTATCTACTTTGCGTTTAGATTCAGCTAAGTAATTTTTCAAAATACCTTCGATTACTTTTGGATTTTGGCCATCTTGTATACCTAAAATAGCATCTAAAATTAAACGCTGATTCATAGCCTCTTCGTCTTTACGCAGTTCAAGTTTTACCTGAATAGGAATTGCCACAACATTGGCTAAAAACGCACCATATAAAGTTGTTAAAAGCGCTACCGCCATTGCCGGGCCAATTGCTTTTGGGTCATCCATGTTAGATAACATTGCAACTAAGCCAATTAGAGTACCAATCATTCCCATTGCTGGTGCAATATCGGCTAATGACTTAAATAAGCCTGCGCCCATTTCATGTCGAGTAGTGGTTAAAGAGATATCTTTTTGAAGTGTGGCGCGAACAACATCTGCGTCATGGCCATCAACAAGCATGTCGACGCCTTTGCGCATAAATGGATTTGGGATTTCAGCTTCTTCGAGTGCTAAAAACCCCCCTTTACGAGCTGAATCAGCAAGTTCTACTGCTTTTTCAATAAGTTCTTCTGGCGTTTCTATTTTAAACATAAACGCTTTAGCAACAACTTTACCTATACCCAAAAACTGCGACATGGTGAAATTTGATAAAACAATGAAAAGTGAACCACCAAATACAATTACACTAGAAGGAGCATCGGCAAACATAGCCATTTCACCGCTACTACTCATAAACATAGACATGACAATTAAGCCAATTGCGCCTAGGATCCCGATTATGGTTGCTAAATCCACATTTCCTCCAGAAGTTTCATGCTTAATGGCCTTATCATAAACTTTTATTATTAACTGCTTATCGGCAACATATTGAATTGCTTAAGCCATTTTTATAAATAAACATAAAAAGCAGCCTTTAGCACTATTTTAGATCAAGTTATAAGGGCTACCTAATTATCAATTGATTTATTAAACTAACAGACCGCTATTAAGGCTTTATTAATACACTTGAAATATAATTTAACGTTATAAAGGTAAAAAACCAATATCATCCTTTGACCTAGTTTAGCATTCCCCCTAAAATTGACCCCTAAATTTATTATGTAAGCTGAAATAAAGATGGCGACTAAAAAACCTGAAAACTTAAGTTTCGAACAAGCACTAGAAGAATTATCTACAATCGTTAGTGACATGGAACAAGGTGACTTATCGCTTGAGCAATCGTTAAAGCAATTTGAGCGTGGAATTGCATTAGCAAGTGCTTCATCAGGTAAATTACAGCAAGCAGAACAAAAAGTATCAATTTTGATGGGGAATGGCGAAAAGTCAGTTCTTACGAATTTTGATAATGATATGGAATAGCTGTGAGCATAAATAATTATATCGAACGTGCTCAAAAAGATGTAGTAGCGACCTTACAGCAGCATTTTAAACAGCCTCTCGATACTGAAGAAACGGTAAAGAACGCCACCCAGTATGGATTATTTAATGGCGGTAAAAGATTACGTCCATTTTTAGTTTATGCCACAGGTAAAATGCTCGGTGCAAACCAGCAAGACTTACATGTACTTGCTGCTGCAATTGAGTGTATCCATAGCTATTCGCTAGTTCATGATGATTTGCCTGCTATGGACGATGACGACTTACGCCGTGGCCGCCCTACTTGCCATATAGAATTTGGCGAGGCAAATGCAATTTTAGCCGGTGATGCCCTACAAACACTCGCCTTTGAGCTTATTGCGAATCACAAATTTACATGCTCGTCGCAAACACAAGTAAAAATGATTGCTACGCTTGCCCACGCATCAGGCCTTGAGGGCATGGTAGGCGGACAAGGTCTTGACATAGCAGCAACAGATAAAGTAATTACCGTACAAGAGCTTGAGCGAATACATAAGCTAAAAACCGGAGCTTTAATTAATTGTGCAATTACACTTGGTGCACTGTGCAGTGAAAAGGCAGATCAACAAACCTTAGAAAATTTAAGCATTTTTGGGTATGCTATAGGGCTGGCGTTTCAAGTACACGACGACATTTTAGATGTTGAAGGCGATACGGTTACTTTAGGTAAACCACAAGGCTCCGATATTGCCGCGAATAAAGCGACATATCCGGCGTTATTAGGTATGCTAGGCGCTAAAGAAAAGGCGCAAAATTTAATACAACAAGCCCATGAAGCGTTGGCAAATATAGATGCTGACACAACACTTCTTGCGTCGCTAGCAAATTACCTAATTGAGCGTGACCACTAATTTTTGCTCATACGTATTGCAATTAGCACTGACATTATTACTCAACATTAATTATTCGTAAAAGCTTTGAATGAATTAATGTTAGCGAAGGATATATATAAAACCATGACACTTGATAGTAGCAAGTATCCATTACTTAATTTGGTTGACGAGCCAGCCCAATTGCGTGACTTAGCGCAAGACAAACTCCCTGCATTTAGCAATGAGCTGCGCGATTATTTACTCAACTCAGTATCGCAAAGTAGCGGTCATCTAGCGTCTGGTTTAGGGACGGTTGAACTAACCGTTGCGCTACATTATGTTTATAACACTCCAGACGATCGCCTAGTTTGGGATGTGGGTCACCAAGCTTATCCACATAAAATCCTTACAGGTCGTCGCGACCAAATGCACACTATTCGCCAAAAAGACGGTTTGCACCCTTTTCCTTATCGCGATGAAAGCCAATACGATACGTTTAGCGTAGGCCATTCAAGCACCTCTATTTCAGCTGCCTTAGGTATGTCTATTGCCGCCCAAAAAGAAGGCAAAGGTCGAAAATCTGTAGCCATTATTGGTGACGGAGCTATCACCGCAGGCATGGCATTTGAAGCGATGAATCATTTAGGTGATGTAAAATCAGACATGCTTATTATTTTAAATGATAACGAAATGTCGATTTCTGAAAATGTTGGCGCATTAACAAATCACTTTGCCCGAATTCTATCAGGTAGCTTTTATACTAACATTCGTGAAGGCAGTAAAAAGTTACTCTCAGGTGTGCCCCCGGTAAAACAACTTGCCAGTAAAATGGAAGAGCACATTAAGGGCATGATGATCCCGGGAACCTTCTTTGAAGAATTAGGCCTAAATTACATAGGCCCAATTGATGGTCACGATGTAAACATGCTTGTAGATACATTACGTAATATGCGTAATTTAAAAGGCCCACAGCTTTTACATATAAAAACGCAAAAAGGTAAGGGCTACAAACCGGCTGAAGCCGATCCTATTGGCTACCATGGTGTACCAAAATTCGATCCAAGCACAACTAGCCTGCCTAAATCTAACCCTAGCGCTGCTACTTTTTCAAAAGTTTTTGGCGATTGGTTATGCGACATGGCAAAGCAAGACAGCAAGTTAATGGCTATTACGCCAGCAATGCGTGAAGGCTCTGGCATGGTACGTTTTTCTAAGGAGTTTCCAGATCAATACTTTGATGTAGCCATTGCAGAGCAGCATGCTGTTACTTTAGCGGCTGGTTTTGCTTGTGAAGGTTTAAAGCCTGTTGTTGCTATTTACTCGAGCTTTTTACAACGTGCGTATGACCAATTAATACATGATGTTGCACTGCAAAACTTACCTGTATTATTTGCCATTGACCGCGCTGGTATTGTTGGAGCCGATGGTGAAACGCACCAAGGTGCGTACGATTTAAGCTTTATGCGCTGTATTCCAAATATGGTAATTATGGCACCAAGCGACACCAACGAATGCCGCCAAATGCTATACACCGGTTATAAAGCAAACTGCCCTGTTGCTGTTCGTTACCCTCGAGGTAGCGCAGGTACTGCAGACATCGAAAGCACTATGCAACTGCTTGAAATAGGTAAGGCAGATACAATTAAGAAAGGCAGTAAAATTGCAATTTTATCATTTGGTACATTACTTGATAATGCACAGCTTGCTGCAAATGAATTAGATGCAACGCTTGTTAACATGCGTTTTATTAAACCTCTTGATACTGCACTTTTAAATGAGCTTGCTACTAGCCACGATGTAATTGTAACCCTTGAAGATAATGCTATTGCTGGCGGTGCCGGCTCTGCAATTAACGAATACTTGGCAACGCAAAAAGCTGATATTAATATCCTTAACTTAGGTATTCCTGATGAGTTTATTAAACACGGCACGCAAGATGAAATGCACGATGAAATGGGATTAGGCGAGCAAGGAATTTTAAACGCTATTAAGGCGTTTATTAATTAACTTCCTATACATCTAAAGTTGAGCATATTAAAAAAGGAGCCTAGGCTCCTTTTTTAATATCAAATATTGCTCATCAGCGCATCCACACTTTAATATCAGCTAGGCCATTACTTTGTAAAATACCTAACTGTTGATCAACATTAGAGTTTTGTTCAAACTCGAATGCATCGAGCTGATCATCAAACGTAATATTAGCCACGCCATCACCACCGCGTTTTTTAACTTGATGCAGTGCTATATCGGCCAAGTTAATAGAGGTTTCCCAGCTAATTACCTGTCCGCCTAATAAAGGTAATGGATAAAATGACCAACCAATTGATGCCGTGATATTAGTTGTTTTTCCATTTGGTAATTGGAACGAATTAGCCGCTATTACTTTGCAAAGTTCTGAAGCGTAGCTGTCTATTTTATTGCATTTAAAGTCACGTAATAATAATAAAAACTCATCACCACTCCAACGTGCCACATAGTCAGAACCCTGCGTACGCGAATTTAACAATGCAGCCATTTGCTGTAAGCAGCTATCACCTGCAATTGGGCCATACGCATCGTTAATACGGCTGAAGTTATCAAAGTTAATAATTACCAGCACCAGTGACTTACCTTGTGCCTGCAGCGACTGTGAATTACGTTGAAAGTGCTCAATATCTTTAGGGAGTTGATCAAACAAAAAGCGGCGACTACGTAGCCCTGTTAGCTCATCTGAGTGACTCACTAATTTAAGCTGTGAATTCACTTGGCCTAATTTATCATTAGCTTGGCGAAGCTCTAAGGTACGCTCAGTGATTAAGCCCTCTAATACTTCTTGTTTTCTGCGTTCTTGTGCTCTAAACACCCAAAAAATGAGATAAAAAAGCAAAATAAAACCACTGGTAATTAAAAGCCTAAAGTAAATTGTTTCGTCAAAGCGCTCAGGCACTACAAAACCGTACTCTACATCTTGCGCTTTAGCCCAGTCTTCACCTTGGCGCTTAGCTTCTAATTGAAACAAAAACGAGCCAGGAGGCAAGTTAGTATAAATAGCTTCACGTCGCGTATTTGCATAGCGCCAGTCACTATCTAAGCCACTTAGTTTATATCTAAATTCAATGCTGTTTGGTGCATAGTAATCAATAGCTGTGTAAGTTAGCGTTATATCACGCTCGTCTGTTTCTAATGATGGTTTTTTACCAAGCGCAGCGGTAGTTAAATGACGAAGTGGCGTTGTTATTGTCTCTATTGTTGGCTTTAATGCAAGCACACCAAATAGCTCTACATTTTTAGGTATTTCAACAACACCTTGTAAGCTTGGGTACCAAATAGAATTTCCGGTGTCTGCTACCGCATCATGCCCAAGTCCGCTACAACATTGATTCGCTTTACCATCGAGTTGACGGTCAAAAGATGAAATTACTTCTTCAACTTTTAGGCTTTTTATTTCTGTTTTAAATTGCTCTACAGGCATTCTGTAAACACCTTTCATGGTGCTTACCCAAACATGCTTTAACTTTTCATCATATTCTAGGCTAAATATAGAACCATACGGTAAACCATTAGCTGCATCGAGCTGACGCCATTGTCCTTGCGTACTTCTGTAAAAAAGCCCGTCGTTAAGAGAGCCGATTAAAATACCCACGCCATCTATATGTAGCACGCTAGTAACGTATGCGCTTTCAAGTGTTGTTTGGTCGCCAATTTTTTCAATGCCACGGTCTGTAAAGTAATATGCGCCCTTACTAGTACCAATCACACCAAAGTTTGTTTTATCTAATACGTAGGTAATAAACTTACTACCTAAAAAAGCGTTATAGGCAAAAGGCGTTAAACCAGCATAATTTAATCGATATAAACCGCGTCCGGTACCAATCCAAAAGCCGCCTTTACTAGAGCGACTTATTGCAAATACCGGATTATCGCGAAGTGCTCGACCAGGGACGGTGTAAAGTGTCTTGTTTTCAAAAACAAATAAGCCGCGCCCTGTGGCTATATATAATCGCTCACCATCAAATTGTAGATCGTGTACTGATGCGTATCCATATTTACTACTTGGGACTAAATTAATAAAACTTTTATCTAAATCGAAATAACCAATGCCGCTTTTATTCGCAACCCACAGTTTACCATCGGGTGCTTGGCTAATGGCCATAACAGATTCGGTCATGTTTGAAACTGCTGAATGCCTTTCGACTCGTCCTTCATGAGCAAGCCACAAGCCTTCACTAAAGCTTGCTAACCAAACGTTATTTTTATCATCTCTAAAAATATCAGCAAACCATATACTTTGATCGAGTTGGCTAGGCTCTACCCATTGCCACTCACCGGTTTTATCTCTGAATAATAAGCGTCCATAGGTCGAAACCCACAAGCCACCATCGGTATCACTCATAAACTTATAAACGGCTGAGTTATTTGCATTAGGTAAAGGAAAAGGTCTTAGCTCGTCATCTAAATCTAAAAAGTATGCACCTAGCTCAGAAGCTATATACAGATTACCATTTAAAAATGATAAATCGTGCACTATGGTTTGCGCTAAGCGCTCTGGTAGCGATATTTTAGCGGTAAGCTCTAAACGTAGTTTAGAAAAATCTGATGAGTTTTTTGTAAGGCGTAATAAATGACGATCATTAACCAGCCAAATGCCTTCAGGAGAGAGTGCCATTTGGCTAACAGAGCCAACTATTTGTGTGATCACAGTAGCATTAACAATAGGTAGAGGACCATTTACTTCAGTGCGTAAATCAACTTGCCCCCTATCTACATAGTATAAGCCGTTGGCCGCAATCCATATGCTACCTTTAGAGTCCTCAAGAATATCTCTCACTGGACCTTTAATATTAAATTCTTGTGCTGCAAATGTGGCTGGGTTAATAACTACCAAGCCACTTTTAGTGCCTACCCATAACAAACCACTAGAATCGACTAAAAGCTTATTAACACCATTACTAGGCAAGAATGGGCTATTTTGCGTGTTGTAATTTGTAAATGTTGTACCATCAAAACGGCTTAAACCAAATTGCGTACCAAGCCACATATAGCCTTGCTGATCTTGCACAACACTTTTAAGTGATTGTGACGGTAGGCCATCTTTTATATTCCATTGCTTAACTACGTAATCAGTAATTGAAGCCCAACTTGGCGTCGCGCACAACATAAGTACACAAACCAGTAAAAATCGCATCATATTGCTGCCACCTAGTTAAACAAATCAAATATAAAAATTAAAAGGGCAGTAAACCCACTTTTATTAACGCTTGTAAACATATAAGCGAAAAAACACCCGCAAGTATATCGTCGGCCATTATACCTAAACCGCCATGTACTCGTTTGTCTAGCATACGGATTGGGCCGGGCTTTGCTATATCAAAAAAGCGAAATAACAAAAAACCTACGAGTAATGTTTGCCAGTTAAGTGCTGCGCCAATCATAGTGATGTAATAACCCGCCACTTCATCCCATACAATAGCAGGGTGATCGTGCACGCCTAAATCATCAGCCGTTTTACCGCACGCCCATATACCAAATATACTGATCACAACGGCAAATACAATTTGCAGCCATAACGGATAATACATGGTCATAAAAATGAATGGCAAGGCAGCAAACGTACCAAATGTACCGGGCGCTTTAGGGGCAAGCCCTGTCCCAAAGCCCAGACCAAAAAACTGATGTGGACGCTTTAAATTAAACTTGCGGTTATTGTTCAAACCAGCTCCTTTGCAAAGTGCTCAAAACCCTGCGGTTCAAAATCAAACTTTTCACCGTTGTGTAAAAGCTCAATTTGGCCATCGCCACTTTTAACTTGGCCAATGCATGTTGCATCTACACCATACTGGCGTAGCTTTATTTCTAACATACTTTTATTGCTATCAGGGACCGTAAAAATTAATTCGTAATCATCACCGTAACTGAGAATAAATGGCAGCTGCTGATTAAAATCAAGGCTTGCTTGCATCGCATCTGAAGTTGGAATACTTTCAATATTCACCACTGCACTTACTTGTGACATATCTAGTATATGACTTAAATCAGCGATTAAGCCGTCCGACACATCAATAGCCGATGATGCTAGGCCTCGTAATACCTGCCCTGCAGCAACACGTGGGGTTGGAAAGTCAAAGCGTTTATTTACGTACTTTAAATGCTCTGGCTCAATACTTATACCTTGTTTGCGAGACTCAATTGCAAGTCCAGCATCACCTAGCGGACCTGTAACATAAATCCAATCACCCACTTTTGCGCCACTACGACGAAGTGCAGTACCTTCGGGTACAGTCCCTTTCGCACAAATAGTGATAGTTAATGGCCCCTGAGTTGTATCGCCACCTATAATCTGCACATTAAAATATTCAGCAATTTCATGCATGCCATCAGTAAACTCTTCAATCCACTGTGGGTCAATACTTGGCAAAGTTAACGCAACTGAAACCCAAGTTGGCTCCGCGCCCATGGCCGCTAAATCACTTAAATTAACAGCAAGCGCTCTGTGACCTAATGCACGAGGGGAAATATCATCAAAAAAGTGTACGCCAGCAACAAGAGTGTCTGTTGTAACGGCAAGTTGGCAGTTTTGTGGAACGGTTACTAAAGCGCAATCATCCCCTATACCTAGGTTTACATCACGACGGGTGATACCGCGACCTTTAAAGTAGCGGTTAATTAATTCAAATTCCTTCATACACAAAAAAGCCGGCCTATGCCGGCTCCCCTCTTTAACGGTTTACTTACTTGCGTAAATGCTTAACAGCTTTATCAAGTACACCGTTTACAAATTTATGGCTGTCTTCAGCGCCAAAAATTTTGGCCAGCTCAATACCTTCGTTAATAGCAACTTTATAAGGTACGTCTTCACGGAACTTAAGCTCATAGCTGCTTAAACGTAAAATTGCACGCTCAACCATATCTAAGTCATCAAACGGACGTGTTAAATGTGGTGATACAGCTTCGTCTAGTTGCTTGTAATTTACAGCAACACCCGTCGCTAGATCTTTAAAGTATTCAACATCAATTTTAGTAACGTCTGTTTCGATCAACATTTGTTGTTCGATATCGGCAATTAAATTGCCACTTATTTGCCAAGAATAAACGGCTTGGAGTGCTAAGATACGTGCTTTACGTCTTGCTGCTGGTTTCACAAAAATTCCTTAAACTTAAATTTTATCTAACACATTAACCATTTCAAGCGCGCCTAAAGCAGCTTCGCCGCCTTTATTGCCCATTTTGGTGCCAGCACGCTCAATTGCTTGTTCAATGCTTTCTGTGGTTAATACGCCAAATGCAACCGGGATATCATACTCAAGTGATACTTGCGCAAGACCTTTGTTTGACTCGCCAGCAACTAGGTCAAAGTGTGGTGTACCACCTCTGATCACTACGCCTAATGCGATGATTGCATCATACTCTTTTTTTGCCGCAACGCGTTTAGCCGCTAAAGGTAATTCTACCGCGCCTGGCACATAAATAACGGTAATGTCGTCATCTGATACGCCACCTGTGCGTTTTAGCTCATCAACAGCACCTGCAAGGAGGCTGCTACCAATAAAGTCATTAAAACGAGAAATGACAATGGCAAATTTTTTGCCTGGAGCGTACTTATTACCTTCAATAATTTTCATTTGATAACCCTAAAAATAAGTTCAAGCGGTTGCGATTGCGCAAAAATTGCTGCGCATCATACCATAAAAATAAAATAATAGCCTAGTTTAAGCGTGATGCTTATTGTGGCTCAACGTAATCAACAACTTCTAAATGAAAGCCCGAAAGTGCATGGTACTTTTTAGGGCGACTCATTAATCGCATTTGTTTAATTCCAAGATCGGCAAGTATTTGCGAACCTACGCCAACAGTACGAGATGTACCTTTGAATTTGCGTGGCGTAACGCTTTCGCCAGCATCAGCTGCTGCAAATGCTTTCACAGTTGCCTCTAGCTCTTCAGTGCTTTCTTGCTTACCTAAAATAACTAAAGCACCTTCATTTTTAGCAATGTAGGCCATTGCTTCAGAAAGACCCCAGCTACGGTCAGCACTTCTGTCTGAAAGTAGAATATCGTTAAAGGTACTTTGCAAATGTACACGTACATTTGTCGGCTCTTGATCTTTTATATCGCCTTTGAGCAATACGTAATGTAACTGGCCGTCAATTGTGTCTTTGTAAGTAACTAAATCAAATTCACCATGAACAGTTGGTAACTTACATTTTGCTACTTGCTCAATTGTTGTTTCGTTTAAGTTGCGGTATTCGATTAAATCAGCAATGGTGCCAATTTTAATATCGTGCTCTTTCGCAAAAACTTCTAAATCAGGGCGACGTGCCATAGTGCCGTCAGCATTAAGTATTTCAACAATAACAGATGATGCTTCAAGTCCAGCTAAACGCGCTAAATCACAGCCAGCTTCAGTGTGTCCTGCGCGAGTTAATACGCCACCAGGTTGCGCCATAATAGGAAAAATATGTCCAGGCTGAACAATATCACTTGGGACTGCGCCTTTAGCTATAGCCGCTTGCACTGTACGCGCTCTATCTGCTGCTGAAATACCGGTTGTAACACCTTTTGATGCTTCTATCGACATTGTAAAGTTAGTCGAAAATGCTGCACCATTGTTTTTAACCATTAACGGTAAATCAAGTTGCTCGCAACGCTCTTGCGTCATGGTTAAACAAATTAAACCACGGCCATGGGTAGCCATGAAATTAATCGCTTCTGCGCTAATATGCTCAGCAGCTATTATTAAATCGCCTTCATTTTCTCTATCTTCATCATCCATTAAAATAACCATTTTACCGGCTTTAATATCGTCGATGATTTCTTGCGCGCTGTGTAAATTCATAAATTTGCTCGTGTAAGTTGTCAGTTTCGTTATTTAATAAAACCCGCTTTAGCGAGTAAGCTCATCGAAATATCAGAGCCCGTTGGTTGCTCTGCACCCTTTATAAGGCGCTCTAAATAACGTGCAATTTGATCGACTTCTAAATTAACTTGGGTACCTACTTTAAAATGAGCAATTGTGGTTTGCTCACTCGTGTGTGGGACAATTGTTAATTTGAATTTATTGCCCTCTACAGCGTTTACTGTCAGGCTTATACCATCAATACATACCGAACCTTTGTACGGAATGTATTTCATTAAATTTTCGTCTGTTGTAAGCCAATATTCTGTTGCTCTGGCGTTTGCTGTAATACTTGTAATTGTTGCGATACCATCAACATGGCCAGACACTAAATGACCGCCTAAACGAGAAACAGGTTGCATGGCTTTTTCAAGATTCACCGTTTGTCCTAAAGCATAGTGAGCAAAACCGGTCAAACTAATCGTCTCATTAGATAAATCCGCACTAAAACCATCAATATGTTTATCAACTACAGTTAAACAAACACCATTGGTTGCAATGCTGTCACCTAACTTTACGTCTGTCATATCAAGATCAGCACTTTGGATACGAATGGCTAAGTCGCCTTGTTTTTTTTGTAATAAAGCAATTTTGCCTGTGGCTTCTATTATCCCAGTAAACATAGCACTACTCTTTTTATTAAGTGATTTTAATGAGTTTTGACGCGGTGATACGTAAATCGTCACCAATGCGCGCACATTCATTAAATGTTAAATCAACGGTGTTTTGCATACTCGTCAATTCAGGAAAATTAACTAAACTTTTTGCATCATGGCCCATTAGTTTAGGCGCTAAATAAAAAACAAACTCGTCAACTAAATTAAGCTCTGTCATTTTACCAGCAAGTGTTGCGCCAGCTTCAAGCCAAACATTATTAAACTGCAGTTGCCCAAGTTTTTCTAAAACGGCTTGTAAATCAACTTTACCGTTACTTTCACTGACTTCAATATGCTTTACAAAATGCGGCCATTGCAATGATTTATCAACCTTAGTCGTAAATATTATTACATCACTTTGGATTTCAAATAAAGCAAGGTCAGGTGTTAAACGGTTTTGAGAGTCAATTATAACACGCACGGGCTGGCGAAGCGGCAAATCAGTAGGCAGTGTGCAAGGCAGCTCACTTAGTCGCACATTAAGTTTAGCATCGTCTACTAGCACTGTATCGGCACCGGTTAAAATAGCGCAGCTTTTCGCTCGGTATAATTGTACGTCTTGTCGAGCAGCAGAGCTTGTGATCCACTTACTTTGCCCATTTTTAAGCGCTGTTTTACCATCAATACTCGCTGCCATTTTGCAAATCACATAAGGTAAGCCTTGTTCCATACGCTTAAAAAAGCCAACGTTAAGTGCGCGAGCTTGTGATTCGAGTAACCCGTAAGCAACGTCAATACCCGCGTCGCTCAGTATTTTAAGGCCTTTGCCAGCAACTTGTGGATTTGTATCAACCATAGCAGCAATTACTTTTACCACACCGGCAGCTTTTAAGCCTTCGGCGCACGGTGGCGTACGGCCATAATGACTACACGGTTCAAGCGTTACATAAGCCGTTGCACCTTGTGCATTTTTTCCAGCGACAGCCAGTGCATTTACTTCTGCATGACCTTGACCAGCTAATTGATGGAACCCTTCACCAATTATTTGATTATTTTTAACTAAAACACAGCCAACATTAGGGTTAGGCGTTGTAGTAAATCGACCTTTTTTGGCAAGCTCTATGGCGCGTGCCATATACATTTCGTCATGTTCAGTAAAAGTAGTTTGGCTTTGCATTGTTACTCCCCTAAGCGGGCAATTTCTTCGCCAAATTCACGTATGTCTTCAAACGAGCGATAAACAGAGGCAAATCTTACATACGCTACTTTATCGAGCTTTTTGAGGGCTTCCATAATGCATTCACCAACCAAATGGCTTGAAATTTCTCGCTCGCCTGTAGCACGCAACTGCGATTTTATTATATTCACTACTTCGTCTACTTGCTCTGTGCTCACAGGGCGTTTTTCGAGTGCGCGATTTAAGCCATTTAATAATTTATCTTCGTTAAATGGTTCGCGGCTGCCGTCTTGTTTAATAACACGAGGCATAACCAGTTCAGCGCCTTCAAATGTAGTAAAGCGCTCATGGCAGTCGTTGCACTCACGGCGCCTGCGAACTTGATGGCCTCCACCAACAAGGCGTGAGTCAATAACTTTAGTATCTTTTGCGGTACAAAATGGACAATGCATAGCTCGGTACTTCCGTTTTAAAACAAAAAAGGCCGCTATTTAGCGGCCTTTAATCTTAGCAAAAAAATAGGGTCTGTTGACCTTTCAGGATTAAATTTGTTCTATCTAGGGGCGATTTAATCGCGGCGCGAGGTTTGTAACCTAGTGGGCTAAGTAAAAACCGAGCAAAGCTTCCGCGTCCTGCTCACGCCCCTTACCTACATCCATGTAGGCAACAAAGAGTAAATCGCCCCTAGGACGAACCCGAGGGCAGTGCATGTTTAGCATTTATACTGCGTTATCGCCTATTTGTGTGGAGTAACCACACTACATAGACTCTGCCTTGCCTAAAAACCAAACATACTACTGCAAATTAAACCTCGAAAGATAAACAGGCCCCTAGCCTATGTGATCTAAATTACTGCTGCTTATGCAATTAAGCGTAAACAGGTAATTTTGCACAAATTGCTTTTACTTTTTCTTTAACTTGCGCCTGTACAGATTCATCAGTGATATTATCTAGTACGTCACAAATCCAGCCAGCAAGCTCTTTTGATTCTTCTTCTTTGAAACCACGACGAGTGATTGCAGGAGAACCAATACGCAAACCAGATGTTACAAACGGAGAACGTGGATCGTTTGGCACTGAGTTTTTGTTAACTGTGATGTTAGCGTTACCAAGGGCTGCATCTGCATCTTTACCAGTAATATCTTTATCGATTAAATCGAGTAGGAATAAGTGGTTTTCAGTTTTGTCAGATACGATTTTGTAGCCGCGCTCTTGCATTACAGCAACCATTGCTTTTGCGTTTTTAACAACTTGTGTTTGGTATACTTTAAATTCTGGTTGAAGCGCTTCTTTAAATGCCACTGCTTTTGCTGCAATAACATGACATAAAGGACCACCTTGGCCACCAGGGAAAACTGCGCTGTTAAGCTTTTTATAGATTGCTTCGTCGCCACATGCAGAGATAATTAAACCACCACGAGGACCAGCAAGTGTTTTATGTGTAGTTGTAGTTACAACATGTGCATGAGGAACTGGGCTTGGGTAGACGCCTGCCGCAATTAAACCTGCAACGTGAGCCATATCAACAAACAGGTAAGCACCTACTTTGTCAGCAATTTCACGGAATTTAGCCCAATCAACAATACCTGAGTACGCTGAGAAACCACCAATAATCATTTTTGGTTTATGCTCAAGTGCTAGTGCTTCAACCTGTGCGTAATCAATTTCGCCCGTTGTTTCATCTAGTCCGTATTGAATTGCATTGTAAAGCTTACCAGAGAAGCTTACGTGTGATCCGTGAGTTAAGTGACCACCATGAGCTAAGCTCATACCAAGTACAGTGTCGCCTGCTTCTAATAGCGCTAGAAAAACAGCAGCATTAGCTTGCGAACCAGCATGTGGTTGTACGTTTGCGTAGTCAGAACCAAATAACTCGTTAGCACGGTCAATTGCTAATTGCTCAACAACATCAACGTGCTCACAACCGCCATAATAACGTTTGCCAGGGTAACCTTCTGCGTATTTATTTGTAAGCTGTGAACCCTGCGCTTCTAGTACGCGTGGGCTACAGTAGTTTTCTGAAGCGATTAGTTCAATGTGCTCTTCTTGGCGAGCAGTTTCTTTGTTTATCGCGTCAAATAACTCTGGATCAAAATCCGAAATATTCATGCTACGTTCTAACATTGGGGTCTCCTAGGGCAACGTGTATGGTGTTTTTTAGAGGCTTTATTGTACGCTTTAAACGACTCTTTGCCTACGCTCTTAAGTTGAGGATATTTAAACAGGGATTGAAACTATTTCACAGACTTTTTAAGATGATATTTTCTTATAAAACCATAACGATTTTAAATGAATGCTATTTCCTACATTTAATTAGTAAATGCAACTCACTAGATTTAAAAGCCTAAAGTTATAAAAAAAGGCGGCTTAACCGCCTTTTTGAATTAATTAACTTAGCCAAGTTTAGCAAGTATTTCTGTACGTAATGCGTCGTAATCGGCCTTTATATCGCTTGCTAGGCATGGTTTTGCTAGTGCGTCGCTAAGTGGTTTTGGCATACCTAATTCAATATTTAAAATACCCTCTACGCTTTCTTTAAACTTAGCAGGATGAGCTGTGGCTAAAAAGATACCCGCTGCACCAGGCGCTCGATTTTCAACAAGACCTTGGTACGCAATAGCAGTGTGAGGCTCTGCAACATAACCCGTTTGTTGAATTTTTTTCATCACCGATTGTGTGTCTTCTTCGTTTACGCTAGTTGAATAAAAGTTATCGTAGCTAAACCAGTTATTATCTAACATTGTTTGCACACGCGGCCAGTTGTTTGGCTTACTTACATCCATTGCATTTGAAAGCGACTCAAGTGTTGCGTTTGGCGTCCAGGTTTTATCAAGCATAAAGCGCGGCACAGTATCATTTTGGTTGGTTGTTGCACTTAATTTACCTACAGGTAAGCCAATAACCGCACCAATCATTGCAGCACATACATTACCAAAGTTGCCACTTGGCACTGATATATGCGCTGTTGCGCGTTTTTCTTTTGGTAGTTGTGCAATGGCCTCAAAGTAATAACAAACCTGAGCAACTAAACGGCTAATATTAATTGAATTAGCAGAATTAAGCCCAAGTGTTGATTTAACTTCTTCATCTAAAAAGGCATTTTTAACCAACTCTTGGCAATCATCAAAACTGCCATCAACTGCGTAACAATGAATATTGTTACCTAACGTAGTAAATAGCTTTTGCTGAGCAAGTGAAATTTTGCCTTTAGGATATAAGATGACAACATCGATATTCGGCTTGTTATAAAAAGCATGTGCAACGGCTGCACCAGTATCGCCCGATGTTGCGGTTAAAATAGTTACTTTTTCATCTTTATTAAATTGCGCTAAACACTCAGCCATAAAGCGACCACCAAAGTCTTTAAACGCAAGCGTAGGACCATGAAACAACTCTAAGCAGTATGTATTCTCTTCAACTTCCACCAGCTTAACTGGAAAGTTAAATGCATTTTTAACCATTTGTGCCACAGTGTCGCTTGGCAGCTCATCACCAATTAGGTGAGATAATATTTTGCCACTGCGTGTAACAAAGTCCATATCAAGCAATGCATCAACATCGGACAGTGGGGCAAGGGATTCAGGGAAAAACACACCTTGATTACGACCCAAACCTGTTTTTACGGCTTCAACGAACGACACTTTTTGTGAGCTATCTTTTAAATTATGTAATTGCATGACTACCTATCCTATAAAACTGTTAATTGACGCGTGCCGTCGTTATCTAATTTACAAATGTGGCAAAAGCCTTGCTCGTTAATGTAATTTGCCTCTAACCACTGTGCGCATTGCTGTGCAGCTTCAAGTGTTTTACATACACTAAACAAGGTGGGTCCTGCACCCGAAATACTCACTATTTCAGCGCCCAGCGCTGGTAAGCTTGCTTTGGCTTCACTAAAACCTTTAATAAGCGGTGCGCGGTAAGGTTCTGCTATTTCATCTTTCATTATGCTTAGCGCATCGTCAAAACGATTAGTCAACAGTAAGCTACTAAATGCCGATAAACGCTGTGCAAACTCAACACTTGCATGCATGCTCAACTCTTTTGGTAAAACCGAGCGCGCTTTTGCAGTGTTGAGTGAAAAACCAGGGAACGCAGCAACGTAGTACCAATTTTCATCAACAGGCAGTGCAATCGATTTATCAGGGATTAAATCACCTGTTAATTGCAAACCACCTAAATAGCATGGCGTGATGTTGTCGTAATGACGACCACCGCTCACTACTGCTTCAAAGTCAGCCATAAGCTCAATAAGCTCAACCTGACTTAAGTTAGTTTGTGCAAACTTATCAAGGGCAGCAAAGGTAGCCACGACCGAGCATGCACTAGAACCAAGTCCAGATCCAATTGGTAAATTCTTTTTAAGCTCGAGCTTTACGCTTGGCATATCAGGCGCAACATGCGCTCTAAAATGTACTAAACACTGGTACGCTAAGTTTTCATTCGCATCACTTGGTAACTTGTGAGCGTAGTCGCCAGTGCAAATAAATTCGTCACTTGGTGCTGCACTTACAACGGCTACATCGCCTAATAAACTACCATCAATTGGCGCAAGCGCTGCGCCAAGAGCATCAAAACCTACTGCAAAATTACCAATAGACGCCGGAGCATATACTTCAATCATAACGAGCTCCTAGCGCGATAGTGTTTTTAAAATATCAGCAAATACACCCGCTGCTGTTACTTCAGAGCCGGCACCATAACCACGAATTACAAACGGACGTGGCTGGTAGTATTGGCTTAAAATAGCCAGCGCGTTTTCACCATCGCGAATTACATTAAGCGCATGTTTTTCATCAACAGCCTCAATACCTACTTTACAGTGACCTTCTTTAATTGTACCTACATAACGAAGTACCTTTCCTTCGCTCGCAGCACTTTGAATGCGCTCATTAAAATCAGCATCTAGGCTTGGTAGTTTTGCCATAAACTCATCAACGCTATCACCTTGTGCAAAACCTTGTGGTAATACTGACTCAACTTCAATATCGCTTAGCTCCAACTTCATACCGGCTTCGCGAGCGATGATCAGTAACTTACGTGCTACATCGGTACCCGATAAATCATCACGAGGATCTGGCTCAGTAAAACCGCTTTCTTTGGCTTTAATAGTTGCCTCAGAAAGTGATAAACCATCTTGAAGTGCACCAAACATATACGAAAGTGAGCCTGATAAAATACCGCTAAACTCTAGTAACTCATCACCGGCACCAAATAATGACTGCAAGTTATCGATTACTGGTAAACCTGCACCAACGTTAGTCTCGTATAAAAATTTACGATTATTCTTTTGCGTAGCAGCTATTAAATCTTGGTAATACGTGTATGAGCTTGTTGTCGCTTTTTTATTAGCTGCAACCACATGAAAACCTGCATTTAAAAAGTCTACATACTGCGCGGCAAGTGCATCTGAAGATGTACAATCTACTAATACCGGATTCACTAAGTGGTTTTGCTTAACAAATTGCTCTACTAATTTTAAATCAAATGCTTGCTCAGATGAGGCCAATTTTTGCTGCCAATCACTAAAAGCTATGCCTTCGTTATCAAGGTGTAATTGACGAGAGTTAGCAACACCATACAAGTTAAGTTTAATATTACGCTTTTCAAGCCAAGCTTGCTGACGTTCAAGCTGATTAATAAGCTCTTGCCCTACTAAGCCACAACCTAGTAAAAACACATCAATTGACGGCACATGCGTGAAAAAGTTTTCATGGCATATTTTTACAGCGTCATTACATAACTCACCATCAATTACCGCAGAAATAGCACTTTCTGTAGAATCCTGTGCAATTGCCACAATATTTACTTGCGCTTGTGCAAGCGATGCAAAAAACTTAGCCGCTAAGCCACGGTGTGCGCGCATGTTGTCGCCCACTAAAGTAACAATGGCTAAATTACGTTGCACTTGTACAGGCTCAATAAGCCCTGCTTGTAATTCAAGCTCAAATGCAGTTTGTAGCGCATCGAGTGCAAGTGCTAGGTCTGTTTCGTGCACACAAAAACTAATACTAAATTCACATGATGATTGCGTGATCAATACAATTGATACGTTATCGTGAGCAAGCGCGTTAAATACCTTAGACGCCATACCTACTTTACCTTTCATGCCTGGGCCTGAAACAGTTAACATTGCAAGGTCTTGTAAGCTAGAAAGCGCTTTTACGGGCTCATCAGATGAATAATCATTACCAATTAATGAGCCTTGTGCGTCTGGGTTATGCGTATTTTTAATTTCACATGGCACGCCTGCTTTAGCACACGGTAAAATTGTTTTTGGGTGAAGTACTTTTGCACCAAAGTAAGAAAGCTCCATCGCTTCTTTATAAGATAAAAAATCGACTTTAGTGGCTTTTTTAATATAACGAGGATCAGCGCTATATACGCCATCAACGTCAGTCCAAATTTGGCAAATCTCAGCTTCTAAACATGCCGCAGCAATAGCTGCTGAGTAATCTGAACCATTACGGCCAAGCGTTGTAAGCTCACCTTTATCATTACTCGCCGTAAAACCAGGCATAATATAAATAGTTGCAGGGTTTTCTTTAAGCACAGCTTGAAAGCGAGCTTTACTTGCCACTAAATCAGCTTCTGCATCAATGTAGCCACCAGTTGAAGCAATACAGCTTGTTGCTTCTAAGTACCTTGCATCTTGTGAGCTCAATAAAGCCTGCATTAAAGAAACGCTAACGCGCTCTCCAAAGCTAATTACAAATGCGCGAACTTGATCAGGGCAACACTGTATAAGCGACACGCCATCTAATTTATTTTTAAGTTCCCTTAGGTCTGGCCAGCTTGTAACTACTACGCCGCTTTTTTCAACGTCAGCTTTTAAGCCTTCACAACGACTCGCTAATGCTTGCCATTGCTGCGAAAAATCTAAGCCTTGCTCTGCAGCACTTGCAAGTGCAACTAGCGAATCGGTCATTCCACCTGGAGCAGAAAGCACCAATAACATTTCATCTTTTAACTGTGCTTTAACTAACTGAGCTACCTGTTGTAAGCATGCATAATCGGCAAGTGAAGACCCACCAAATTTTAAAACTCGCATTGTTTATGTTCCTCATCCCATAAAACGAAAAAAGGCCTGTGTTCTAAGTGAACACAGGCCTTTAAATTTGTTGCACCGACCTATGCCACTATCCAGTAAGGATGATGGTTGTAATAATAATGGTCAGTACGCGATTAATTGTTTTCATATGTTAAGACTGCCTTAACAAAGGCTATGCTGTCAACCCTAAATTAAAAGATAAAACAGCCTTTTTTAACATGAAAAAACCTAATGAATGCCAAATTTATGCAATATTTCATTCAAGCTTGATTTACTAATAGGTTTATCAATAAAATCAATTGCGCCAAGCTGGGCGACTCGTTGCTTCATTTTTTCCTGTATATCAGCAGAAATAACCAACACAAAGCACTCTATTTTTTCTGTTTTTATAGTTTCAAGTACTTGTATACCATCAACCTCTGGCATGGTGAGGTCTAGGCACAGTAAATCAAAGTTTTGTGCTCTTAAAAGATCGAGGGCGTTTGCTCCATTTATAGCTTGTTGTATATCTGCGTCTATACACTCATTTAAACACCGCACGACTTGTTTACGAGCAACAGCAGAATCATCACAGACTAATACAGAAAATTTCATCATGTTTACTACTACACAACCATCAAAGTTATTAAAAGACCATCTTTCTTTGCACTCAGGACACTTTAACACGCATCTAAATACTTAGCGCATTAATAATTCAATGCAATGATAAATATAGAATTAACTCATTTAAATATGATTAACGAAACTAAATTCTAATTAAACTTACAATACTTAATGTCTAACAAATTTACTAATTCATAGCTGAGTTTAATTATATTAATACTACATACCTACTTAATTAGATTTATCTTATTAAATTTTAACTTTTTATTTATTTTTAGAGGTTTATTGACTAACTTTTAAATTACAATAGTAACGTTACAAAAATAACAAAGGATGAACAAGTCACTCATGTTACAAAAAAGCCTTTCTAAGAAGCTGCTAACAAGCGTTTTATCCGTTTATTTTTTGCTTACCTTCGTAGTGACTTGCGGACAGGTGCTTGCTGAATATCTCAATACTAAAGACTATATACGTGATGAATTAAGTACATTACAAAAAACCTTTAGTCGTAGCTTAACACGTGCAATTTGGGAGCTTAATACCAAGCAAACAATTACAACAGCAGAAGGTTTACTCGCCATTCCCATGATTGAAGGGATTATTGTTCGAGACGACAGCGGCGAAATTATTTCACAGTTAGGCCGCTCGCTCGACATACATAAGCTATATAACCAACAGTTAGTACAAGAAGAAGCTATTTTAGAAGACGCGAAATCCGGTCTGTTTGGTTACACCTTTCCACTTATTTTTGAATTTTCTGGCCGTGCTACCCAAGTGGGCGACGTTACCTTGTTCTCTAGCCGAGAAGTTGTTTTAAGCCGAATTATGGTATCAATCTACTTCTTGATTGGTAATGCGATGATTAAAACCACCTTTTTAATTATTTTATTTTTAATGGCATTTAGAAAGCTTCTTACAGATCCCTTAGCTGAGCTTACTGAGCAACTAGAAAACCTAGAATTAGATGAGCTAGAAGGACAACACATCGAAATAGAAACAGAGGAGCATAACGAACTAAAAGTAATGGAGCAGTCGTTTAATAAACTAATAGATAAAGTGGTTCAGTACAGAAAAGAGCTTGAGCACACCCAAAAAGAACTCATTATTAGTAACGAAAAGCTCGATCATCACAACATACAACTTGAGCAAGACGTAGCCCGTAAAACATCAAACTTAAGCCAAGCAATGATGGAATTACAACAGCAAAAATACGAACTTGAAAAGCAAAAAATTGTGCTCACTGAAGAAATAGACTTACGCCGCAGCACAGAGCAAGAGCTAATTTCAAAGCAAACTGAATCTCAGCGTTATATAGAAGAATTAAGCCTTGCACAGGAACGTTTATTAGGCACAGAGAAGATGGCCGCACTAGGCGGACTTGTGGCGGGTATTACGCATGATATTAACACCCCTATTGGGATAGGTGTAACGGCAATATCGTTTTTGCAAGAACGCTTAAATAAACTCGAAAGTGCTTATAGTGAAAAAACACTTTCACCAAAAGCACTAGAAGAATTTATTAACGAAGCAAAACAAAGTACAAGCTTGTTAACCACTAACTTAGATAGAGCCTCAGAGCTTATTGCTAGCTTTAAGCAAATAGCGGTCGATCAGGCCAGTGAAGCTGTAAGAACTATTAACTTTAAAGATTACACTAACGAAGTAATACGCTCACTGCATCCAAAACTAAAAAAGACATCCCATACAATAAAATTAGAATGCCCTGATGACTTAGTTTTAAATTTACCTGCAGGCGCCATCAGCCAAATTTTTACTAACTTAATTATGAATTCACTCATTCATGGCTTTGAAGGTAAAAGCAACGGTGTGATGGATATCAAAATAAGCGCAGACGACACTAACTTAACGATTGATTACAAAGATGACGGTAACGGAGTTACCAGTGAGCAATTAAAAAAATTGTTTGACCCATTCTTTACGACTAAACGCGATGAGGGCGGAAGCGGATTAGGTACCCATATAATGTTTAATTTAGTTAAACAAACTCTTAGCGGATCTATTGATGCAACGAGTGAACCTGGCAAAGGTCTGCGTTACTATATTCAATTTCCAAAGAATATGGCTAAGCCAATGCCTATTTTTGATAAATATGAATAAAAAAAGTATATGCATTAAATTATTAGGGCGTGTTGTTCTTTGGTGGTTGAATTTGCAGCAACATGTTTGGTTTTTAGGCAAGGCAGAGCCTATGTAGTGTGGTTATTCCCCATAAATAGGCGATAACGCAGCATAAATACCAAACATGCGCTGCCCTTTGAGCTCGATCTAGGGACGATTAACTCTTTGTTGCCTACATGGATGTAGGTAAGGGGCGTGAGCAGGACGCGGAAGCTTTGCTCGGTTTTTACTTATTCTTACATGGATGTAAGCCAGTAGGGTAACGCAGGAGCAGTTACCCAGCCCACTAGGTTACAAACCTCGCGCCGCGATTTAATCGCCCATAGATTGAACAAATTTCAATCCATAAAGTTCAACACGCCCTAGTAACAAATCAGTCATTTCGAGATGCTGTTTTTATTGCTATGATTGGACAAATTTTTCAAATGGATCAATTCCCCTATGTGGTTTAGTAACCTTATTTGTTACCGCTTTAAGCAAGACGTTTCATACACCCAAGAAGATTTTGATAAAGCATTAGAGCAAGATTTATTTCGCCCATGTACTGGTCAAGAGCTTGCAACATTTGGTTGGACGAAAGCGTTTGGAAAGCATGGCGAAACACTATCGCATTTTTCTCAAAAAAGTATTTTAGTTTGCGCAAAACGTGAAGAAAAAGTACTCCCAGCTTCTGTTATCAACGAACTAGTTGCTGAGAAAATTGATCAGATAGAAGCCGAAGAAAACCGCCCTGTTAAAAAGAAAGAAAAAGACGAATTAAAAGAAAACATTCTTCATACTCTTCTACCCCAGGCATTTAAAAAGTCGAGCTTACAATTTGCCTTTATTGACCAAGAAAATGGCTGGGTGGTTGTAAATAGTGGCAGCTTTAATAAAGCTGAAGAGCTACTGGCACTACTTCGTAAATCGTTAGGAACGCTCCCAGTTGTACCTGCGTTTGCTAACTACGACCTAGATGTATTCTTAACTGATTGGTTAACTAACTTTAGTACACCAGAAGGCTTTGCTATTGGCTCTGACGCTGAGCTTGAAGAAGCTGACGACAGCGGTGCACAAGTAAAACTAAAAGGCCATGATCTGGCATGTGATGAGGTTAAATCGCACTTAGAAAGTGGTAAACGCGTAACTAAACTGGCACTTGATTGGCAAGAACGCCTCAAGTTTATGCTGCAAAACGATGGCTCTATCAAGCGTTTAAGCTACTCTGAAACTCTAAAAGAAGAGAACGCAGATATTCCTAAAGAAGATATGGCTTTAAAACTTGATGCTGACTTTATTTTAGCTTCTGAGGAAATAAAGCAATTACTTGAAGAACTAACTGCTGGCTTAGGTGACGTTGAAGATTTAGAAAAAGCGTAAATACCACAACCTACATAAATATTTAAGCGCTTTGAAGCATTAAATAGATTCATATATAAGCAGGTTGGTATAACAGATAAAAATCCGATAGCAGTTTACTGCTATCGGATTTTTTAATGGAATTTTTAGAAGCGCTTATTTATATATTTGTTATCCGCGAACAGAATTTAGCTAACGTTCGGCGTATTAAAACCTAATGTAATCACCTTTCAAGTAAGAGCTTACAGCAAGGTTCAAAGGAAAGTTATGTAGAGTGATATGAGATTATCTGTATTCACTTCAAGCCGGAATGCACAAAAACTGAAGTTTTGATTTTGATTGAAATCATTAACTTATTTATGCAGACAACTTATTTTAGCTTTTAGCGTCTTCAACTTTAGGTTGGCGATATATTTTTATAATGTGGTATAAATTTACAAGCGACAATAAGCCGTTGGTAAAAATAACAGGTACTGCGCCAATGGCAACACCGTATGCAGTAAATACAATACAACCAAACATGTTGTACCAACGTAGTTTTACTACATCTGTCATTGTTAACGATGCAACCAATAAAGCTGATGCAATATAGCCTAAATATTCCCAACTCAATTGTTCTCTCCTAGCCTTTAGGTTAGCATTACATGTACTGCTAACTTATGGCACTTATAAGTATTGCAAAGTTACAACAAAATAAAAAAGCTAACTTGCTTAAAAACCTGAAAAAGTTTGCCGGAAAATACCAGCAAATTCTTAAATCATTACACGGGAAATGAAGGTAAAATAATACTATTAGCAAAGCTAATAATATTAGTAGCAAGTTAGCGTAAATTCTTAGTGTCTTAATGCTAACGTCATTAAGATGTAATAAATAGGACAAATGTCCGAAGAGCACATTGATGTTTCAATACCATTTTTCTAGTTACCTTGTTGATCAGCTTTTAACCTTTGCCGGTAGTAGCTATCAACAATCAAAAAAAGAAGTTCTGATCCATCAAGATCAGCCTTTAAGCAAGCTTGTGCTTGTACGCAGTGGCACTGTGTCGTTTAGTTACGACGTAGGTAATGGACGACGCCTGCTGTTAGGACAATTGGATTGTAACAACACCCTTATTGGTGAAATAGAAGCGCTAAATAATAATCCGTGTATTTATACGGTAACGTGCTTTAGCGATGTAACTTATAATCTTATTGAATTAAGACATTGGCGTGCTCTGCTGCTTGAAAAACCAGAACTGAGTTTATACACCGCACAAACTATTGCGGCTAAATTTCAGGAAAACCAAAAAATCAATTTAGATAAGCTACTACTACCACTGAGCTACAACATAGCCAAAGATTGCTTACTAAGAGCCGAGAACAACAATCCTACGCTACTTAGAGCCTATCCAACTGTAAATGCTGAAGCCGAACGCTTTGCTACCACTGAGCGAGCTTACAGACGTGTTGTTACAGAACTTGTCGAAAAAGGCTTGGTACTTAGAAGTAACGATGGCTTACAAGCAGTCGATATACCAAAGCTAAGTGAATACGTAGATAGCTTTGCTCAACTTTAAGTTATTTAAAATTTACCCATAAAAAAAGGCCTTAACGGCCTTTTTCTATTTATACAAATTACTGGTTACTTCTCTAGTAAAATGTCATGAATTTTCACAAGATCAGATTTACCTGCAATAATTTCATCCGGTGTTAAACCCGATAGTTCATGCGGGAACACTAACCACTCTTCAGATTCATGAATATAATAATCTGGAACAGTGTCTACTTTTGAGTTTTTTGGCTTGTAGTACGGACATGCAATACGAATATCACGTGGCAAGTTTAAGCGCATAAGCTCTGAAAGCTTTTCTTTTAATGCAACAATGCTACGACCAGAGTCAAATACATCATCAACAATTAATAATGAGTCGCCAGCATTTGCGTTCTCAACAATGTAATGCAAACCGTGGACTTTAATTTCTTTAGATTGTTTACCAATACCGTAATAAGACGATGTACGTACTGCAATGTGGTCAGTCTCAATGCCTTTATAATCGTAATATTCTTGAACAGCAATACCGATCGGTGCACCACCTCGCCAAATACCAATAATAAAATCAGGACGAAAGCCATCTTGGTATACTTGTGCCGCTACGCGGAACGAATCTTCAAGCAGCTGTTGAGCTGTGATGTAGCACTTATCTGACATAATTAGAAACCCCAGTGGTGGATATAAGATTTGAGCGCAGCTTAGAGTTAAGCAAAAATTAAACTCAAACAGGTATTGGCGACGGATTTTACCGCAAATGAAATAAAATTGCTTGCCTGTAAATTAAAAAATAGGCACCCCAGGGTGCCTATTTTTAGTGTAAAAAGCATAATTTAGTAAATATTATGCTTTTTCTTGTAGGGTACGAGCAACCGTACGCATACCTTGAGTTGTTGCGCCCGCTGCCCATTGGCTTGTACTGCCCATGTTAAAAGCAGCAGCTAAATCTATGTGCACCCAGCCTTTGCCATCGTTTGGCACAAAGCGTGATAAAAAGCCTGCAGCATTCGATGCACCGCCGTAACCGCCACCCTTTTGTGCACGGCTATTTGCCGTATCAGCATAAGGAGATGGGCAGTTTTGTTGATGCCATTTTTCAAGAGGAAGTGGCCAAGCAGCTTCCATTTCTTGAGATGCAAAACTTTCAACTTCACGTGCAAGTTCTTTATCAAGTGCAAATAATGCATTGTACTCTTGGCCAACAGCAACAAGCGCTGCTCCAGTTAGTGTTGCTGCATCAATGATAAGTGGAGCGCCAGTCTCTCCTGCTGCCATTAAGCCATCAGCAAGTACTAAGCGACCTTCAGCATCCGTGTTTACAATTTCAACTGTTGTGCCATTTTTATAAGTAAGAATGTCACCTAATTTGTATGCATGACCCGAAATTAAGTTCTCAGCACAACATAAAAACAGCTTAATACGTTTTTCAATACCACGGTTAATAGCCAATGCTAAACCTGCTGTTACTGTTGCAGCGCCGCCCATGTCGCACTTCATACCAAGCATACCTTCGCTTGATTTAATTGAGTAACCACCTGAGTCAAACGTAATACCTTTACCTACAAGCGCAGCACTTACTGGTGCATTTTCGTCGCCTGTTGGGTTGTAATCAAGCTCAAGCAATACTGGTGGGCGAACACTACCGCGACCAACTGCATGAATACCAATCCACTGTTGTTCTAGTAACGCATCACCTTTAATAATTTGGTAACTTACGTGTTCAGGCGCTAATGATTGAATAAACTCAGCTGCTTTTTCAGCTAGGCTTTCTGGGTAAATGTCATCGGCAGTACCGTTAACCATTTCACGTGCCCAAATTGCTGACGTTTTTAAGTGAGCAAGTTCTTTAATATCTGATTGTGCGTTATCAACAAACTCAACACCGTTTAATGATTTTGGTGTTACAAAGCCTTGGTAAAAAGCCCACTGGCTTTCTGTACACCAAGTATCACCTGCTAATTCAACATTTTTAACGCCTTGGCTTGCAATAGTACGGCCTGCTTTTTGAACATTTTTTAATGTGTCTTGCTCAGATAAATGAACAGTTGCACCACGCTCGTTAAAAGACAATGACGCATTATCGCCCCAATGACTCGCTGCTGCTTGTTCGCTTAGTTGAACAACAAATTTTTCACTCATGTTAGAATTCCCTTGCACTTAAATGTGCCACCGAGTTTACTATAGAGCGCTTAAGTTCCCAACAGCTTGAGATAAATAACATAAATCACACTGCTGAGCAGTGTTTACGCTTTGGAAGTTATTATGAAGTACACGCCAGCGCTGCAACCAGCCATATTATTAAAGCGCTACAAACGCTTTTTAGCTGATTTACAATTAAGTGATGGCAGCGAATTTACCGCCCACTGTGCAAATACAGGTAAAATGACGGGATGCGCTGAGCCAGGCTTTACTGCTTTTTATTCAACGAGCGATAACGCAAAACGAAAATACCCGCATTCATTAGAACTTACGCAAAATAACTTATCGCAGCTTATTTGTGTAAATACAGCGGTGGCTAATAAAGTAGTAGAAGAAGCAATAAACAATAATGTGATAAGCGAGCTACTCGACTACAGTCAATTGCAAAGCGAAGTTAAGTACGGCAGCGAAAACAGTCGTATCGACTTTTTACTCACAGACGAAAATAAGCCCGATTGCTATGTAGAAGTTAAATCAGTCACATTATTAAGCGAAGATGCACCACAAAGCGGGCAAGGCTACTTTCCTGATGCGCAAACACTGCGTGGACAAAAGCATATTCGCGAACTAATAGAAATGATCGAACAAGGCCACCGAGCAGTATTACTGTTCGCTGTTTTGCATGAAGGAATAAATACCGTAAGTGCAGCTGCGCATATTGATAAAAAATACGCCACGTTATTAAACCAAGCAATAATAGCCGGTGTTGAAGTATTAGCATATAAAGCCAAAATTTCAGCTAATGGAGTCTTACTTCATAAAAAAATAGCATTTATAGAATAGTGTAATAAACCAAGAGATTGAACTAAGCGTAATTTACAAAGCACTCTAATTATAGAAAGTAGTAAAAAGTGAATTATAAAAATTAACTTGTTTTTAAAGCTTTTGCCCATATAACAAGGCAAGTTTTAGAAAGCGAATATGTGAATTAATTAAAAGTGTAAATAAACTATTAATACACTTTTTACTCAGTAAGCATGGTTGAAGCTAATTCGATTAATTAAAAATAAATTTGCCTAGGGTATAAGATTCTGTTATTTATACCGCCGGCTAATGCTGAGGCATTAAATTAAGGATTTAGGAGAGAGTTATGCCAGACCAAAAGAAACATGGTTTATTGGCTCAAGCCGGTTTAGAACCATACCAAGAAAAACCAGGCGAAGAGTACATGAATGATGCACAACGTGCTCATTTTAGAGCAATTTTAGAGACTTGGCGTAACGATTTACGTAACGAAGTTGATCGTACTAAATCGCACATGCAAGACGAAGCTGCTAACTTTCCTGACCCAGTTGACCGCGCTGCACAAGAAGAAGAATTCTCTTTAGAACTTCGTACTCGTGACCGCGAACGTAAATTAATCAAAAAAATTGAAAAAACAATTAATTTGATTAAAGAAGATGATTTTGGCTTTTGTGAGTCTTGTGGCATCGAAATTGGCATACGTCGCTTAGAAGCACGTCCTACTGCCGATTTATGCGTAGACTGTAAAACACTTGCAGAAATCAAAGAAAAGCAATCTGGACGCGGCTAATTAAAACTTATTAGTTAGTTATGTCTCCTACAGCCGTTACTGCGCCTATGCGTAAATATCGCGGTCGTTTTGCACCGTCTCCTTCTGGGCCATTACATTTTGGCTCACTTGTAGCGGCTGTGGGTAGTTATCTAGATGCAAAAGCTAATCAAGGAAAATGGTTAGTTCGTATAGAAGACATTGACACTACGCGCGTGGTTAAAAACGCCGACTCCGATATTCTAAATACCTTACAAGCCTACGCCCTTTACTGGGATGAACCTGTTGTATATCAAACGCAGCGTCTGTCTTTATATCAAGATATTACCCACTCACTTTTAGAGCAAAACCTTGTTTATGGTTGCACCTGTACTCGAAAGCAAATAAAAGCCATTGGCGGTATTTATCAGGGGCATTGCAAAGCGCTTAATCATCATACTCAATCCGGCGCACTTCGTTTAGTTCAGCAACATCCAACGACCCAATTTAGTGATTTAATTCAAGGTGATATATCGGTAAATAGTGCATTATCCCACGAAGATTACTTAATTAAACGCAGTGACGGTTTATTTGCATATCAACTTGTTGTGGTCGTCGATGATATTGATCAAAGTATTAATCGAATTGTAAGAGGCGCAGATTTAATTGAGCCAACAGCTCGGCAAATTAGTTTGTTTAAACAACTCGACAGCCCCGTACCTGAATTTGCTCATTTACCTTTAGCGGTTGCCAAGCCCGGTTTTAAACTATCTAAACAAAATTATGCCCCCGCCATTTGTAAGCAAAATCCAAAGCCTGCTTTACTTAGCGCTTTTGAATTTTTAGGGCTACCTGTTATAGCTGATTTAAGCGACTTAAATATAGAACAATTAATCGATTGGGGAATTAAAAACTTTAGCTTAAAACAGGTCCCCCAAGTATCCGAAATACAAATTTCTCAACATCCACATAGCCAGAAAGTCCAATTTACACATTTAAGTAAATAAAATAGCTAAAAACGGCTTAATTTCAACACATCAACTTAATTTTTAAACCCTGCTGGTATATGATAGCCGCCTAAATATATGCTAATTACGTCAAACAGCTTGTACTGGGTTATAACCGCCCTATTTGCTGTAACTTTTGATTGCGATGCAGAGTCAATCACACCTTCTAGGAGACAGACTATTATTTCCAAGCTTTTTCAATTTTGCCGACAAATAATCGGCCCGAATACCAGTGCCGAAAGCGCTTCTGTAAGCAGTGAACCTATTGTTGTCACTCGTGGTGAGCATGGTATTTCTCGCAAACAATTTAGCCCAAATGCAATCAAAGTATTATACCGCTTAAAAGACGGTGGCTACGATGCCTACCTTGTTGGTGGTTGTATTCGCGATATATTGTTAGGCCAACAGCCAAAAGATTTTGACGTAGTTACTAATGCAACTCCAGATCAGGTAAAAAAACTATTTAGAAACTGTCGCCTGATAGGTCGTCGCTTTCGTCTAGCACACATTGTATTTGGCCGTGAAATTATCGAAGTGGCAACAATGCGTGGCCACCACGAAGCGCAAGAAGACAAAAATCAAATAAGCCAATCAAGCAATGAAGGTCAATTACTTCGTGACAACGTATTTGGCAGTATTGAAGAAGATGCAGAGCGCCGCGACTTTTCAATCAACGCACTTTATTACTCAATTAAAGATTTTAGTATTCACGATTACGCCAACGGCTTAGCGGCAATTAAAGCTAAACAAATCGAGCTTATTGGCGATCCTGAAACGCGTTACCGCGAAGACCCTGTTCGTATGTTACGTGCAGTACGTTTTGCCACTAAGCTTGATATGAGCATTGCGCCTAAAAGTGAAAAGCCAATTAGCGAGCTTGCAAGCTTGCTTGATAACATTCCGCCAGCTCGTTTATTTGAAGAAATTCTTAAACTGTTTTTAAACGGCAAGGCCGAAGCTAACTTTTTAATGCTGCGTAAATACGGCTTATTCCGCTCACTTTTTCCTGAACTTGATAAAATTTTAGATAAAAACCCAAGTGGCTTAGAGCACACGCTTATTCAGCAAATGTTTCAAAATACCGACAAGCGTATTAATGCCGATAAAAAAGTAACACCGGCGTTTATTTTTGCTGCCCTACTTTGGTTCCCACTGCTTGAGCGCACTAAAAAAATTCAAAGCCAAGAGCAATTATCTGAATACGATGCTTTCGCACAAGCAATGAATAAAGTACTAAGCGATAATTCACAGCATATAGCTGTTCCTAAGCGCTTTACTTTAGGTGCTCGCGATATTTGGCATATACAGCACCGCTTAGATAAACGTGCTGGCCAACGTGCATACAGGCTAACGCAACAACCTCGCTTTAAAGCCGCTTACGACTTTTTATTATTACGCGTAGATGCAGGCGAAACTCAGCATACAGAGCTTGCTCAGTGGTGGACACAATACTTAAGTAAAGATATAAACGGCCAAAAAGAGATGGTTAAAAGCTTAGGTCATCAAGGTGGTCCTAAGCCGCGAAAGCGCCGTCGTCCTACTAAAAAGCCAACTGAGTAATAACATGCATTGTGTTTATTTGGGTTTAGGTGCCAACCTAAACTCACCAAAAGAGCAGCTTGATAACGCGATAATTGCGCTTAAAAAGCTGCCTAATTGTGAATTTGTAAACGTATCGCATTACTATGCAAGTAAGCCTATGGGCCCACAAGATCAACCAGACTATATCAATGCCGTAGCCTGTATTAAAACGACCCTTGATCCAGAGCAATTACTTGATTTAACACAAAGTATTGAGCTTGAGCATGGTCGAGTAAGAAAAGCTGAGCGTTGGGGTCCACGCACACTTGATATCGATACCCTATTATTTGATGATCAAATTATAAATACGGCGCGCTTAACCGTGCCTCATTATGGTTTGAGTGATCGCGAGTTTGTGGTTTACCCACTATTAGAGCTTGCACCTGAACTTATTTTACCTAGCGGCATTGCATTAAAAACCATTGCAAATAACTTACCGCTCAACGACTTACAACAATTACCTCTGTAATTAACCTAGGCTTTTGCCTGCGAGGATATTATGTCTAAAATAACCGTTTCTACTTTAAATAAAATGAAAGCAGAAAATAACAAAATTACTGCATTAACAGCCTACGACGCTAGTTTTGCAAAGTTATTTCATGATAACGGCGTTGAAGTTATTTTAGTGGGCGACTCATTGGGCATGGTACTACAAGGCGGCGATGACACCCTTGGCGTAACAAATCAAGATATTGCATATCATACCCGCTGTGTACGCGCTGGTAGCCGTGAATTATTTGTAATTGCTGACTTACCTTTTATGACCTACTCAAGCGTTAGTGATACCTGTAAAAATGCAGCTGAGCTTATGCGCGCTGGCGCAAACATGATTAAACTTGAAGGCGGAGAGTGGCTTTACGAGAGCATTAAAGCACTCACTCAACAAGGTATCCCAGTTTGCGGGCATTTAGGCCTTACACCACAGTCAGTTCATGTATTTGGTGGCTTTAAAATACAAGGTCGCGAAGAAGATAAAGCACAAAAAATGATTGATGACGCGAAAGCACTTGAAGCCGCTGGCGCGCAATTATTAGTACTTGAGTGTATTCCAAGTGCCCTGGCAAAACGTATTACAGACGCTCTAAGTATCCCAACTATTGGTATTGGTGCAGGCAGCTTAACTGACGGCCAAATACTGGTAATGCATGACCTGGTTGGTATTTCGGCAGGTTACATTCCTAAATTTTCTAAAAACTTTTTGCTCGAAACAGGCAATATGCCTGCAGCCGTTCAAAAGTATTGTACAGATGTTAAAAGTGGCGCATTTCCAAGCGCTGAACATGAGTTTAAATAATGCAATCAATAACTGAAATCAGATCGTTACGTAGTCAAATTAAAGCATGGCGCCAAGCAGGTCTTAGCGTGGCGCTTGTGCCAACAATGGGCAACTTGCACCGTGGGCATTTTTCGCTAGTAGAAAAAGCAAAAAACTTGGCCGACAAAGTCGTTGTAAGTATTTTTGTAAACCCTATGCAATTTGGTGCTAACGAAGATTTAGATAACTATCCTCGTACGCTAAACGAAGACAAACAAGGCCTTGCTGAACTAGGCACTGATATTGTATTTACCCCAAGTGTAGAAACAATCTACCCTAACGGACTAGGTGCACAAAGCTTTGTAGATGTGCCTGACATTTCATTAGGCTATTGCGGCGGCTCACGTCCAGGTCACTTTAGAGGCGTTGCAACAATCGTGACTAAGTTATTTAACTTAGTCCAACCAGATTACGCCTGCTTTGGTGAAAAAGATTTTCAGCAACTGCAAGTAATCAAAACTATGGCACGCGACTTATCAATTCCGGTTGAAGTTATTGGTGTACCTACAATGCGAGAAGTTTCTGGCCTTGCTATGAGCTCACGTAATGGTTACTTATCAGATGATCAAAAAGCGACTGCAACCGTATTATTTAAGGCCCTTAATACGTGCGCTGAGCAACTTAAAAGTGGCGAGAAAGACTTCGTAAAACTTGAAAGCTTAGCTAAACAAAGTTTAGAGAAAGCAGGCCTAAAACCAGACTATTTTGAGATTGCTCAACGAGATACATTAAAAACTGCTACAATCGAAGATACTCAATTTGTTATTTTAGCCGCAGCCTATTTTGGTGGTGTTAGATTGATCGACAATATCCAAGTCGAAATTTAATATTATTGCGACTCCATTTTAAGGATAAGAAGCATGCACACTTTAATAAAAACAAGCGTAGTCGCCCTTACTTTTGCACTATTAGCAGGTTGTCAAAACCAAGTTGAAAACCCTGAAATGAATCAGTGTGCTCAACAAAACTACCAGTGTGAAAGTAGTTGTGAACAGCAAACAACTGCTGAGGGCTTAAAGCAACAAGTATGCTCTGGAAAATGTGTTGAGAGCTATAATCAATGTAAAGCACAAGCCGAAAAATTAGGTAATATTTAATTCCTTAAAGTTTTTAGTTTTAGCCACAAAAAAACCGCTCAATGAGCGGTTTTTTATTGCTTATAGTTTATTAATTTAAACCAAGCTTCTTAAGTTCTGCTTCTACTAGCTTTGCAGAAAGTGGTACATAACCATCTTTTTCTACAATTTGCTGACCATCTTTTGAAAGTACCATTTTTAAGAATTGCGCTTCCATTGGAGACAACGGCTTGTTTGGGTGCTTATTCACATATAGGTATAAAAAGCGAGATAATGGATATTTGCCTTGTGCAACGTTATCAAGTGTTGCATCAACAAAGTTATCGCCTTTTTTAGCTAACGGTACTGTACGTACGCCTGATGTTTTATAACCTATACCTGAGTAACCAATTGCATTTAATGAAGATGAAATTGACTGTACTACTGATGCAGAACCCGGTTGCTCATTTACGTTATTACGGAAATCACCTTTACAAAGTGCTTTCTTTTTAAAGTAACCATACGTACCTGATACTGAGTTGCGTCCGTAAAGTTGCACATCTTTAGCTGCCCAATCACCTGTTAGACCAACATCGCTCCAACGGTTAACTTGCTCTGGTGCGCCACATTTACGAGTAGATGAAAAGATAGCATCTACTTGGTCAATACGAAGACCTTCAATTGGGTTATCTTTATGTACAAATACAGCAAGTGCATCAATAGCTACGCGAACTTCTGTTGGCTTGTAACCGTAACGTTTTTCGAACGCTTCGATTTCTTTAGATTTCATTTTACGGCTCATTGGACCTAAGTTAGCTGTACCTTCGGTAAGTGCCGGTGGAGCAGTAGAAGAACCTGCTGCTTGAATCTGAATATTTACATTTGGGTAAATACGTTTGTACTCTTCAGCCCAAAACGTCATCATGTTGGCTAAAGTGTCAGAACCTACTGATGAAAAGTTGCCTGAAACACCACTAATTTTTTGATACTCAGGAATATTTTGATCTAGAGCAACTGCTTGTGCAGATACGAAAGTTGTAACAGCCACACCCATTGCGGCAACTAAGTTTTTAAATTTCATGTAGAGTTCTCCGGTTTGTTCGTTCCATTTTCTAACTGCTGCCCACTCTAAAGTGAGTACATGACAGTTACATTACTCTTAAATGACACTTTTATGACTTGACCTATTAGCTTAATTATTTAGTCAGCGAAACTATCTTATCTATTGAAAAATCAAAAGAAAAACACGATCCTTTGTTAACTTCACTACAAATATTTAATTTACTATCATGGCGAGTTAACACATGCTTTGTTATAGCGAGCCCTAAGCCTGAGCCACCTGTTGTTCTACTGCGAGCTTTATCAACACGATAAAAACGCTCAGTTAATCGGTTAATATGCTCAGGCGCAATACCATCACCATTATCGGTAACACTAAAACACGCTTTATTGTTTTTGCGCTGCCAGCATACTTCTACTTTACCGCCTGGTTTTGTGTAATGAATCGCGTTGAATACTAAATTAGAAAACGCACTACGCAGTTCATCCTCAGAGCCTTTAATATCAAGGGTTTTATCAATATCAAAAATAAGTTCGTGGCCTTTGTCTTGATTAATTGAGTTTGCTTCAGTGTGAATATAACCAAGTAATTGCGGTACATTTATAGCTTTATCATTGTCTTGGCGACGAGCACCTTCAATACGCGAAAGCGATAGTAATTGGCTGACTAAGCTATCCATGCGCTTGCATTGTTCAAGCATAGTATTTTGCGCTTTGTTCCACATTGCTGGCGGCGGCATCATGTCGCCATCCATCATCTCAAGATACCCTGTAACCACTGTAAGCGGTGTACGTAGTTCATGCGACACATTGGCTACAAAGTCTTTACGCATCTGTTCTAGCTGTTTTAAGCGCGTTACATCACGTACCACAACCATAAGTTGCGTACTTGCATATGGCATTACCCTAAACTCAAGCACCTGCTCAATACTGTGACCGTTATCCAGCTCAAGCGCATCGTCAAATTCGCCTTTGTGCATGTATTTAGCAAACTTAGGTTCGCGAATCAAATTATCAAGGCGCTGACCATGATCCGTAGGCCACTGCAAACCAAGCACTTTAAGGGCTAATTGATTACACCACACAATACTTAAATCGTTTTGTAATACCACTACCGCATCAGGTACCGCTTCAGCCCCATCGCGAAAGCGACGAATTAAATCTGCAAGCTCATTACGTTTTTTACGATTACGGTGCTGGAGATGATAAATACCTTCAAACACTTGCTCCCATGCCCCCTCACCCTCTGGCGGATTAAAGCTGCGTTGATTAAGTAGCCAATCGCTCAAACGATAAAGTTGATGGTAGTGCCAAATAAGGAGAGAAAAAGATCCTAAAAATAAAAGCAAAAATGGCGCGCCAACCAGCACACCAATTAATAGTAAGGGTAAAAAATAGATAAACAGGCGTTTAACTAACGCCTGTTTATTAACAACTCGATACATACACTCACTTTACCTTAGAGTAGTAATACATGCGTATTTTACACATTAGCTAAGCTTTAAGCTGATCACAGCTTACTTGAAAAACGATACCCAGCGCCACGTACTGTTTGCACCAAACGGTCATGTCCAAGTGGGCCAATTGCTTTACGCAGGCGACGAATGTGCACATCAACCGTGCGATCTTCTACGTAAACGTTAGTTCCCCACACATGATCAAGCAGTTGTTCACGGCTATAAACACGTTCTGGGTGAGTCATAAAAAAGTGCAGTAATCTAAATTCGGTTGGCCCCATATCAAGCTCGTTACCTTCTGAGGTAACACGATGCGAAATAGGGTCTAAACGCAGGCCATGTACTTCAATAGCTTCTTCTAATGAGGTTGGCGATACACGGCGAATAACCGCTTTAATACGTGCCATAAGCTCTTTAGGAGAAAACGGCTTAGTGACGTAATCGTCAGCACCTACTTCAAGGCCGCGTACTTTGTCTTCTTCTTCGCCGCGAGCTGTAAGCATAATAATTGGGATTTGGCGGGTGTGTTCGTTTTGCTTAAACTTTTTAGCAATTTGAATACCGCTTCCACCTGGTAACATCCAATCAAGTAAAACCATATCTGGGTAAGGTTCAACCATAGCTGCAATAGCAGAGTCGTAATCTTCTGCTTCAATTGCTTGAAATCCATTTTGCTCTAAAACAAAAACCAACATCTCCCTGATAGGAGCTTCGTCATCTACGACTAGTACTTTACGTGACATTCCAATTTATCTCTTACGCTATCGAATTAGTTTTCATTATTATGACTAAGTATGACATTTTTATGAAAGTGTAACGTGTAAATTAAAATGGTGGTAAAAAAAACACAAATTAGTGACAAAAAACCTCATTAACGTCATATTTTTAAAACCTTTTTAATATTTAACCTAATAAAAAGAGATTTACGATAAATTTATGTAATAGCTAACTTTTTGAAATTATCTTTTTTGTATCGCTATTTAAACCACTAAACAATATTAAACTAGCTGGGATCATTGTTTTACTAACCAAGACATTTTTACAGATCGATCGTTTAAAAGTAGCTTTAAAGCCATTTTAAAATCAACAAACCCGCCTGTGTAACAAACAATACGTTCAAAAATAGATCTAAATTTTACTAAGCCCCAAATAAAGGATCAGATTTTTACCAAGCCGATCCCCCCTCAGATCAGAGTTGTACCTAGTCAAAGCAATAAGTTGTTGATTGTTTGTACAAATAAATAACGATCAAATTATCTCAGAGCCCAAAATAGCATTAAAGTGTATTTGGCTTAGTAAAGTAATGATCCGAAAAAGGCTGTGTTAGTAAATGCGTGATCCCAAAATTCCGCGTTGGTAATGCAGTGATCTGATCAAAAAACCGTAATCTGTAATATAAAAAGGGCTGACATTAAAAAAGCCAGCAACAAAGTTACTGGCTTAGGGCCTGTTGACCTTTCAGGATTAAAATTTGTTCAATCTAGGGGCGATTTAATCGCGGCGTGAGGTTTGTAACCTAGCGGGCTAAGTAAAAACCGAGCAAAGCTTCCGCGTCCTGCTCACGCCCCTTACCTACATCCATGTAGGCAACAAAGAGTAAATTGCCCCTAGGCAGAACCCTTCGGGCAGCGCATGTTTGGCATTTATTCCACGTTATCGCCTATTTATGGGAAATAACCACACTGCATAGGCTCTGCCTTGCCTAAATACCAAACATACTGCTGCAAATTCAACCTCGAAAGATAAACAGGCCCTAATAATGATCAATTATAAATTGATCTATTATCTAATTTTAGGGTCTAGTTCGCCGCTTAAGTATTTAAGGTGCATTTCATCAAGTGAAATTGGCTTAATTTTACTAGCCTGGCCAGAAGTACCAAACGAGTTATAGCGTGCAACGCAAATCTCTGTCATTGCTTTAGTCGCTTCAGCTAGGTATTTACGTGGATCGAAGTTAGATGGGTTAAGCGCCATATGACGGCGAATTGCACCGGTAGATGCTAAACGTAAATCGGTATCAATATTTACCTTACGAACACCAAATTTAATGCCTTCAACAATCTGCTCAACTGGCACACCGTAAGTTTCTGGAATTTCGCCACCGTACTGATTAATAATTTCTAACCACTCTTGTGGAACCGAAGATGAGCCATGCATCACTAAGTGCGTGTTAGGAATACGGGCATGAATCGCTTTAATGCGATCAATCGCTAAAATGTCATCTGTTGGTGGGCGAGTAAATTTATAAGCACCGTGTGAAGTACCGCAAGCAATTGCAAGTGCATCAACGTGTGTTTTATTTACAAAATCAGCCGCTTCTTCAGGGTCTGTTAGCATTTGATCCGTTGTTAATAACCCTTCTGCGCCAACGCCATCTTCTTCGCCAGCTTCACCTGTTTCAAGTGAACCAAGAACACCTAGCTCGCCTTCAACAGATACGCCACAGGCATGCGCCATCGCAACTGTTTCGCGCGTTACTTCTACATTGTATTCGTAGCTTGAAGGAGTTTTGCCGTCGCTCATTAACGAGCCATCCATCATTACTGATGAAAAACCAAGCTGAATTGAACGCTGACATACACCTGGCGATGTGCCGTGATCTTGGTGCATTACAACTGGGATATGTGGCCATTCTTCAACGGCTGCTAAAATCATATGACGAATAAATGGAGCACCAGCATAAGCACGTGCGCCAGCTGATCCCTGAACGATTACTGGGCTGTTTGTTTTGTCAGCCGCTTCCATTATTGCGCGCATTTGCTCTTGATTGTTAACATTAAAAGCAGGTACGCCGTAACCATGCTCTGCTGCATGATCTAAAAGTTGTCGCATACTGATTAAAGCCATTGGGTATTCTCCAATTTATCGACAGTAGTTCCCTACCATCTAGTTTGAACGGATGTGTTAGTTTGGCGTTATAACAACGCCACGAAAAACCACTGCTTTGCAGTAATATTCCGTCTAAATTAACGACTAAATTAGGGTGAGAGGTATTTAGTAATTAATTGTCGGTGAGGGCTATTACCCCCTCACCTTACGCCACTAAAATTACTTAGCGCGCGACTCTAGCATTTCAACTGCTGGAAGTTTTTTGCCTTCTAAAAACTCTAAGAACGCACCACCACCAGTAGAAATATAAGATACTTTATCGGCAATGCCGTATTTATCGATTGCGGCTAAGGTATCACCACCACCGGCGATTGAAAAAGCATTTGAGTTAGCAATTGCTTGTGCAATAGCACGTGTGCCATTACCAAACTGGTCAAACTCGAACACGCCAACTGGGCCATTCCATACAACAGTGCCTGCATTTGCAATAATTTTTGCAAGCTTGCTCGCTGTATCAGGGCCAATATCAAAAATCATATCATTGCTTGTTACTTCGCTTACATCTTTAAGCGTAGCTACAGCAGATTCAGAAAACTCATTACCAACCACTACGTCAGTCGGTACCGGAATTTCACCATTATTAGCAATCGCTGCTGCACATAAACGGTTCGCTTCTTCCATTAAATCAGGTTCGTAAAGCGATTTACCAACAGGGCTACCTGATGCAGCAATAAAGGTATTTGCAATACCGCCGCCGGTAACTAATTGGTCAACAATTTTAGAAAGTGAATCTAAAACGGTAAGCTTAGTAGATACTTTAGAACCACCAACAATCGCAACTAATGGACGTGCTGGATTATCAAGTGCTTTGCCTAACGCTTCAAGCTCAGCCGATAACAATGGACCTGCACATGCCACATCAGCAAATAAGCCAACGCCATGGGTAGACGCTTGTGCACGGTGAGCCGTACCAAATGCATCCATTACATATACATCACACAGTGCTGCTAGTTGCTTAGATAGCGCTTCGTCGTTTTTCTTCTCGCCTTTGTTAAAGCGCACATTTTCAAAAACAACCACTTCGTTATCAGCAATATCAACACCGTTTAGGTAATCTTTTTCTAAACGTACAGTTTGCTCTAGGGCATCGTTTAAGTAATCAGCTACAGGTGCAAGCGAAAACGCTTCATCGTATTCCCCTTCCGTAGGACGGCCAAGGTGTGACATAACCATTACTTTAGCGCCTTTCTCAAGGGCTAGTTTAATAGTAGGTAGTGCTGCACGAATACGCGCATCTGACGTCACTTTACCTGCTTTAACTGGTACATTTAAATCTTCACGAATTAATACGCGTTTGCCGTTTAAATCTAAATCTGCCATTTTTATGACCGACATGAACATCTCCTTAGTTAACGATACTGAACCTGAAAAATACGTTTAAAATTATTATATTAATAAATTACTTATTCACTGCCATCATAGCACGCGCTGTGTCGAGCATACGATTAGCAAAACCCCATTCGTTATCACACCATACTAATAACTTTATCAGTCGTTTATGACTAACACGTGTTTGTGTGCCATCAATAATACAAGAATGTGGGTCGTGATTAAAATCAACCGATACAAGCGGCTCTTCGGTATAACTTAAAATACCTTCTAAGCGGTCTTTTGCTTGTGCTTTAAGTGCATTATTTACTGCATTTAAATCTACATCGGTATTAACCGTTACACTTAAATCCATTGCCGTGACATTTATAGTTGGTACACGTACGGCGATGGCTTCAAAACGGCCTTTAAATTTAGGTAAAATACGGTCTATACCACGGGCGAGCTTTGTATCAACTGGAATAATTGATTGGCTTGCAGCGCGAGTACGGCGTAAATCATGATGATAACCATCAATCACTTGTTGATCGTTCATCGACGCATGAATCGTTGTAATAGCGCCCGACTCAATACCAAATGCATCATCTAATACTTTAATAACCGGCACAACACAGTTAGTTGTACACGATCCGTTAGAAACAATTGTGTGCTCGCTTTTAAGCTCATCGTCGTTAATGCCATACACAATCGTAGCATCAACATCGTTATCGGCCGGATGCGAAAACAACACCTTTTTAGCGCCTGCGGTAATATGTAACTGCGCATGTTCACGCGAGTGATAAACACCCGTACATTCAAGTACAACGTCTACATCGAGCGTTTGCCAAGGTAATTCAATTGGGTTTTCTTCACAAAAAAGTGCAATGGTATCGCCTGCAACACTAATGGTGTCTTCACCAAGTTTTACAGGAAAAGAAAAACGACCGTGGGATGTGTCGTATTTTAATAAATGAGCAATAGCTTCAGGATCAGCAAGTTCGTTAATCGCAACAATTTTTATATCGTCGCTCAAACCAGACTCGTATAACGCGCGGACAATATTTCGACCAATACGACCAAAACCATTAATTGCAAGTTTGATTGCCATGAAATATAAAATCCACTCTTTTAGCGTGCAGATAAAGGCAATACGCCTTTTAGATGTCTGTATTGTAATCGACCTTGCATCTGATTATAAGAGGGAAGCATTAGAAACTTTAAATTAAGGTTAAAGAGCTTAGGCATTGCAAGCTCTTCGAGGGGTCTGACTTTTAAAATTAAGTTTTTTATACTAAATTTTTCAAAGCGTTAATTATATCTTCTGGCTCAGAACGAGTACGATAATCAACATCAACATAACGCCAAGTCACTTTACCTTGTTTATCTAAAACAAAGGTGGCAGGGATCGGTAAAACACTACTATTGCCATTGTTAACCGACTCTAAATCTAAGCCTCGGTCTACTCGCATATGCTCGAGTAAAAATGTGGGTACTTGCCATGCTACTCCGTAGCTTGCTGCTACATCGGCATTTTGATCACTCAGCACTAAAAAATCCATTTTACTTATATCGCTTTCGCTCATTGAGCCATCGGGTACTTGCGGGCTAATAGCTACCAATTGTGCGCCTAATGCGTGAATTTCAGGTAAACGTGCTTGAAGCGCTTTGAGGTGTAAATTACAGTACGGACACCAACTTCCACGATAAAAAGTAACAACCACAGGCCCTTTAGCAAGTAACTCAGTTAAGTCCACCGATTGACCATGTTGATTTGGTAACTCAAAACTTGGTGCGATTTGGTTTAAATCAAGTGCATTAGCACCTTGTTGAAACGCTTTTGCTTGTGCAATCGTTTCATCAACACCTTTCATAAAATCAGGATTACCTTTGCGCCCTGCTGCTATTTTTGCCTCAGTTTGTGCTTTTAATGTGTTGCTTTCATCGCTCATAGTATCGCTACCTTCAAATTAATCAAAAACTTAAAGCCAGCTTACATTATGAAAATGTATTCGGAATGAAAATTTTAGCTTATTCATCTACCTCTAAATCAAACACCACGTTTATTGATGATTTAAAGCTTACCGTTTGTTGTAGATAATTTTTGCGAGCTTTAGGAAATGAATCGCTTATTGGATTTACTCTATCTATTTTTTTAACCGCTGTACCAAAACCACTGTAAACGCTTTTTTGAGTTGAGCTAATTGTGCGTACTTCACCCACTTTTGTACCAAAGGAGTTAGCAAGCATATTTGCTTTTTCTTTTGCGTTATTAAGTGCTTGTTGTGTAGCTTGTGCTTGTAACAGCTCAGCTTTTGAAGATAAAAACTCAGTATTTTGAATCGCATTTACTTTTAAAATCAATAAAAAATCACTTAAATCATTCACTCTTTCAATATTTTTTAGTGTTACTTCAAAGGTCCTTATAGCTGCGTATTCAGCGGGAGTCTGATGCCCTGTTTCAATGTAATCCATACCCGTTTTTTCAACTTTAACACTTGAGGCAACTACATCATCGGCAGTTATTTCAAATTGATTTAGTCCATCAATTAGTAAATTAACTTTATTATCAAGATCGTTCTTAGCTGCTAAAGGTTCGTTTTTAATACTTATAATTTGAAATAGTATTTTAGCGATATCAGGATTGGCAAGCACCTCTGCAGTCCCTTGAACCGAAATTTGACGGCTTGTAGGCAAACTTGAATTAGCAAAAGTGATGAGTGGGAATAAGGTTAAGAAAATGGCAGTGATGAGTTTCATGATCGTCCTTGAAGTGATTAGTTAGATAATGATTACGTAACTGTACCTATAGTTATACGGATAACAATAAAAGTAAACTGCTCTTTATTGTAGGCGGGAGTTTATCTCGCGCGGCATAAAGCCCCGCCTACAGCCAACCTACATCAACTCGCCTACTTTTAACTCTTTGCCACGGCTTATTTGATGGCACTGGGCTAGCAGTAACTCGGCAGTGGCTTGTGCATCGGTCAGTGCGTGATGGCAATGATAGCTTGGTAACTCATAACGTGTGCGGCAAGCATTAAGGGTTAAATCATCTTGTTTTATTTCAGTTGAATGATGGAGTAAGCGCTTTTTCTCAATATGGAGTGTGTCGAGTATCAGTTTAGGCCGCGTTGTTATATTGGCATTTTTTAAGGCTATTTTTAAAAAGCCCCAATCGAGCATGGCATTATGAAACACTAAAATACAGTCGCTAAAATGGTTACTTAATTGTATTAATATACTGTTTAGGCTTAGCCCCTTTGCTATAGCATCGTCGCTAATCCCATGAAAAACAGGACTTTGCTCAAGGCTTTTTACGTCTTTATTTATAAGGTGCTGCGACTCGCTCATTTTTATACATTGGTTATCTATTATCACCCACGCTACCGATACAATTTCGTGCTGTTTTGCATCAAGGCCAGTGAGCTCTAAATCAATCACCAAATAACGTTGTTGTAAGGCATTTTTGCCTAGTAATTTACGGCGCTTTAAATACCGAGTGAGCAGCTTTTTTCCCATGTTAGTAATCCATCATTATAAACTGCCACGAGCAAACTTAAACGCGGCGGCTTGCTGCGCTTGTTTAACAAGGTAAAACGCTTCTTTTAGCTGATGGCGCTCTAGTGAGTTTAATTTATTAGGATTAATACAATTACTCGGTAAGCCTTCTTCGTTTATTTGTGTACTCAAGCGAAGCTGCGTTAAGAACCGCCAACAGTCTTTTAGGTTGTATATATCTTCTTTGCTGATCAGTTTATGTTTTAATAGTGCGTCTAATCGCTCTTGCGTGTTGGCGCGCCTAATACCCGCTTTTAAAGCGTATAACCGCACTATGTCATTTATAATTACAACACCGCGTTTTTTTAAATCTATGTATTTATTATTTTGATCTGTTTTTTCTGTTTTAAATTTATTAAATAAACCAATTGGCACGCTGTTGCTGCTTATGTCGGTTGCCATTGCGGCATAGAATAAGTCGTTACGCGATATACGAATTAGTTGCTCGCAAAAAGCCGTGTATAAAGCGTTTGAACCTTCAATAAATCGCAGGTCAAAAAATATCTTACAGTTAAGCATTGCATTGGGTGTGGGGCTTTTTATCCATTTAAAAAAGCGCTCGCTCCAGTCGTTTACGCTCATACGGCACTCATCACTGCTTGCCATAATATTACCTGGGCAACGCCTAATGCCGCACTCAACTAAATTCTCGCATACAAACTCCCCCATACTTTTAAAGTAAGCGTGTTGCTCGGTGGTTAAGTCGTTAGGGAGTAATAAGCCGTTATCTTGATCTGAATGCAGGGTTTGTTCTTCGCGTGCTTGCGAGCCAAAGCAAATAAAACTAAAGCTGGTTGGCGCTGCGCCATGCTCTTCTTGAAATAAGTGAATCAGGCGCGATGTAAGCGCATCGGTTAAACCACTGAGTAATTTACCAATTAGCGATATGTCGTCAATGTTGTATGAAAAACTACGCAAAAGTTCGGGAATTTCTTTAGCGTAGCGTTTTAAATCAGTAACAGTGTGCGCTTTATATATGCGCCCAATAAGCTGTACGGGGTCACTTTTTTGTTGGCGCAGTAAATCGGTGCTGGTTATCATCCCTATCGGGTTATGGTTTTCGTCAAGCACGGGCAAATGGTGAATATTGTATTTAAGCATTAAGTGCAGCGCCGAAAACACCCGGTTATTTTCAAATATAAACTTAGGTTTGGCGGTCATAATACTGCTTACTGCGTCTTGTGGATCTACCTCGTCGGCAAGTACTCGGTTGCGTAAATCGCGGTCGGTCACCACCCCTACTAAGTGCGCGTGCTGCGTTATCATTATTGACGACACACCATGCTCTTTCATTTTTTTAGCGCTTTGCCTAATACTTGCATCGGGCGTAAGCGTAATTGCTGTGCGCGTCATCAGCTCTGATATTTTACGTTCCGACCAGCTATCGTTTTTACTTTTATAATGCGATGACAACAACCGGTTAGCATGAGCGCGTACAAAGTATTGCTCAAACGATTTATATTCTCTGCGTAAAAAATCAAAATGCGTTTGAGAGAGCATATACACTATGCCCTCTTTTTGTACTTCTAACCTATTTTGAATTGCCTCACCGGTTAACAGCGACGGAAAACCAAAATAGTCACCTTGCGCTAAGCGCGTAACAACATCGCCCTTGCCATCAACTAGGTCGTACAAACCAGAGCGAATTAAAAATAGTTTAGGGTTTTCACTTTGTAACCACTGAGTTTGGTTTTCGCGGGTAAGGTAAATAATATCAAGATGATTTACAAAGTATTCGCATGCGCTGCTATCAAGCATACTAAAAGGCGCTTGCAAACAAACATATTGGGCTATTTCTTGTTGTTCTACACTCATTGTATTCGCTCTTTAAATGGTGATGTACCAATCTAATGTACTTATTTATTAAACAAATAAAAAGCCCGACTAAAGTCAGGCTTTGGGTGCTTTATGTTTTTTTACTATATCTATAAATGTTGCCTAGTGATCGTGCGCTTCAGCTGACCCTTTAGGATTACGAATACCTTCTACCATTTCTTGAATTTCAATAGGTGTAGCTTGAGTAAATTTAAGAACAACTGCAGCTACTACAAAGTTAATAATCATACCAATTAAGCCAATACCTTCAGGCGAAATACCTAAAAACCAATGTTCAGGATTGTTTAGCTCTGGGCTTACAAACTTGAAGAAGATGATATACGCAGCGGTAAAGCCAATACCCGTTACCATGCCTGCAATTGCGCCCTCTCGGTTCATTGTTTTAGAGAATATACCCATAATAATTGCTGGGAAGAAACTCGCTGCCGCCAAGCCGAAGGCAAATGCCACTACCGATGCCACAAATCCAGGCGGGTTAATACCAAAGTACGCGGAGATAACAATAGCGACCATGGCTGCCAACCTCGCTGCAAGTAACTCTTGCTTGTCGGTAATGTCGGGCTTGAGGGTTCGCTTGAGTAAATCGTGCGAAACGGAGGTCGAAATAACCAATAGTAAACCTGCTGTTGTAGACAGTGCAGCGGCAATACCACCGGCAGCTACAAGTGCGATTACCCATGCTGGTAAATTAGCAATTTCTGGATTTGCTAATACCATAATGTCGCGGTCTACATTTACTTCGTTAGCACTGTTCGGATCGGTGATTTTACCCGCCGTGTAGAACATTTTGCCATCGCCGTTTTTATCATCAAATGTAATTAAACCTGTGCGTTCCCAGTTTTTAATCCATCCTGGTGCTTCTGCGTAAGCTGTACCGCTACCGTCTTTACCATTAATAGTATCAACCATGTTTACACGAGCAAAGGCTGCAACCGCAGGTGCTGTTGTGTAAACAATCGCGATGAACACAAGTGTCCATGCTGCAGAAATACGTGTGTCTTTTACGCGAGGTACAGTGAAAAAGCGTACAATTACATGTGGTAAACCAGCAGTACCTACCATTAACGCACCAGTAATAGCGAACACGTCAATCATGCTCTTAGAGCCTTCGGTATATTGTGCAAAACCAAGCTCAGCACTTAAGCCGTCTAGTTTATCAAGTACGTACACGCCATCGCTGCCAATTAATGTGGCACCAAAACCGGTTTGTGGGAAGAAATGACCCGTCATCATCATCGAGATAAAAATGGCTGGTACAAGGTAGGCAAATACAAGTACACAATACTGCGCTACTTGTGTGTAGGTAATGCCTTTCATGCCGCCAAGTACCGCATAAAAGAATACAATCACCATACCAATGTAAACACCGGTTTCAATTTCTACTTCTAAAAAGCGTGAAAATACCACGCCTACGCCACGCATTTGTCCTGCTATATAAGTGAAACAAATGAATATGGCACAAAAAATAGCCACTAAACGCGCGGTACGTGAATAGTAACGGTCGCCAATAAAGTCTGGCACAGTAAACTTGCCGAATTTACGTAAGTAAGGCGCTAAACACATGGCTAATAGTACATAACCACCTGTCCACCCCATTAAGTAAACACTGCCATCGTAACCTGCAAACGAAATAATACCCGCCATTGAAATAAACGACGCGGCGCTCATCCAATCGGCAGCTGTTGCCATACCATTAGCAAGAGGAGGTACGCCGCCGCCCGCTACATAAAACTCTTTGGTTGAACCCGCTCGGGCCCATATTGCTATGCCGATATAAAGCGCAAAGCTTAAACCAACAATTAAAAACGTGAGTGTTTGAACATCCATTGCTTAGCTCCTATTCGTCTACGCCGTATTTTTTATCTAACGTATTCATTTTGAAAACGTACACAAAAATCAAAGCAACAAAGGTATAAATCGCGCCTTGCTGGGCGAACCAGAAGCCAAGTTTAAACCCAAAAAAACGTACTTCATTAAGTACATCAACCAGTAATATGCCAAAGCCAAAAGACACGACAAACCACACTGCTAACAGTTTAAATAACAGCGAAATGTTTTCTGCCCAATAAGCTTTTGCTTGTTCTTCATCTTTAAAAGCCATTTTTGTTTTCCCCTTTAAGCACCGCAATATCGCGATGAGTGGTTTTTTATCTTCGCTTACCAATTTAGCAACGCTGGTTACATATTGAATTGAGACCATAGTCGTAACAGCCTGTTAACGTTTACGTAAACTGTATTTATCATTCAAGCGTGTTTTATATATTTTTATATTATTTCAATTACTTAGGCTGTTTTTGTAAGCTGGCTTTATGATTAAATTGATAAGTTGGTCATTAATGCGACATTAGTCTAATGCTCAAGGGTGTTTTATTTTTACTGTTAATATTCAATAAGATATAAATAAAATAAAAGTTTTATTTTAAATTCAACCCTCACACTTAACCCCAGTTCTGGTATTGTGTTAATCCCTCATAGGGATGAGGGACTATTTAAAATAATAAGGTTTAATAACAACATGACTGCCGTACTCATTATTGTTGCTTTAAGTTATATAGGTGTGCTGTTTTGGCTTGCCAATTGGGGCGATAAAACAACCCCTTTGGCAAAGCGTATTAGCCATCACCCTTTTGTGTATTCACTCTCACTCGGGATTTACTGTACCTCTTGGACTTATTACGGTTCGGTGGGAACAGCCGCCACCAGCAGTTGGAGTTACTTGCCAATATTATTAGGCCCTGCATTGCTGTTTTTATTCGGCCAAGGATTTTTACGTAAGCTGGTACTGGTAAGTAAAAAACAAAACATAACGACTATTGCTGACTTTATTTCAGCTCGTTACGGCAAACGTCAAACTACAGCAATAATGGTTACTGTAATCGCATTACTGGCAACCATTCCCTACATTGCACTGCAATTAAAAGCGCTTAGTACAAGCTTTTTACTTTTGCAAAACAGTAATAAAATATCCGGCGATATGCTCGCGCTTTCTGCCACACTAATTATGGCTTTATTTGCTATATTTTTTGGTACTCGCAAAGTTGATGTAACTGAATATCGCTCTGGCTTAATGCTCGCTGTTGCATTTGAATCTATGATCAAACTTATTGCTCTTATTGCCGTTGCGGGGCTTGCAGTATTTACACTTTTTAATTTACCTGAAGCCACCACGAACAAAGTAACTGAGTCTATTTGGGGTCACTGGAGCGATTTTAACTTTTTTAGCTTTAACTTTATTGGCCAGTCTTTAATGGCTGCAGCGGCTATTATATGTTTGCCTCGCCAGTTTCATGTAACCGTGGTCGACAACCAAAACAAACGCCACTTACTTACCGCTCGCTGGGCTTTCCCGCTGTATTTATTACTAACAGCCGCAATGATTTTACCTATTGCGACTGCGGCCATTCATCCTGAAATTGGCAGCGGCTATTCACCCGACAGCTTTGTACTTGCCCTACCGCTAATCAACGACAACGCTTTTTTAACCACCTTTGTATTTATAGGTGGACTATCGGCCGCCACTGCAATGATAGTGGTAGCAACGCTTACATTAAGCACGATGATTTCAAACGATGTGGTACTGCCGTTAATGCTACGTAGAAAGTTTAAACGTAACTTAATTACCAGCAGTTATAAGTCTCGTATATTACTTGTAAGGCGCTTTGCTATTGCAGGCATATTAATTTTGGCCTATTTCTATCAGCAATGGTTTGGCCATAGTAGCGCACTGGCCAGTATGGGCTTGGTGGCGTTTTCACTTGTTACCCAATTGCTGCCCTCTATTGTGGGTGGTTTATATTGGCGAAAAGGTCATGCTTATGGGGTGTATGCGGGTTTAGTAGCAGGCTTTATTTGCTGGATACTATTTTTAATGCTGCCAATACTCGATGCCGGCACAACCCTTGATAGCGAGCTGCAACAAACGCTTATAACGCGTGGAACATTGATAGCTTTGTTTGCCAATATTGGTTGTTATATTAGTTTTTCACTTGGGGCTGAGGAGCGCTTAATTGATAAAATTCAGGCCGCTGCTTTTGTTAACCCTAAAGATCAGGCTATTTTATCAAGGCGCTTAAATAAAGACGTAAAAGCCACCGTTTACGACTTTAAAATACTACTGCAAACATTTCTAGGGATTCAGCGCAGCCAACAAGTATTGGCCCATTACGCACTCGCCCATCATTTAAGCGATAACAACGCACACCCAGAGCCTGAATTTATAGCTTACTGCGAACGCGCATTAACGGGCGTGCTTGGCGCATCGTCAGCGCAAGCGTTAATACATACGGTATCGTCGGGTAAACGTATGGCGTTTGAAGAAGTAGTAAACTTTTTTGACGAAACCACACAAGCGCTGCAATTTAATCAAAATCTGTTATTTACCTCACTCGAAAATTTAAGCCATGGTATTTCAGTTGTTGATAAAGATTTAAAACTCGTTGCATGGAACAAACGCTACAATGAAATGTTTGGCTACCCTGAAGGCTTTTTAGAAGTAGGCCAACCCATAGAAGACATTATTAGATACAACGCTAACCGTGGTGAATGTGGCCCTGGTGAAATAGAACGCCAAGTAGAAAAACGTGTACAGCATTTAAAATATGGCAGCTCGCATCATTTTATTCGCCACCGTCGTAATGGCCAAGTATACGAAATGATTGGTAATCCGCTGCCCGATGGCGGATTTGTTACCAGCTTTTCAGATATTACAAACCACATAAGTACGCAAAATGCGCTTGAAGAAGTAAACATGGATCTTGAAAACCGCATAGAAGCACGTACTCAAGAAGTGCAAACTATTAATAAAGACTTACAAGCTCAAATAGATAGCCGTGTACAAACCGAGCAAGCACTTACCTTAGCTAAACGAGAAGCAGAGCAAGCCAACGACAGTAAAACGCGCTTTTTAGCACTAGCGAGCCACGACATTTTACAGCCGTTAAATGCAGCACGTTTATACCTTGCCGCCATTGACGAAAAACAGCTCGACAGCACTAACCAAAACAGCTTTGAAAAACTAGGCGACAGTCTCGATTCAACCGTGCATTTAATGTCGGCATTGCTTGAAATAGCCAAGCTAGAGCAAGGCGCTATGACCCCTACCCCTCGCCACTTTTATATTGAAGATATTTTAGCCCCACTGCAAAGTGAATACGCTATTTTATCAAGTGATAAAGGTCTTAAACTTAGTGTGCGTTCAAACCATCAGGTCGTGCACAGCGATATAACCTATTTGCGCCGAATTATTCAAAACTTGGTCTCTAATGCAGTTAAATACACCGATAATGGCCGTGTATTAATTGCCTGCAGGAACCGAAAGCATAATTTACGAATAGAAGTATGGGATACAGGCCCAGGTATTAGCGAAGTAGAGCAAGCTAAAATATTTAACGACTTTTACCGTGTTGAGTCGGGCGATAACAAAGGCGTAGGCTTAGGCTTAGGTGTTGTAAAACGTATGGCTGACTTACTAAGCTTGCCGCTTGATGTGCATTCTGAACCTAATAAAGGTAGCCGCTTTAGCATTGAAGTACCTTATGGCGAAGAGCAGTTTGTACAACAAAAAAGTACTACAAACAGCCTAATAGAAAACCGTGCAGCAATTAATATTGTTGCCGTAGACGACGACCCTGAAAACCTAGCTGCAATGGCAAGCTTACTTAAAAAGTGGCAAGCTAATTACACGCTATTTGATAATGTAAATAATGTACTGGCGCACGCTAAAGAAAACGGTGCACCCGATGTTATTTTAATGGACTACCAATTAGGCAATGACTGCGATGGCATAACGCTAATTAAAACCCTGCGCGAAATTTGGCAAAGCCAAGTCCCTGCTATTTTAATTACCGCAGTGCGCGACACCGAGCTTAAACAAGAAACCAAAGCCGCTAATATTCATTATTTAAGTAAGCCAATTAAACCGGGCAAACTAAAGGCACTGCTTAATCACAGTACATAATAAGCGAGTAAAAAGTATTCTAGTTAAAAGCTATCAAGTAATAGCGTAAAACAAAAAGCCCAGTATCTTCACTGGGCTTTGCTTTATAAAGTGCTCATAAAATTAAACTGGATTTACTCGGCTTCTAAGCTTTTGGAACAACCAACTTAGCCCCACCAACGAAAGCCCTAATCCAATAAACGAAAGCGCTTTAAGTAAGCCCTCCAAGTTAGCCATATCAATTAAAAACACTTTAACAATAACTGCAGCTAGTATGCCTAGGCCTATTTTTTGTATTAATAATTGATTTTTTAAATGACCAAAAATAACAGTACCCGCACCCAATACTAACCAAATAACAGAGTAACTATAAAGCTCTGCATTGCTCGCCCCTTTGGATAAGTAAATATAAGGCCCTTGCCAGTACTGACGAATAAAGCTGTTTATTGCCAATAATATAAAGCCACCTGCAACGGCCAATATAAGTGGCGTAGCTTTAGCATTTATTGGTTTTACAAGCTTGGCCAGCCAAAGCGTTAATCCTGCAGGAACTAACCACAATAGTAATAACCAGTTAACTATTGGCAGCTCACCTATGTAAAGTGATTCAAATAATGGGTTATCGTCAAGCAGTGTTTTAATAGCAAAAAGCCCTGCTAACCCTACAAGTGCAAAGCCCGCCACTTGGTATAACTTAGCTAAAGTACCGGCAAGTTTTGCTCTATGTAAATACACGCACCCTAATGCCAGCCAGTTACAGGTAAGGAGTATTTGTTCATAAAAATTAAGTGAATCAAATTGCGGATAATGTCCTACTAACTGATAACTTGTTTCGGTTGTAATAAAAAGCGCTAAACAATGAAGGGCTGCACCTTCTAACCATATTTTAAGTTTTGATGAGTCAAAGCACTTAGCTGCGGCAAAAAATAACGCAATGCATAACGGGTAAACCACTATGCTCCAATGCAAACCAAATACCGTGAGTGCATCGTAACTTGGCGTCCAAGGTGAAAGCGTAAGGCGCAGTAATAACGCAGCAACCAAGGCTTTTATAGGCCAATGTGGCATAGGCACGCTATAGCGTTTAATAAGTACGCTTATAAGTAATACTTGTACAGCAAGAGCAATGGTTAGGCCGCTGTCACTTAGTAGCATGGTAATTGCTAACGTAATATTGGCATTAGCGCCTACCCAATAAGTAAAACGCTGAAATAGCGTTGTATTATGTTGCGCGAGCTTTATTAAAATAGCCGCCACTACAAACAATACAACGGCCCAAAATGGATATGCAGTACTTAACGCAGAATTAGGAATAAGCGTATATAAAGTAGCTATCATTACAAATACACTAAATGCCCCCGTAATATGAAACGCTAAACGCTTAATCTGTTTTTTACCGTAATAAAGCCCAAAAGCGGTAAGTAACAATCCGAGTAATAAACCCAAACCGTATTCATTTTTGAATATAAAGAGGGCGTCATCAAATAGGTTTGGCGAAAGATGCGTGCTTTCAGCACTTATAACTAATAGCGTTGAAATAACTAACGCTACGCCCTGCCAAATATCCCAACGGCTATTTTTAAGGACTAAAAACAACACCAATACAATACTCAACACGCCGATTGTTTGCCACTGCATATCAAAGTGACTTATTAGCATTGTAAATATTAAGGGTGCTATAAAGGCGAGTAATAATGCATGATCTGGAAGCACTTTAAGTAAACGTTTTAAACTGTGCGGGCGATATTCAATAACATTCAGTTTTAGACCTAAGCGCGGTATAGCAATTAACCCTACAATACTAAGTAAAGCAAATGCCCCCATTAACCAAACGGTATTAACTTCAAGTAGCGTAAAACCAACTAAATACCAACCAATATGCCCTGCCCATAATAAATACCACAACCAAGCTCGCTGCACTTTATGTGCAACTAACGCAGCCGACAAACTTACAAAGCCAACATACATAAATAATGCAAACAAGTTACCGCTGCCTGTACTAACCCATATTGGTACACTATAAGCGCCAATAATACCTAATACAGCCAATAATGGGCCTAACCTAAGCGCCATAGCACTTGCGCTAATTGCAATAACTGCCAGTGTAAAAAATGCCACGGTAGGGCTCAGCATGTCATAACTGCTGTAAGCTAAAAGCGTTAAAGCAAAACAAGTAATAAACCCGCCACTTGCAAGCGCTGCGGGTATGTAATTATTAAAGCCTTCAAATACAATGCGTTTATGGTGTAAATAAGCTGCGGCTGCAATTAGGCCAAGCCCAAATAAGCCGCCTAAACTCAGCCTCATTACAGGCGATAATAATCCCGCTTCTAGGCTGTATTTAGCTAAAAAGATGCCCCCAAACGCAAGCGCTATTGCGCCTATCCAGGTCATCCAGTTTTGCTCAAACCCTGCGCGCAATTTATTAAATAGTAATTCTATGGCTGATGCTTCAGCTGGTTTGGCTTTTTTAGGAGGCGCTGATAGCTGATTTATTAAAGGTGGCGACGCGTTTTGGGACGTTAAGTTTGGCTGTGCTTTATGAGCAATTGGCTCTGATCTTGAAAGCGCTGCCTGAGCCGTAGATGCTTCACTTTGAGGTTCACTTTGCGATATCGATTTATGTGCTTGTAGATGTGTTATTTTGGCCCTTAAAACAGCAACTTCTTGTTTTAATCCATTTAACTGCACTAGCGCTATTAAGCCGCAAATAGCACCGGCAACTACAACCAGTATTACTATGACGGCTAACCCAACTAAATCATCCATGGCACACTCTTATTAATTATTATGCCCTGAGTGTACCTAATTATTAATGAGTAGGTAAATTTTGTTCAATAAAAAAGCCTAAGTACTTAAAGTGCTTAGGCTTTATGCTACTTAATATGCTTAGGTTTATTCAACACTATCGGTAATAGTGCGCTCTAGGGTCATCTTATAACCTGAGCTTGTTGTTTCATCATGTTCTAAAATCAATATGTAGTTACCCTCTTGTGTAAAGTCCATATCGCTTTGTTGAATAAGCACAATTTGCTGGCCGTTGTCTTCATATACAACATAAACCGTGTAAATTTCGTTATCTACAACCTGCTCTTCTTGGTCATACTTATCTAGGCCATCGACTACGTTACTGGTGTCGTCTACCGTTTCGCCGTTAAGTGTAAAGTACACATCTACATCTGAAACCGACTGCCCTGCGTAGCTTTCAATTAGATTTACAACCGATACCGTATGGCTGTAACTGCTTGGTGTTAGATTTTCTTCAACGCTCATCATACGTAAACCGTTATCAACGTCGTTATAAAAAATACCCACCGCACTTTGCTCACGCTCTAGCGTCATTAAAAAGTTATCAGCTAGTTTTGTACCTTCTTCGTCGTACATCGCTACGCTGTAACTATTAGGCGAAAGTTCAACATAATCGGTATAAGAGTCACTAGCGACTGTATTTGTTGTATTTACAGTTGTACCGCGTGTAGCAGAAAAGCTTACTGGCGAGTAGTCATCAACGGTATTTATAAAACGTAATTGCCCTAGGGCAGATTGATGTTTAAGCTCAGTAACGTAGTTATTATCGGTTACTACATCAAGCGTAATACCGCCCTCTTCTGTTGCATAACTTGGGCGGATCATTGCTACATAACTTGCTTCATCGTATAAATAAACAGATGACGACTCGTACACAACATCACTGCTGCCCGCTTCTGTTATGTAAATAGTGTAATAACCTTCATCAACGCTTTGCAGATCTAACTCACTTAAATATTGAGCCGATGAAAAAAGTGTCGCGCTTTCAAATACGCCATCATCAGTTGCTAAGTAAATATCGTAGTTAGTATCCTCACCTGCAATATTGTAAAACCCTAAGTTAAACTCACCCGTATCGCTTGAGATAGGTACGCTAAGCTCTGTAAATGTAGGCTCATCAAAGTTACCACTCATTACTACTAACTGTGTTTTGTCACCCTTAATAGAAATTTCTTGATCGCTAATTGTTATATAGCTGTCGTTAGCATCTAGATACTCAAAACTTACATCATAAGTGTCTGTGCTGTAGTTATGGCGAGTAGTTACATCAGCAAAATCAGCGCCTGAGCGCTCTGTTTCTTCAACAAACAAACGTGTGTATGGGCTATTGTAAGAGCCGTTATACAATTGGATGTAACCTGTAGAGCTTGAGCTATCGTCAGAGCCACAGCCCGACAAAATAGTAATTAGACTTAAGGGTAATGCAGCTTTTAAAAGGGAGTTGGTCATTAAGGTTATTCCTTATTATTAATATCTCCATTATGACCCAAACATTCTATTTTAATTTCATGATTTACAAAGCATTACCCTCACTGACATTTCCTTACGAAAACGTTAAAAAGTGTAGTAAATGTGCAAACAATAAGGACGTGTTCTTATGTAATTAAAACGCTTACGGGGCAATTTCAAAACGATCTCGGCCACTCTTCTTAGCTAAATATAAAGCTTGATCAGCGCGCTTCATTACTTTATCTAAAGGCTCATTAGGCGTTTGCATTGCAACACCTATACTTACTGTTAAGTGACGAGAGTTTTGAATATTTATGGTGTGCGCAAGGTCAATTAATTGCTGCGAAAAATCACACGCTTGCGTCATATTATTTGTAGGAAAGTAGCCACCAAACTCTTCACCACCGAGGCGAGCAAATTTGTTTTGGTGCGTAAAAGCATTGTCGTATTTAGTTGCTAGTTCTTTAAGCATTACATCACCAACATCATGACCAAACTCATCATTAATTGCTTTAAAGTGGTCTATATCGATAATTAAAATAACGTAAGGTGAGTGCTGAGCATCTTTAGCGTGCTGATAAAAATAACGTCTATTATGTACCTTGGTTAAATCGTCAATAATGAGCTCACGCGCTAATCGGTTATTAATACTTTGTACAAAGCGCATAGTTTTAAATAAACCATAGGAAGTTAAAAGCATGCCGCTGGTTCTGCATAAGTCCTCAAAATAAATACTTATCCAATAAGGTTGCACAACTAACTCATCAAGCACGTCTGCCGTGATGCCAATACTCTATAGTAATAAACCAAAACTAGAAAAAATATATGCTTTTTTAGATAGCTCAGAGCATTGAACCATCCAAAACAGAAATATAATGGCAATTAAATTAATAAAATCGGTAGTAAAACCGTACACATTGTTTTGAACTTGTAAGGGAGGAAAGTTAGTTAGGGAGTAGGCTGAAAAAATAGCAATATAGATCAATAAAGCTAAACTTAAAACTTTATTGATCAAAGGCATTTTATAAAAGTTAGAAAGTTTAACGGTAAGTTTTACTGTTTCAATCATATTAATTGCTAGGTTTTTCAGTACTTCATTTGAAAACTATAGCACAATAATAAAAACCATCACGAAGATGAAAACCGTAATCCCCCCCCAAAATTTAAACTTAAACTTAAACTACGGTACTAAGTCCCCACAATCCCAACACTAAAATAGTTAAACCAACCATCGCTTTAGTTTTATGTTTACTAATAATTCGCTCAGCTTCATTACCGGCATAATAAACAATAATAGCCAGGCCAAAGTAACGAATAGAACGCGCAATACCTGAGGCCAATAAAAATAGCCAAATAGAGTACTTAGTCGCGCCCGCTGCAAGCATCGCTATTTGAAATGGAATGGGCACAATGCCCAGTGTTATTACAAACCAAAAGCCTTGATCTTGCATTTTTTGTTTAACGTTTTCAAATTGCTCAGGGCTCGAGAGTGTATTAATAATCCAATCGCCTACTGCATCAAATAAATAGTAACCCAATGCATAACCAAACAATGCCCCCACTATGCAGCCCAAGGTCGCCATTAATGCTATAAGCCATAGCTTTTCTCGACGAGCCTGCATAAGAGGCACAAGCACTGCTTCAAGTGGAATAGGAACTATGGTTGACTCTAAAAACGACGCCACTGTAATACCGCTAAGCATATGCTTAGAGTCAATAAAATTACGCGTTTTTTCTTTTAGCTTTTTTTGAATTGCCATAGTAAATCCTTTTCACTTATCAGTAAGAACAAGATTATTCAATGAGCTAATAATTACATATTTAGGTTAATACACGCTGAAAACAGTGTAGTAAATTTATCAGGTCCTACTGCATTAACAAATTAGTAATATCCATAAGAATATTTTATTATGTGTCAATGCAGTTAAATACCTACCAAAGCAGTTAAAAACTTATGCAAAGTGCGCGTTTTATTCCCTTTAGAAAGCAAGATATTGTTGATATGTGTAGCGAAGAGCTTAAAAGCAGTACACAAAAAACATCGTTTAAACAATTTTGTGATTTACTAGCAAGCCTTATTCATTACGATTACCACTCAACACTTGAATCACTTAAAAACAACTACGCACCCTTTGATCCCAACAGTGACACGCGATCATTAGCTCCAGTATCGGAGGATCAAAAAGCGCAGTGCCAACGAGATTTTGCTAAAGATTTTGCTAAGGTACTTAATGCAGCTAACTTTGAAGTGATCACCAATGAAGACTTACAAGATGCATTAAACGAAGAGTCACTATTTAAAGTGCGCCTTGAAGTTGAATTTGATGACTTTGAAGAAGTGGTTTTTTATCGCCGTGGCGAGTCGCAACTCACTGAAACCATAACCAGCTTTTGGGGCCTTCGTAAAAAACCGCTGCACTTTACTAATTACGACCGAGTAGCCGTGTTTATTCGCTTTAAAGACAGCGCTTATTTTGAAGCTAAAAATAAAATGCCTTTAGGGTTTGAGCCAAGTTCGACCATAGTTAAGCTGTTTCAAAATGTGCCAAAAGCCGATCTCGAAATGCTATTTCCTAATAGTGAAGTGCGCATGCGCCCTATTGATAAAGCAATTATTGGCTCATCGGCTTTAATTGGCGGTGCGGTGGTACTTATCACTAAGCTTGGTGCATCAATTTTATTATTGCTTGCTCTGTTTGCTTTTTGGGGTGGCTTTAGAAGTGAAGCTGTCGAAATGACGCAACAACACTTTATTACCTTTGCTATTGGCATGGGGGTTTTTGGCAGCTTTATTTTTAAAGAGTGGAGTAAGTTTAAAAACCGTAAAATTAAATTTATGAAAGCGCTTAGCGATAACCTCTACTTTAAAAATCTCGATAACAACGCCGGTGTTTTTCACACCCTTATAGACGCCGCCGAAGAAGAAGATATAAAAGAAGCCCTGCTTGCTTATACGTTTTTACTAAAATCAGAAAGCGGCTTAACCGCCCAAACGCTTGATGAGCAAATAGAGCATTGGTTTAAAAGCAAATACCAGTGCGATCTTGATTTTGAAATTAGCGATGCGCTTGAAAAGTTGGAGCGTATGCGCTTAGTAACGTGCACTAATGATGTGTATAGCGCAATAAATTTGGAACACGCAAAAACTATTTTAGATGAGCGCTGGGATAACTTGTTTCAATATAATTAACCTGCAAAGTTTACTTAACAACAAAAAGCAGCTGAAATTTCAGCTGCTTTTTACGTTATGTATTGAGCTGCAACTGCCTAAGCTGCTTGATGCCTATTAAACTTTGCATGCACTAATTTATAAAGTGCAGGCAATATTAATAGCGTAAGTAAGGTTGATGAAATAATCCCGCCTACAACAACCGTAGCCAGCGGCCTTTGTAGCTCAGCGCCGGTGCCAGTATTTAGCGCCATAGGAATAAACCCTAAACTTGCCACTAAAGCGGTCATAAGTACTGGGCGCAAGCGCGAAAGTGCCCCTGTTTGTATCGCATCTATTAAACTGAGCCCATCGGCTCTTAATTGTTTAATAAACGACAGCATAACCACGCCATTTAATACCGCTACACCACTTAGCGCTATAAACCCCACGCCTGCCGATATTGATAACGGCATATCGCGTAATAGTAACGCAAGCACACCACCGGTCAGTGCAAGTGGTACGCCGCTAAATATAATTAACGAATCACGAAGTGAATTAAACGCACTGTAAAGCAGGCCAAATATAAGCAATAAAGTAACTGGCACCACCAGCGATAACCGCTTACTTGCCGATTCTAATTGCTCAAATGTGCCGCCGTATTCAATCCAATAACCACTTGGTAAATTAAGATCTGAATTTAAAGCGGCTTGTGCATCACTTACAAAGCTTGCTAAATCACGCCTTTCTACATTTGCAGTAACAACAACATTACGCTTACCGCTTTCACGGTTTATTTGATTAGGCCCTTTATCAATACTAATATTTGCAACTTCGCCAAGCGGTACAAATGCAAGGTCTGGGTTGGCACTTTTGGGCACGGCCACTGGCATACGCGCAAGCTGTGATACATCGCTTGACCAGCGCTCATCTAAACGCACTAATAACGAAAAGCGTTTATCGCCTTCATAAATAAGTCCGGTTTGTACACCGCCTACCGCAGCACTTACACTTTGCTGTATATCGGTTACTGTTAAACCTAACAGTGCCATATGATCGCGAAGCGGCGTTACCGAAAGTGTAGGCAAACCTTGTATTTGCTCAAGGCGTACATCAGTTGCGCCAGTAATGTTTTGCACCAAGGCTGTGGCTTTTTCGCCATACTGTTTTAATGTTGATAAATCATCGCCATAAATACGCACCGCAACGTCGGCGCGCACGCCTGCTATTAACTCGTTAAAACGCATTTCTATAGGTTGTGTAAACTCATAGTTGTTACCTGGTACTTCATTTACTAAATGGCGAATTTGCTTAACCAGCTCTTCTTTACTTAAAGCGGGATTAGGCCATTGTTCGCGCGGCTTTAACATTAAAAAGGTATCGGCAACGTTAGGTGGCATAGGATCGTTTGCTACATCTGGGGTGCCAATTTTTGAAAATACTTTTTCAACTTCAGGTATGTCTAAAATGGCTTGCTCTAGCTCTTTTTGCATTTTTACCGATTGTTCAATACCGGTGCCGGTAATGCGCAGTGCGTGCATCGCTATATCGCCTTCATCAAGCTGCGGTAAAAATTCAGCGCCCATATTTTTAACTTTAAAACCAAGTACAATTACAAGCACAGCAGCAATGCTTAACATTACCCATGGCAACTTAAGCGATAAACCAAGCAGTGGTTTGTAGCCTTTTTTAATACCGCGCATAACGGCATTTTCGCTCTCGCTTACCTTGCCACGTACACATACCGCAATAGCGGCAGGTACAAAGGTAACAGCAAAAATAAGTGCGCCAACTAGTGCGGCTACAACCGTAAATGCCATTGGCTGAAACATTTTGCCCTCTACCCCACTAAGCGCAAACAGCGGCAAATACACCAGCATAATAATTAAAATGCCAAACACTGCTGGACTGAACACTTCTTTAGTAGCGGCGGTTACAACACTTAAACGCTCATTTAATGTAAGTAGCCGGCCATGTTTATGCTGCGCAAGGCCAAGTTGCCTTAAACAGTTTTCAACCACAATTACAGCGCCATCAACTATTAAACCAAAGTCGATTGCGCCTAGGCTCATTAGGTTACCCGACACACGATTACCTACCATACCGGTAATGGCAAATAACATGCTAAGCGGAATAACCATTGCCGTAATAAGCGCGCCGGTTACATTACCTAATAACAGCAGCAAAATAACAATCACTAATACAGCGCCTTCAAACAGGTTAGTTTTTACAGTGTCTATGGTTTTATCAACAAGGGTTGTGCGGTCATAAACTGCTTCTACCACAACACCTTCAGGCAAGCTTAGCTGTACGTCTTTGAGTTTATCAGCCATGGCTTTTGCCACTACGCGGCTGTTTTCGCCAATGAGCATCATGGCGGTGCCGAGCACGGTTTCTTTACCATTATAAGTGGCCGCGCCGGTTCTGAGCTCTTTACCTAAACGCACATTTGCTACATCTTTAATCCGTACTGGTGCATCATCGCGCTTAGCAACTACAGTATTGGCTATATCATCAATGGTTTTTAATTGCCCTGGTGAGCGCACTAAATATTGCCCGTCAAAACGTTCTATAAACCCTGCGCCTTGGTTGCTGTTATTTAATTTAAGTGCAGTAATTACATCGATTAGCGTGAGCTTATAAGCGAGTAGTTTTTCAGGCACGGGGGCTACTTGGTACTGGCGCTCAAAGCCACCTTGGCTGTTTATTTCGGTAACACCTTTTACTTTTAATAGCTGCGGGCGAATAACCCAATCTTGCAGGGTACGTAAATCCTCTGCGTTAAATGGCGTGCCATCATCTTTTAATGCACCGTTATTTGCATGCACAGAGTAAGTAAAAATCTCCCCTAGCCCGCTGGCAATTGGCCCTAAATTTGGTTCAATGTTGGCAGGCAAGTCTGAGCGAATACTTTGGATGCGCTCTGATATTTGCTGGCGCGCCCAGTAAATATCGGTGCCTTCGTTAAAAATAACCGTTACTTGCGAGAGTCCATAACGTGAAATAGAACGGGTATAATCAAGCTTTGGTATGCCCGCCATAGCGGTTTCAATTAAATAGGTTATACGCTGCTCTGCTTCAAGCGGGGTAAACCCAGGCGCTTTTGTATTTATTTGTACTTGCACATTAGTTATATCGGGTACGGCATCAACGGCTAAATTTTGGGTGTTGTATACACCAAACCCAGCAAATAAAAGCGTGAGCGCAAGCACCATCATGCGGCGCTTAACCGCAAAAGAAACTATCCAATCAATCATGCTGCCTCCTAGTGTGAGTGGCTTGCGCCGCTTTTTAAAATATCGGCTTTAATTACATAACTGTTTTGCGTTACGTACTCACTATTTGGCGAAAGCCCCTCAAGTACCTCTACCCACTCGCTGTTTTTAGCACCAAGCTTTACAGGGCGTACTTCAAATACATTGCCGCTTTTAATAAACACACTAGGTTTGCCGTTAAATTCCTGCACAGCTGTAGCCTTTACTCGCACTGCAGCATCTACTTTTGCAGTACTAATGTCGCTATTAACATGCATACCAGGACGCCAATGACCATTAGGGTTTTTAAGCTCGATTCGCGCACGCGCAATATGCCCGCCGCTCATCATAGGGGCTATGTAAAACACCTCACCTTGCGCGTTTAAATGATGATGTAAATCGTACACTTTTGCGCTTTGTCCTAAGGCGAGCTTTTCAATATTTTCAGGAAAAGCCGAGAGCTCGACCCATACGGTTTCAAGATTTACTATTTGCATTAATGCGCTATTGGCAAGCTCACCGCGCTTTAAATATTGCTCGGTAATAACGCCTGTAATTGGGCTTTTTATGGTGTAATTTTGCAGTGTTTCGCGGTTGGTTATACTGGCAAGCTTATCGCCTTTTTTAACGTTTTGACCAATGCTTACAAAAATATCGTTAACTAAGCCGGTATAAGGCGCCATTACTTCAACGGTGCCGTGCGCGGTGGGTGCTATAACACCAAATAGAGTATCTGTTAGTTCAACGCTACCTACTTTTGCTATCTCGGTTTTAATTCCTGCGCGTTCAATTGCTTGGGAGCTTAGCGTTGTGCGCCCTTCTTCTTGCTCATGGTGGTAGTTAATTTTTTGCCCTTTATAACTTGCCATTACATCGAGCTTAAACGAGTGCGGCTCGTTTACGCTCACGGTACTTACTAAATAGTCATCTTCAGCTTTAAAACGAATAAGCTGTGGCTCTTCACTTAAACGCTGCACATTTATGGTTACGTCTAACTGGTTTATATCCACAGCTTTATTGTTATTAAACCCATATATTCGCAGCTCGGTATTACCTGCAAACTGGGTTAACTTAAGCTCTAAATCAAGCGCGTTATTGGTTAGTAAAAATCCGCCGTGTGGGCCTTTTTGTGTGTGTTCGTCTTTGTGGCCTTCTTCGTGACCTTTTTCGTGATGGCTATCTGATGCCATAGCCGTGCTACTTAAAAATGGGAGTGCAAATAATTGCGTTATAAATAATGCGATAAGAGTGTTATTCATGATTGATGAGTCTCAATTAAAGGTTGGCCAGTTAAACGCTCAAGGGTAAGCAGCACTTGATATAGCTCGCTATGGATGTTGATAAGTGCGCGTTTAGAATCAAATAAAGCTTGCTGTGCGTCTAGCAATTGCAATACCGATATTTGCCCTTGTTGGTAGCTCTTTAAGCTTTGTTCTATAAGCGTTTTCGCTTGAGGAATAACGTGCTGCGCTAAAAGTTGTGCTTGCGCAGTTTTACCTTGGTAATACGCATACAAAGTGCGTATTTGCTGGCGTAGCTGAATACGTAATTGCCCTTGTTGCTCATTAAGTAGCGTAAGTTGATGCTTTGCAGCCTCAATATTACCGCTATTAGAATTGCTTAACTGCAGCGGCATTGAAAACGAAAACACCAACGAGCTGGCATCAGTTTGCTGGTTATATCGCACGCCACCACCTAGGGTTAAATCGCTTTGCCCGCTTGAGCGTTGCAGCGACAAATTAGCCGTTTGCTGCATATATTGCTGCTGTAGCAGTGCAAATTCAGGTGCTGTATTTACCGCATCAAGTAGCGCTGCTTCACTTTTAATAGCAGCTATTTGTGATAAATCGCCAGCATAGTAATCACTCACTTGCGGCTCTTGCCAAAGCTCGGTTAGAGCTAAGCGCGCACGCTCAAATTCGCTATTTAGCATCAGCGTATTTAAATCTACTTGGCTTAATGCATAACGCATGCGGGTTACATCAGCACTTGAGGCTGCACCCGCTTTAGCGCGTTTTTCAATTGCGTTAAGTGCCTGCTTAACGGTGTTTTTACGCTCACTATTTAAAGCAATTAACGCCTGAAATTTAAGTATTTGGTAATAGCGCTCAGCGGTGGTTGCTAAAAGTGCTAATCGGGTATTTTTATACTCAATTGTTTGCGCTTTTATATTTGCCGTGGCGTAGTTAATGCGGTTTTGGCGTTTATCACCCAGCTCTATTAATTGGCTTAAAGCCAGCGTGTATTGCGCCCCCGAAAACGCATGGGAGCCATGGGTTCCTAAAAAGTTTTCAGCTTCAAAACTCAGCTCAGGATTAGGTGAAAGCGCAGCTTGGGTTTTAAGCGCCGTTAATATTTTTTGATGATACGGGTAGCGTTTAAGCTCAGCATTTTGCTGCTCGGTATTTTTAAGCGCTTGCTTTAGCGTTAATACGTTTTGAGGCTCGCTTTTTGCCAGAGCGCTCAGTGTTGGTAATGCGCACAGTAGCGCCACCAGCATAAGTGGTTTTTTATTCATATAGCATGTCCGTTTTTTAACAAACAGAGTTGACTTAATCACTACGCCTATTTTAAAAACAAGCGCAATTAAGCAACCTAAATATGTACATAACTAGCCTTATAGCGCACAGGCGCAGGCAGTTATTTACAAAGTGTTTAAAATTAAAAACTAGCTATAAAAATTTGGTGGCGGAACATCTGGTGGATAGTTTAAACCGCTATAGCACGCAGGCAGTGTAGCTTGGCTTTGCTCAGGGCTTATAGAGTGATTTAGCGTACTGTAGTAACCACAGTGGCAATGCTGATGGGCATGTATTTCAGTAGGTGATTGCGCATCTTCATCGTTTGCATTTGTTTGAGAATGAACATGCGTAACGTGATCAACTTCTTCTTGCAGATGATACGCCGCCGCATCACAGCTAATAAAGCTGTGCACAAGCACTAAAAGTATCACGACTAAAAAGTAGTTTGAGCGCATTACCTACCTAAAAACTCTAAAATGCAATTTAAGAAATCGCACAATACCTTAAATTTATTCAAATGTAGAGAGCCGCTTACGTTATTTTCTAAATTCACTTGGTGATACACCCACTGATTTTTTAAACCGTTTAGAAAAATTAAATATATTAGGATACCCCACGTAAGCGGCAATATGGGCAACAGGCCAGCGGGTATTTAGTAGTAAGCTTTTAGCTCGTTTAATGCGTAAATAAATAAGCTGCTGCATAGGGCTTTTACCAAATTGTGCTTGGCATAACCTATGTAAATGCGGTGCTGAGTAATGCACGTGCTCGCACATGGCTTCTATTGTCCAATCAAACTGTAAGCGCTCTTCTACCTCTAAAAACAAGCTGGTTAATCTGTTTTGCCCGCCTTTTTGCTGCTCGCTTTGAAGCGTAGTGTTTAAATAGTGGCTTAAAATAGGCATAACCCCTTCGCGCAAAGTAGCGTTACTTTCGCTATATAAAAGCTCCATAGCTAAATGTAATGGCGCTAATTGCTGATTAGTTAATACCTTAGCCTGTGCTAAATTTAAATGTTGCCAACGTTTAGTGTTTGCAAGGTTTAGCCAAATCACATCCCACTTTTCGCTTGCTATTTTAACCTCAAAACTTTGCCTTGCAGGCAATATAGCTAAGCTATTTTCAGTTAATGAGTATTGGTTGTTAACTGTTTTAAGTGTGCCCTGACCAGCCAAAGTATAAAAAAGAGTGTGTTCAAGCGGGTTAGTACGTGCAACACAATAGTCACCCAATAAATTAGAGCAACCTGCCAGCTCTATTTCAAGGTTTGGCATTTGCGAAAGCGTGGTTAAATCAATAAACCGCTCTGTACACTCTGGGCCAATATCGAGTACATCTACAATAGTGTTGCGCATAATTTAAAATGATAGTTTTGGATAAATAAAAGAGAGCTTTAAGCATAACCTCAACGCATTATTTTAGCTATATTTAAGCCACTATAATTGCCACACATGCAATAGGACACTAATGAACTCACTACAACACATAATTAACCGCCGTGATTGGGAAAACCCAATTTCGGTGCAAGTTAATCAAGTAAAAGCGCACAGCCCACTCAATGGATTTAAAAGCGTTGACCATGCCCGTACTAACACACAATCACAAAAACAAAGTTTAAACGGCCAATGGGATTTTAAATTATTTGATAAACCCGAAGCGGTTGATGAATCACTGCTAAGTGAAACACTAAACAGCGACTGGCAAAGCATTACAGTGCCTTCTAACTGGCAATTACACGGCTTTGATAAACCTATTTACTGTAATGTTAAATACCCATTTGCAGTTAACCCGCCATTTGTACCAAGCGATAACCCAACAGGTTGCTACCGCACTGAGTTTACTATTACGGCGGATCAATTAGCGCAGCGTAACCATATTATTTTTGAAGGCGTAAACTCGGCATTTCACCTTTGGTGTAACGGCCAATGGGTGGGTTATTCGCAAGATAGCCGCTTACCAAGCGAATTTGATTTAAGCGAACTGTTAGTAGTAGGCACCAACCGTATTGCCGTTATGGTTATTCGCTGGAGCGATGGCAGTTATTTAGAAGATCAGGACATGTGGTGGCTAAGCGGTATTTTTCGCGATGTTAACTTACTTACAAAACCACAAAACCAAGTACGTGATGTGTTTATAACCCCCAATTTAGACGCTTGCTATCGCGATGCAACGCTACATATAAAAACTGCGATAAATGCGCCAAATAACTACCAAGTAGCAGTACAGGTTTTTGATAATGAGCAAGCACTCTGCGAGCCACACATACAAAGCACTAACAATAAACGCGTTGATGAAAAAGGCGGCTGGAGCGATGTTGTATTTCAAACAATTGATATACAAAGCCCTAAAAAGTGGACCGCCGAAACCCCATACTTATACCGCTGCGTTGTAAGCTTATTAGATGAGAAAGGCAACACAGTAGATGCAGAAGCCTATAGCATTGGCTTTAGAAAAGTAGAAATGCTTAACGGGCAGCTTTGCTTAAACGGCAAGCCGCTACTAATTCGCGGTGTTAACCGCCACGAGCATCACCCAGAAAACGGCCACACAGTTACTACCGCCGACATGATTGAAGATATTAAGCTGATGAAGCAAAATAACTTTAATGCTGTACGTACTGCTCACTATCCTAACCACCCGCGTTTTTACGAGCTGTGCGACGAGCTAGGTTTATATGTTGTGGACGAAGCAAACATAGAAACCCATGGCATGTTTCCAATGGGTAGGCTTGCCAGCGATCCGCAGTGGGCTGGTGCATTTATGTCGCGCTATACACAAATGGTTGAGCGCGATAAAAACCACGCCTCTATTATTATTTGGTCACTGGGTAACGAATGCGGACACGGCGCCAACCACGATGCTATGTACGGATGGTCAAAAAGCTTTGACCCTTCTCGCCCAGTGCAATACGAAGGTGGCGGCGCAAATACCACTGCAACCGACATTATTTGCCCAATGTATGCCCGTGTAGATACGCATGTTGCCGATGACGCCGTACCAAAATATTCAATAAAAAAATGGCTAAGCCTACCGGGTGAAACGCGCCCGCTTATTTTATGTGAGTACGCCCATGCAATGGGTAACAGCCTAGGTAGCTTTGACGATTACTGGCAAGCATTTAGAGAATACCCACGCCTGCAAGGTGGCTTTATTTGGGATTGGGTAGACCAAGGTTTATCTAAAACTGACGAAAACGGTGAGCATTATTGGGCTTACGGCGGCGATTTTGGTGATGAACTAAATGACCGCCAATTTTGTATTAACGGCTTATTATTCCCTGACCGCACGCCGCACCCGAGCCTGTTTGAAGCTAAATACAGCCAACAGCATTTACAATTTACATTGCGTGAGCAAACTAAAAATCAATACACCATTGATGTATTTAGCGATTACGTATTTAGACACACAAATAACGAAAAGCTCGTTTGGCAGTTAATGCAAAATGGCATCTGTGTTGAGCAAGGCGAGCATGTACTTAATATTGCTCCACAAAGTACGCACACGTTAACAATTAAAACTAAAACAACGTTTGAGCAAGGTGCGCAATACCACCTTAATTTAGATGTAGCACTAATTAACGACTGCAGCTTTGCAAGTGCCGAGCATGTATTAAACACCGAGCAGTTTAAGCTTATAAATAGTAATAATTTAAATAGTGAATCATTTACATCAACTACAGAGCAAAGCGCTATAATTGTAAGTGAAACCGACTCTCAACTAAGTATTGAAAACGATAAATTTAAACTTGTTTTTAGTAAGCAATCAGGGCTTATAGAGCAGTGGTTACAAAACGATACTCAGGTTATTAGTAGCCCACTGGTTGATAACTTTTATCGCGCCCCGCTTGATAACGACATAGGCGTAAGCGAAGTAGATAACCTAGACCCTAATGCATGGGAGGCACGTTGGTTACGTGCAGGTATAGGGCAATGGCAGCGCACATGTAGCTCAATTCACGCAGTTCAATCAAGCGTTGATATACGTATTTCTTGTGTATTTAATTATGAATTTAACGGGGCAGTACAAGCAAAAACACAATGGCTATATACACTAAATAATACCGGCAATATTAGCTTAAATGTTGATGTGCACTTAAACGATACACTTCCGCCAATGCCGCGTATAGGGCTAAGTACAACACTTAACAAGCAAAGCGATACAAAAGTAAACTGGCGTGGTTTAGGGCCTTTTGAAAACTACCCAGATCGCAAAGCCGCAGCACGTTTAGGTTATTACAGCTTGAGCTTAAATGAGCTACATACACCGTATATATTCCCAACCGATAACGGCCTGCGTAGCGATTGCCAATTACTGCGTATTAATAATTTAACCGTAACCGGTGCGTTTTTATTTGCAGCCAGTGAGTATTCGCAAAATATGTTAACGCAAGCGAAACACACTAACGAGCTCATTGCTGATGATTGCGTACATGTACACATTGATCATCAACATATGGGGGTTGGTGGCGATGATTCATGGAGCCCAAGTACCCATAAAGAATATTTACTTGAGCAAAAGCAGTACAGTTATTCTTTAACTTTTTCAGCTAAATAATTTAGTAGTTAACCTACAAAAATAGCGGCCAAATTGGCCGCTATTCTTCAATTAAAAAACTCTATTTATTAGCTAGTTTTTTAGCTAATACGTTATCAAGAGAAAAGCTTCCCGCTCCTTGAATTGCTAAAACTACAGTTACTACAAGTAACGTTAATGCGTATTCATAGCCATTGTTTGCCATAAATAAGCCATTACTAATATGCACGCTAAAAATAGCAATCATCATAGTAAAGCCGGCAACTACAGCAGCTGGGCGAGTTAACAAACCAATTGCTAATGCAATGCCACCAAAAAACTCAGCGCTACCTGCCATCATTGCTAACCAATAGCCAGGCTCTAAACCAATACTCGCCATCCATTGACCTGTACCTTCAAGCCCGTAACCGCCAAACCAAGCAAATAGCTTTTGTGCACCATGCGCCGCTAAAATAAGGCCAACTGGTACTCGTAAAATTAATGCTGCTACGCCTGCTTTTGAGCTAAATAATGTGTTTAGTAATTTCATGAGTTTAGTCCTGTTTTAATTTATTTAATCGTTAGATTTTTTCTAACCGTTGAGCACAGTTTACTATCATCATTAAAAAACATTAATATTGAATTTATTGGTTAATTAGCAACGCAGTATTTATAATAATCTATAAAAAAAACCGCCAACCCAAAGGTTGACGGTTTTTTATTAACGTATTACTTAGGGCGTGTTGATCTTTGTGGATTGAAATTTGTTCAATCCAAGGAAGATTAAATCGCGGCGCGAGGTTTGTAACCTAGTGGGCTAAGTAAAAACCGAGCAAAGCTTCCGCGTCCTGCTCACGCCCCTTACCTACATCCATGTAGGCAACAAAGAGTTAATCGTCCCTAGAGAGAACCCAAAGGGCAGCGCATGTTTGGTATTTATGCTGCGTTATCGCCTATTCATGGGGAATAACCACACTACATAGGCTCCGCCTTGCCTAAAAACCAAACATACTGCTGCGAATTCACCCACCAAAGATCAACACGCCCTAGTATATTTAAGTAAGCGCTTAGCTTTGAAAATTAAGCAACCGCTTGCTCTAAAATTTCGCGGCTTTCTTTAAGCGTAATAGCTTGGTTTTCACCAAGAGCAACCATGCCGTGAGCTTCAAGTTTGCCAATAATATTGTCAATAGCAGCGGCTTTATCATCGCCATGTTCAGTAAGCTGGGTCGCTACGTCGAGGCTATGGTAAAACGCCTCAATTGCTGCAATTGTTTTCTCTGCTAAATCTTCAGATTGCTCAAGACCAAATACGTTTTTACCCATTTGCTCAAGCTTTGCTTTTTTAACTGCAAATTGGTTACGTAATAAAGAAGGCTGAACAATAGCAAGTGAACGTGCATGATCAACACCGTAAGCGGCTGTAAGCTCGTGGCCAATCATGTGTGTTGCCCAATCTTGCGATACACCAGAACCAATTAAACCATTAAGTGCTTGGTTAGCAGCCCACATAAGGTTTGCACGCCATGCGTCATCTTGGTTTTCAAAGTTATCGCCTAAAGTTTTAAGCGTTCTTAAAAGTGCTTCAGCGTAACCTTCTTGAACTAATGCTGTTTCAGGGAATGTTAGATACTGCTCACAGGTATGAACCCATGCATCTACTAAACCATTCACAAGTTGGCGCTGCGGTAATGTTTTCATTACATCAGGGTCCATAATCGCAAATTTAGGAAGTACTTCTGGTGATGCAAACGGTAGTTTTTGCTTCGTTGCTTCTTTGCTCACAACTGAGTTTTGGTTAGATTCAGAACCCGTTGCAGGCAATGTTAATATTGCACCGATTGGTAATGCACTAGTAATAGTATGCTTACCAGTAGGAATATCCCAACCTTCGCCATCATAAACGGCTGATGCGGCAATGTATTTAACGCCGTCGATCACTGAACCGCCGCCTACGCCTAATACGAAGTCGATATCTTGTTCTTTACAAATTTTTACTGCTTGGTCTAGCACTTCAATTGTTGGGTTAGCGCCAACGCCCGAAAACTCAACCCAGTCAAAGCCTTCAAGTGCTGCTGCAACTTGGTCGTACACGCCGTTCTTTTTAATTGAACCGCCGCCGTACACTACAAGTACTTTTTGATCTTTTGCGATCAAATCAGATAGTGCCGCAATTTGTTGCTGACCGAATTGGATAAGAGTTGGATTTACGTAGCTAAATTTCATTATTTTGCTCCTAGGTGACGGTTAAATACTAAATAGAATGCTTAGTTACTAGCTAAGCTAAATTCCAATGAGTGCATATTAGTAGCAAAACAAACATAAAAAAAGCCCAATAACTCGCAAAAGCTTGCCTAAAACTACCAACGTTGTTATTTTACGCAAAATATACTCAATTAAAGATGCCTTTTATGCCCACCATAGCCAATATGTTGCAACAATACGCCGAGCATAATCAATTACTCAGCTTTGAAGGCACCATGGAAACTATCATTCCAGGCGTGTATTTTCATCGAGCAACTAAAAGCTCGCCGCGCCAGCCGCTTATATATAACTCAGGTATTATTATTGTTGGGCAAGGTCATAAAATAATTCACTTTCCTGAACATCAAATAAAATACGGCGCAGGCGACTACTTAGTCCTTGGCGTACCGGTGCCATTAGAGTGTGAAGCATTTACCGATAACGACTTACCCGTTATGGGCATTGCCATAGATATAAACCCTGCAATGCTACACAAACTCGTTAATCAAATAATGCAACATAAGCCTCTTTCAGCGTCATCGTCGTCAGCACAAATTGGCGCAGTACAGTCGGCAACTTTAGATACAGCAATGGAGCTCGTTACTCATCGGTTATTAACTGTTTTAAATAACCCCATTGAGGCTGACATTTTTGGCGAGGATATAGTAAAAGAATTGGTATATCGCGTACTTTGTGGTCCACAAGGACATACTTTAATAGGGCTTGCTATGCATGATGGGCATTATGCACGTATCGCCCGCACGCTCTCAACTATGCATAGTAGTTATGCCAATCAAATTACGGTTGAAGGGTTAGCTGAAGATGTAAACATGAGCGTATCGTCGTTTCATCGTGCTTTTAGGCAAGTAACGTTTGAATCCCCTCTACAGTATTTAAAAAAAGTACGCTTAGCTAAGGCTAAAGAACTTATAACCACTAGTGGAAGTAAAGCCAACGAAGCTGCATTAAAGGTTGGCTATACCAGCCCATCGCAATTTAGCCGCGAATTTAAACGCCACTTTAATAAAACACCTAGCGAAGTATTAACTCAGTTACATAGCTAGCCCACAAAAAAGCCACTATAAAAGTGGCTTTAAATAGCACGAGTGAAAAACTATACTTTTTTAAACAAAACCTCTGGGTTTACCATGGTTTTCATTTCAAGCACATTGCCATTTGGATCTTCAATAAAAAACGTTTCTTGCTCAAACTCATCACCAATAAAACGGCGGTATGGTTTATCTAGGTATTCAATACCCGCATCTTCAATACGCTTTTTTAACCCGCTAAACTCATCTTCAGATAAGTGAATACCAAAGTGAGGTACTGCTACGGCTCCCATATCAACATCATGGCGAACTGTTGGTAAGCGCTCAACACTTTGGTGCAAGGTAAGTTCATTGCCCCAAAAATCTATATCTACCCAGCGACCTTCTTCACTATTACCCGTTTTACAGCCTAGTACGTCACAATAAAACGCTTTAGCCACTTTTAAATCGCCAGCCGGAATAGCCAGATGCAAACAGTTAGACATAAATAACCCTTGGTTAACACTTTAATACATTAAATTATCGCCATTATACATAATTTGTGATTTATAGAACATTAACAGCAACGCTATTAAGCATATTTAATACCTAAAAGTCGTTTAAAAAACACGCTTTTTAAATGTGTAATTACTTATAACATTTATTTGTTAGAGAGTATTAGAAAGCGCAAAAGGATTAGTTTAAAATGCGCCGCTATGATTAAATTCTTACTTTTAAAATTCATTACTTTCTTTTTAGGCTTTGTAGCTTGCTTTGCTATGCACACTACTTTTGCACTGCCTTTAGTAATTTCTGCCGCGCTAACGGGGCTTATTGGCTCTTTTATTCCTTTTCCTGCGCGTTATAAAAACCATCCTTATGCTGCAATTTATGCTGGTAGCTTTGCCGGTATGTGCTCAACCCATTTAATTACCAGTTACTGGGAAATTGCTATTATTTCGCTTATTGGCTCAAGTTTGTATGTGCTTACTATGAATATGTTTACAGGCTTTGGTGGCAAACTTGGCAGTGTCGCTTTTGCAAGCGTGGCACTTTTTGTATTAGCTAAAGGAATCGTACTATGAGTATTGAATACCCATTACTTGTACTGCTTGGTGCTTTTTTAACGTTTTACTTAGCTAAACATAGTCGCTTTGATGGTATAAGAGCATCCTCTTCACTTTCTATTATTGCTTACTTAATTTTTAGCGCATTGAATTTAAACCCCGATTTATACGCGATTATATTTTTTGGCGGTACATTTATTGGCATGAGCGCCCCGCATCGTTTTGGTATTTATACCGTAGCAAGCTCATCTGTTTTGTTTTCAATATTATTTGAATTTCTTGTACCAAAACTTGACGGCTACGGTGGTGCACTAGGTATTAGTGCATTTTTATCTGTATGTATTTGCCATACCTGTATTTTGTTAGGTGCCCCAAGAAGTAAAAAACCACCGCCAGTTAAATAAAAAATTATTGAGCTGGTCTAGTTTCTCCCAGCATTCGCTTCAATATAGTAGAGAAATTAGAGTGTAAAATATTCATGTTTTAAGCTGTTCTTTTTCTCTGCAAGTCTGTTAGAATCTTTCGCGAACTTTATTTACCCTAAATAAAGACAATCATATATGGATTTATGAAAATGAAAAAACTAATCGCAGTAGCTGCACTATCTTTACTACCTTTCTCAAATGCTATGGCTGACCAAGATATTGGTTGTGGTCTTGGTTCTATGTTATTTGCAGGTCAGCAAGGTAAAGGCGTTAAAATTTTAGGCGCTACAACAAACGGTACTTCTGGTAACCAAACTTTTGGTATCACTTTTGGTACTTTAGGTTGTGATGGTACTGGTACAGTAACGTCTTCAGAAAAAATTGCTTTATTCATCGATGGTAACATGGAGCAACTTGCTCGTGATATGTCAAAAGGTGAAGGCGAAACTTTAGCTACTCTAGCTGAAGCTTGGGGTGTTGCAGATCAAGATAAAGCAGCATTCAACGCGCTTGCTCAAGCACAGTTTTCTTCAGTATTTACTTCTGAAAACGTAACTTCGCAAACAGTTTTAGAAAACCTAAACACTGTTCTTGCAAGTAACGCACAACTTGCTTCTTATACTCTTTCTTAATCAGCTAAATTAGCCGGTTTTATACGTATAAATAAAGCCGCTGGAGTATTTCTCTAGCGGCTTTTATTGTTTAGTGATTATGAAAAAAATATTCTTTGTTTTATCAATTGCGCTGTTTAGTACTTACGTAAACGCTCAAAGTTTTAAAAATGACACCTTAGCAACCGACCCTTACTGGCTCAAATTAGGTCATTACCGTGGGGCCACATTAGGTGGTTGGAAAAGTGAAGTAGATAGTGCTGAGTTTTTTTTATCTCCTATAGGTAAAACAAGTCCACTGGACGAACTTGAAGCCACTATAGCCGCATTTAGTGGTAAAAATACTGACCCAAAAACAACACAATCTCGCTGTCGGTTTCCAGCACGCTATAAATGGCTAAAAACAAAAATTAAAAATAACTGGCCCGCGCTTAATTGCCCAGAGCTTCAAACGTGGCAAAAAATAATAAACCCAAAAGGGGTTACGTTAGTTTTTCCTACTGCATTTATGAATAGCCCCTCATCAATGTTTGGTCACACCTTACTTCGTATTGATGCAAAAGATCAGACTCGCCATAAAGAGTTGCTCGCATTCGCAGTTAATTTTGCAGCAGAACCAGACGGCTCAGACAATGCAGCTATGTACGCACTAAAAGGCCTGATTGGCAGCTATCCTGGTAAATTTTCGCTTATGCCGTACTATAAAAAAGTACGCGAATATAATGATTTAGAATCTCGTGATATTTGGGAATACAAACTTAATTTATCTGAGCCACAAGTAGAGCTTATTTTATTGCACTTATGGGAGCTACAATCAGCTATATTTGATTACTTTTTTATTGATGAAAACTGCTCTTACCAATTACTTGCATTATTACAACTCGCACAAGAGGACCTTGATTTAACATCGTCATTTAATATGCAAGCTATTCCATCAGATACCGTTGCAGTCCTAAGAAATAACAACTTACTACAATCACCTAATTACCGCCCTGCTTTTGGCACTAAGCTTTACCATTACTCTACTCAAATGACTAACGAACAACTTGATGATGCAAGAGAGTTAATGCAAGGTGGCTCCCTCAATACTCGTAATTACTCACAGTCGCAATTAGTCGCAATATTAGAAATGGCGTATGAATGGTTAAATTTTGAATTTTACGATAAAGCATTAAAGCGTGAAGAAATTGCCCCGCGACTAACTAAGCTACTACTAATGCGCAGCAAATATAAAGTAGCTTCGCCATTTACTAAGCCAAGTCGTCCTATTGCTTCTCCAGAGCAAGGTCATGGCTCTTCTAAAGTAACGCTTGGAAGAACTGAGTATGCCCATCAAAGTGACTTAACAAGCTTTGCGTATCGCCTTGCATACCATGATTTATTAGATAGCTCAGCTGGATTTATTCCTGGTGCTCAAATTAGCTTTTTTGATATTGAAGGTGCCATAAGCGATAAGGGTAACACGCGACTTGAGCATTTTTATTTATTAGATGCTATGTCACTTGCACCCGATAACCGCGTGTTTGATAGCTGGTCTTGGAACTTTAAAATGGGCTTTGATCGTCAGCCTAATAATAATATTCAACAAGGTCGTTGGTTTGCTAAAGGTGGATACGGAAAATCAATCGGTAACCCAAACACGTTACACGGCTATTTACTTGGCCAAGTTGAATTTAATAATGGTGACATAACAGACAACCTAACAACAGGCATTGGTAGTGAAGCAGGTGCAATATGGCAAATAAATAACAGTCATAAACTCGCTCTTACAGCAAACATAACATGGTTAATAGATGGCCAAGCAGATAAACACAGTGACTTTGCAATAAAGTGGAATTACTCTTTATCACGTAATTTATCTATACGTACTGAGCTTAAAAACCAACATTGGTATACAAGTAGTACATCGGCTAAATTTGCAATTCAATACTACTTTTAATCATTGCATATACCCACAAGCGCTTAATTATTTTTACAGCGCTTGTGGGTATATAAAACTTTACTCAATACACGTTCAATTTCCACTTCTTTAATTATGTAATAGACTCTCTACATAGCTATTCATTTACTTATTTTATACATTTGAGTATATATTTCAGACAAGACCCTTTAAACTCAAAGTATTGTAGTTAGAAAGATTCTCTTATGTATCTGCGTGTTGTAGTTTTCATTTTCGTTTTTATTTTTTGCAGTAATGTAAGGGCAGTAAGCTCTCTTACTTTTATTGCCGAAGATTTACATCCTTACCATTTTAAAAACAAAAGCGGTGAAGCTGACGGAGCTTCCGTTGATATTGCTAAGGCTGTTTTAAAAGAAGCAAAACTACAAGCTAAATTTGAAATAATGCCAATGGCACGAGCCTTTCATCAGCTAGCAGCTAATCCAAACACAATTATGCTCTCTTTATTAAAAACTCCCGCTAGGCAAAATCAGTTTAAATGGTTAGGAGCGGTATATTTTACTGATGCCTACCTAGTTAGTTTAAAAAGCCACAAAGACGAAGTAACTCATTTAAATCATGCAAAATTTTATAAAGTAGGCACTATTCGTGGATATTTGAGTGCCAAATATTTAATAAAAATGGGGTTTGAAGAAGATAAAAATTTAATACTAGCTAGTTATTATCAGCAGGCATGGCAAATGCTTTATAAGGGTAGAACTGACTTTGTCCTTATGAATACACTCACCTTAGATAATGAACTAAAAATGTCAGGGCTCGACCCAGACTTAATAACTAAACGACTTCATTTAGCTGATTTTCCTTCAATACTCTATTTTGCTGCTAATAATCAGCTTGACGATAAAACAGCAAACTTAATCTCGCAGGCATTAAAAACTATAAAAGTAAGTGGCGAATACCAAGCCATTTTGAAAAAGTGGCAACTCCCTCTTCCTCCTTCTATAAATTAAACCTATTTCAATAAGTATATTAGCAAACATCAAGCGCTACCAAATATGATGAAAAACACCTCTGTTTAACAATTTTAAATAACATAATAACGTTAACCAACCCTATTGGTTAACCAAAACATCATCATTGAAATAACAATTAATTATAAAAAACTACAAATTGGTAAGTTTTAATTTTTAAATTGGTATGTTAGATTGAAGTTAAGCGACGCCTGTACCGCGCAATTTTTACTTCATCACACAGAGACAATAATGATAAAAAATACATCCACATTTAAACTTACGGCTTTAGCCGTTATCACACCTCTACTTTTTACGGCTTGTTCAAGTACCCAAAGCACTAATCAGCAAAGCGATGCGCCGGTACCAGCAACAAAGTTTGATTTATCACACTGGAAAATAAATGTACCAGTTGATTTAAACAACGACGGTAAAATTGATGAAATAGATGTAGAAGAAATTCAGACTTACGCACACCCTGATTTTTTCTATCTTGATGATAAAGGCTACATGGTATTTACCTCCCCTAATAAAGCGCTTACAAGTGCTAACTCTACTAATACCCGTAGTGAACTTAGACAAATGATCCGTGGATCAAATACTAAGATTAAAACTAAACACTCTAAAAACAACTTTGCTTTAGCTGTTCACCCGCTATCAGACCGATTTGGTTCTGTTGGTGGAAAAATGGAAGCAACGTTAAAAGTAGATCACGTTGCGCTACGTGCAACTGATCCTGATAAAAAAGCGGCTTACTCGGTTGTTGTAGGGCAAATTCACGCAGGTAAAGATCAGGCACTTATTGATACCAAGCTTGGTTATGGCTGGGGGAATGAACCACTTAAAATATATTACAAAAAATGGCCAGGGCATAAAACAGGCTCAGTTTTTTGGAACTACGAACGTAATTTACCTAAAACCAATCCTGACCGTAAAGACATTACTTACCCAGTTTGGGGTAATACATGGGAAAACCCTAACGAGCCTGGCAGTGCCGGTATTGCACTAGGTGAAGAATTTAGCTACACGGTCAATGTGTATAAAAATGTTATGCACCTTACATTTAGCGCACAAGGCAAAGAAGACGTTAACTACTCTATTAACTTAGGTAATAACGTAGATGCTTATGGCAAAGTGGACGAAAAAGATCATCCACATGGTTACGCTGCAGATTGGCATTACTTTAAAGCCGGCGCTTATAACCAATGTAGTACTAAAAGCGCCAAAGGTATTTGGTACCCAGGTTGTTTAGGTACTGGCGATTGGACTACAGATAAACAAAATGGCGATTACGCTCAAGTAAGCTTTAGTAAACTAGAGTTAAGCCCAGCGACACCGCCAACAAAATAACTAGGCTAGTACAGCCTCAGATAAGTAATTTTTTAGTGATGTAAACAGTGGCGTTGGTAGATTATTAATATCGCACCAGCGCCACTTTAAACATTTATTAGGCTCTTTAAGCTCAGGCTCTCCGCCTTCAAAATCAGCTTTTACATACAACGTAATATAGTGTTTGTTCTCTGCTGTAAAAATATCATTGGTAAAATCAAGCTTAGTAATTTTACTTACCTTTAAACCTGTTTCTTCAAACACTTCTCGTATTGCACATTGCTCAACACTTTCACCAAACTCTAAATGTCCACCAGGTGTTGCCCATGTATTAGCACCATGCGCGCCAATACGCTCACCTAGTAAAATTGTGTTTTGGTGCTTTATGATAACCGCAACTCCTACTCTTACTACGTTACTCATATCGTATTTTCTCTTATTTTTACTGCCCGCCATGCTGAACCACACGCTTTGTATTGTCAATTTTGTATTTTTAAAACCAGTGTGTTGATTAACTTTTAGCCGACCAAGGTCGAATAGCTTGCTTGCTAAAAAAAGCCTACATTTTGTAAGGTCTCTCACACACAAATTTAGCTTTAGGAGCCTTACATGTCAGGCGAATATAAACAGCAATATAATGGTTTTAAACAAAACCCAGCCCAATTTTGGCTCGAACAAAGTAAAAATATTCCATGGTATAAAACCCCCACAAAAGCATATACACAAGACGACGACGGGCTTTATCATTGGTTTAGCGACGGGCAATTAAACACCAGTTTTTTAGCACTAGACCAACACGTTATTGCCGGATTTGGCGAGCAAACTGCACTGATTTACGACTCTCCAGTCACTAATACAAAGCAAACTTATAGCTACTCACAACTACAACAAGAAGTTGCTAAATTTGCAGGCGTAATACAATCGTTAGGCGTTACAAAAGGCGATCGCGTTGTTATTTATATGCCAATGATCCCACAAGCGGTTATTGGTATGTTGGCGTGCGCTCGCCTTGGTGCTATTCATTCGGTGGTATTTGGTGGGTTTGCTGCACACGAATTGGCTGTACGCATTGATGATGCCAAGCCCAAACTTATACTTAGCGCCTCATGCGGTGTTGAAGTAAACAGCGTTATTGAATACAAACCACTTATTGATAACGCAATAGACTTAGCTGCGCATAAAGTAGAACACTGCGTTATTTATCAGCGTCCACAAGTAACCGCCACTCTTAAGCCTAAACGAGACATAGATTGGACTCAGGCAATGAAAACGGCTGCAAGCGCAGATCCGGTGCCTGTAAATGGTGACGATCCGCTTTATATTTTATATACCTCAGGCACGACAGGCACACCCAAAGGCGTAGTACGCGAAAATGGCGGTCACGCAGTGGCAATGCAATACAGCATGGCAACCGTTTATGGTATGAAGCCCGGCGACGTATTTTGGGCAGCGTCTGACATTGGCTGGGTAGTTGGGCACTCTTATATAGTTTACGCGCCGCTAATGTATCGCTGCGCAACTGTATTATATGAAGGTAAACCCGTTAAAACGCCCGATGCTAGTGCATTTTGGCGCGTGGTTGAAGAATATAAAGTAAATGTATTATTTAGTGCCCCCACCGCCTTTAGAGCAATCAAAAAAGAAGACCCCAATGCCGATGGTTTGAATCAATACGATACCTCAAGCTTAAAACGTTTATTTTTAGCTGGCGAGCGGTTAGATCCTCCCACTTATGAGTGGCTTAAAGAAAAAACCAAACTGCCAGTGCTCGATCATTGGTGGCAAACAGAAACCGGCTGGGCTATTGCTTGTAACCCTGTAGGGCTTGAGTACTTAGCAACAAAACCTGGCAGCTCTACCGTGCCAACTCCAGGTTTTGACGTGAGAATATTAGATATGAATGGCAATGAATGCGCAGCTAACGAGCAAGGCGCCGTGGTAATTAAACTGCCACTTCCACCGGGTTGCCTACCAACTATTTGGCAAGATACCCCGCGCTTTAAAGCAAGCTACCTAAATGAATATGAAGGTTATTATTTATCTGGCGATGGTGGTTATATTGATGAAGACGGCTACCTATTTATTATGGGCAGAACCGACGACGTTATAAATGTAGCAGGACATAGGCTTTCTACCGGCGAAATGGAAGAGATAGTAGCCGCGCACCCTGCTGTTGCCGAATGCGCTGTTTTTGGTGTGAACGATCCTCTAAAAGGGCAACTCCCTATGGGAATGATCGTGCTTAAAAATGATTTTATGGGCTCAAGTACCGACGTAGAACAAGCGCTTGTTTTAAGTGTTCGTAATCAGATTGGCGCTATTGCGTGCCTTAAAAATATAGTTAGCGTAGATAGGTTACCTAAAACACGCTCGGGTAAAATACTGCGTAAAAATTTGCGCCAACTGGTTGATGGAGAAGAGCTACAAATACCTTCAACCATAGACGATGCCAGTATCTTTGAAGAAATAAACCAACAACTAACACAAAGATAAACCCAACCAACCTATCTAAAGCCATTTTTATAATGGCTTTTTATTTCATCCTTATATTTGATCCTTTTACTGAAGCTTTGGTTTGAGTTTAAGCTTTAATTTAACCAACAGCTGAAATTTTTTACCGCTTTTTGCTTTCTTCTTTTAATAGCGTTATTAATTTAATCAATTTAAAAAGGAATGGTGTATGCCCCGCTTGCTACAAAAACTATTAAGCACAGCCCTATTATTTATAGGCTTTGCCACACAAGCCTATGAAATAGAAGACTTAGGAGATGGCTTACACCGCTTTATAGACGACAGACACCGCTCAGTATTTTTAATCACTTCTGAGGGCGCAATTGTTACCGACCCGCTTAATAAAAAAGCCGCCATCTGGTTAAACGAGCAAATTAAAACTCGCTATAACGTGCCTGTAAAATATGTAATTTATAGCCATAATCACAGCGATCATATTTACGGCGCCGAGGTATTTAAAAACCCGCACACCACGTTTGTAGCGCATAAACTCGCTGCGCAAGATATTAAAAACACACAAATGAAAACAGTAACGCCCAGCCTTACTTTTGATGACGAGCTACTACTTACTCTTGATGATTCTACAGTAAAGCTTAACTACCATGGTCCAAACGATGGTCGTGGTTCGGTTAGTATATTATTCGAAAAGCAAAAAACACTATTTGTAGTTGATTGGATTGTTATTGGCAGAATGCCATGGCAAAAACTGTGGAGTTACGATATTCAAGGCATGATTAACTCAACCCAAGCGGTACTCAAATATGACTTTAATACTTTTGTAGGCGGACATGCCGATATTGGCAGCAAGGCTGATGTAGCGCGCTATTTAACTTATATAGAGCTTTTATATAGCCAAGTAACAGCAGGCGTTTTAGCTGGTAATACACTTGACGAAATTAAACAAAATGTAAAATTAGACCAATTTAGTGACTTTAAACAGTTTGATGTATGGTTACCACTTAACATAGAAGGCGTGTACGAGCGTTTAATGGAAGAGTCAGGCATGGGCTGGCGCAGCGATCTATAAGTTTGAACTCAGCGGACTAAGCTCTGAGCTCTAAACTCAATATTATAAGCATTGGTATTGGCGTATTTAACGCAGTACCAATGTACTTATTTATTAGTTAAATAGACGTCAAAAGCCATATAAACCACCTTTACAATGTCCTAGCGCGGTTTTATATTTTAAATCTAAGTAACCTAAACTCTGGATAATAAATCTATCTCAAGCAGCTATTTTCAGCGCTAGATAAAATAAATTTAAATATCACTATGATTCAATATGTTAGTAAATCTCTTAACCAGAGTTCAGGTTAAGTATTAAAAAAAGCCTATTAACTAAAATCGACCACCACTTCATAACGCCCAGGCATGTCGTTCACTTCGTATACCCAACCGTGTCGTTTTATTATTTTTTCGCTTAACTCTAATCCTAAACCGTAGCCAATATTGGCAGGCTTGTTTGTGTTATTAGCAGTGTGTGGCGTATCACTGTGCGCGCTGCTATTTACTATAATCACACGGCTGCCCTGCTGAGTAATTCGCACTTGCCCTTGTTGCGTATGCTGATACGCATTACGTATTAAGTTAGTAAGCACAATGTGGCATGCGGTGGTTTCGGTATTAATAGTTGTACTTTGGTTATCGGTATTTATAAGTACATCAACTTGTTTTGAATTGAGTAAATAATCGAGTTCGTTACTCAAAGTCGTTATTTTTTCGGCTAGGTTTACAGGCTCTGGTGCACTTTGCTGGTCGTCATTTCTGCTAAGCCACAATAACGTCTCGGTTAAATCGCTCATGGTTAAACCGGCGCGCTCTATTCGCTGCAGTGTAAGGTGTTGTTTATCGCTTAAAGGCGCTTTTTCGCTTAAGCGGTTAAGTAACTCAACGTTGCTGCGAATAACCGAAATTGGTGTACGTAACTCGTGGCTCGCATAACTTAAAAAGCGCTGCTCTCGCTCAAGGCTCTCGTGAGCAGAAAGCAAGCTACTGCGTATTAGCGTTGCCAAGGTATTTAGTTCGTTATAGGTAAAGTCGGGCGGCGTGTTTTGTAAATTTTTTTGATTTAACGACTTAGCCCAACCGCGTAGTGACTCTACTGGCTTAGCTATTTTTTTCATTACCATAAACAAAAAGAAGGTAAATAAAGCAATTGCCGTAACCCCTGTTAACGCTATCCATGCCAACTTTTTTATAGGTTTATTGGGTGAGCTTTGTTTTTTAAGGCGCTCTTTTTCAAGCATAATACGTGATACGTAACGGGGCTCCCCTGCAGGGTTTTGAAAATACGCTACAAAATAGAGGTCTTCCGGCATTGAAAAAAACGATGGTTTTACTTTGCTTTTTTGCAATACGCCAATCTCTGTAGGCTTTGTAAAGCGTTGCTGAATTTCGCTTGGCATGTCTTCCCAGCGACTCGCTATTTTAAAGCCAATCATTTCTGCAGGTTCACCGTTTTTAACCTCAGTAGATTGCGAAAGCGCATGCATTACGCCATTTAACCCTCGGTCTAAGCCATCAATAAAATAATTAACACTTAAAAACGAAAAGCCAATTGCCATTAATGAACTTAAAAGCACCATGGTGGCAAAAAAATACAACCTCAGGCTGGGTCTAATTTTCATGCTTGTGTCTCATTTTTTAATTTTAGCGCAAACCCTACACTGGGTATTGTTTCTAGTACGGCTTGGCAATGCGCTTGCTCTAGCTGTTTACGCAAATGATGAATATGCACTTTTAAGCTATTGCTGTCTGGCTGATCGTCTCCCCATATTGCTTGCATAATTACCTGTCGGGTTACCGGTTTTTGCTGCTCTCGTACAAGCACTTCTAATAACTTAAAAGTAATGGGTGATAACTTTAAACTGTGCGCAGCCACTGTTGCTGTATGCGCAGTTAAATTAAGTGTTAAGTTAGCAAATGTAAGTCGCTTAACCTCTCCACTTTTACGCTTTGCTAATACTTGAACCCGCGCTACTAGCTCTTTCATCGCAAATGGTTTTACTAAATAGTCGTCACTACCGGCTGCAAACCCCTCAAGCTTATTGTCGAGGCTATCGCGCGCTGTCAGCATTAATACTGGTATATCAATGCCTTGCTCACGCAATGATTTACACATGGTTAAACCGTCCATTTTGGGCATGTTTACATCTAATATAATCATTTGATATTGATTACGTTCTATTAAATTTAAACCCATTACGCCATTGCTTGCATGGTCACACTCTATTGACTCAATTTCGAGATAATCAACAATGGTGGTTGCCAAATCTATGTCGTCTTCAACCAGTAGTACGTTTATCATTAAGAGGCTACTTCCTGCGTTTTATTTTTAGCACCTAGCGATATTAGCACAGCATCAATACCGCGTTTAGCATCGGTTTGAATCATCAATAATGCCGGTATAAGTATTAAGGTAATAACCGTGGCAAACAAAATACCGTAGCCAAGTGATGCCGCAGCAGGAATTAAAAACTGTGCCTGCATTGAGGTTTCGCTAAGTAGCGGCACTAAGCCTGCGTACGTCGTAATTGAGGTAAGTAATACCGCACGTAACCGGCTCGTACACGACTCAACTATGGCATCGTGCGTGCTCATGCCCTCTTCTTTTACTAGTTCGTTAAAGCGTGAAACAAGTAATAAGCTGTCGTTTACAACTACTCCACTGAGCGCCAAAATACCATTTAACGACAATATACTAATGGTTAAGTCGTTCCACCAGTGTCCTAAAATAGCGCCCACAATGCCAAACGGAATTGCTACCATAATCAACATAGGTTGAATGTACGATTTAAGCGGAATAGCCAGCAACACGTAAATAACTAATAAAGCCGCTACAAACATAGTGCTCATTGAGCTGGTGGTTTCGCTTTGTTGCTCTGCTTCTCCTGCAAAATACACACTTAAATTAGGAAATTGCTGTGTTAACTCTGGAATTAAGTCGCGCTTTAAATTAGCAACTAACTCGTTTGGAGCAATCACGTTTTTATCTACTTGGGCGCTTAAATAAATTGCACGAAGTCCATCAATGCGGGTTATTTCATCTTGCTGATATTCACTGCTTACTGTGGCTACGTTAACTAAAGGGACAACCGTGCCATCGGGTAGGCGAATACGCGACTGCATTATATCGGCAGGTGTTTTACGAGCATCTTCTGGGTAGCGTACACGTACTTTAACTTCGTCTTTATTACGTTGGTAGCGCTGTACAACTGCACCACCAAAGGCTTGCAGTACTTGCTTTGATAAACTGGCTGTATCCATGCCAAGCGCGCGCCCTTGTGCATTTAGGGTAAATTTAAGCTGTGGCTGACCTGGGTTTAAGTTGTCGTCTATTCCGTTAACGCCTGCGGTATTTTGCAAGCGCTCCTTAAATAGTGCGCCAGCCGCCATTACGGTTTCGTCGTCCCACGCTTTAAGTTCAACTTTAAAGTTATCGACCATTTTACGCGTGGCTAATATTTGTAATTTTTTACTGCCCTCAAGGCTACCTGCCATTCTTGAGCAAATTCGCTTGCTGTAAAAGCGCCTTCGTTTAATAGCTCAACGCTTACTTCACCGCTGGTGTCGCTGCTACTAATGACTTGTAGGCTGGTTATTTCGCTTTTGTCAGAGCTCAACTTAGTCATTAAGTTTTGCTCAGCTTGTAATGCACTTTGCTCAAGCGTTAGTAAGTTTGTGTTTGTTTGCCCATAAGCGGCGTCGTTTTGCATAACTAAATCGGCTGTTACAGTGTCGCCTGCAATACTTGGGAAAAAACCAACTTTAACTGTGCCTGTCATCGGCATGCCAATAACTAATATAAAAAAGGCGATAAACGCAGCCACTACGGCGTATCTAAAGCGCAGTGAAAATTCAATAACCTTGCAGTAAATGTTTTTACTAAACCAGCTTAAGCCGCTATCAGCACCATGTTGTATTTTTGACCACAGACCTGCTAAGCCTTTTTTAACTTGGCGTTTAGTACTAATGTGGGCTAAATGCGAGGGTAAAATAAGTTTTGATTCAACAACTGAAAGCAGTAAACAAATGGTCACTACAGTGGCGAATTGAGAGTAAATTTTACCTAAGTTGCCCGACACATTCGAAAGCGCTACAAACGCAGCCACCGTGGTTAACACCCCAAATATTGTTGGCACAGCAACCTTCATGGTGCCTAAAACTGTATTATTTAATGTATCGCCATGTTTTTTACGTGTGGTGTAAATACTCTCGCCTACAACAACGGCATCGTCTACCACTATGCCCAGCGCCATAATAAAGCCAAAGGTAGTCATTTCGTTTATGGTTAGTGCGGTGTAGCCATCGGTCATAAAATAAAGCGTACCAAAAAATACAAACGGCAAGCCACCAGCAACCCACAGCGCTACGCGTACGTTTAAAAATATGGCAAGTATTACAAACACCATAATAATACCGGTCACGGCATTTTTAGTAAGTAGCGATAAACGCTCGGTGATCATGGTGCTTTTGTCGTGCCAGCTTTCAAGCTCTACGTTTTGAGGTAATAAACCGCTTTCGTGCCATTTATCTATTACGCTATTAGCTTGCTCAACAATGGTAGTTATATCGCTGTTATCGCCCATTAAAATTTCAACGCCTACGGCATTTTGTTGGTTATAACGGCTTAATGAATTGCTATCTTCGGCAAATGAGTCGGTAACGGTGGCTACATCGCCTAACTTAATTTGTGTGCCTGATGCGGTTGTTAACAATACAATATTGGCAAAGTCGCGCTGCCAGTAAGCTTGGTCGGCGGCTTTTAAGCGTATAATTTTACTGCTATCGCGCAAACTAGTCGAAAGCGGGCTTGATGACTCATTATTAATGACCTCGCTTATATCGCTAATAGTTAAGCCATAGGCTTGGAGTTTACCTTCGTCGATTTCTATGGACATCATCGGGTCGAGTACACCCGACTGCGCTACGTCGCTAATGCCTGATTGCGCTAATAAATCGGCTTTAAGTTTTTCGCCCAGATTTTGTAATGTATGGCGATCGGCATCCCCAAAAAGCTGCAGCGTTAATGCATGATCTTGCCTACGGGCTTTATCAATAACAGGTTGCTCGGCATCTGCCGGAAAGTTATTAATAGCGTCAACTTGGTTTTTAACGTCAACAAGTAACTCATCGAGTGAGTAATCAGTACTTTTTTCAATGCTTACATGGCTGCCGCTAGCATCGGATGTAGAAGTAATACGTTTAATACCCGATACGGTTTCGAGCGCTTCTTCAATTTTTAACGCTATTCCCTCTTCAGCTTGCAATGCATCGCCACTGTCGTAAACCACCGATACCGAAATAGTATCTGGCTCTAAACTAGGAAAAGCCTCTTTACGTAAAGTCGTAAGCGACATAATACCCATTACAATCACACTAACTAACAATAAGTTAGCGGCAACAGAGTTATTTGCAAACCAATTAATAATACCGTGCAGCGGGTTATTATTACTGGGTATTTGAGGTGGTTGATGAGGGCTCATTATTGTATCTCCTCAACTATTGGATTTACTTTCATGTCGTTTAAGTAACTAACAAGTGGGCGCGCCACCACTTTTAGATTTTTAGCACTATCTACTGGCGTAATATATACGTAATCCCCACGCTCAAATACTTTATTAGCGTGTGTGCTTACTAAGCTATTTTGATCATTTACGTACCAAATTAAGCCATCTTGAGATACCGCCGAAGCAGGCAGTTTTATTACGTTAGTTAACTGCTTACCGGCAATTTCTACCGCTAAAAATGTGCCAGGCAGTAACGGCGTTGTTTGCTCAAAGGGTTTATCTAAGGCAACAATTACGCTGCGCTGACGCGAGCTGTCATCAAGGTGTTGCTCAAAACGTGCAATATAACCGTTCCATTTAGTATTAGTGGTTACATCAGTTAAAATAACCTCGCCTGATTTATTATTTGCTAGGTTTTGCCACTGACTTAATGAAAGCGGCACGGTTATTTCTACTTTGTCAGTGCTGTTTAGCGTGGCAAGCGTATCGCCAATACTCACATAAGTACCTAAATCTATATCGCGCGATAAAATAACAGCGTCAAATGGTGCACTTAACTGGGTGTTATTTACATCACGCTGTGCGGTTTTAAGTGCATATTGTGCTTTATCGAGCATAGCTTGCGCGGCTTCTAGTTGTAGCGTTCTAAATACAAGCGGCGAGCTTGGTGCTTGCGTAACGCCTGAGCGATCCCATTCACGTTTTGCTTGATTACCTAAATCTTGTTCTTCTTGCAGTGCTAGTTTTGCATCAGCCAATGTTGATTTTGCGCTAGCTAGAGCTTGTAAGTATTCTGTATTATCTATTTGTGCAAACACCTGCCCTTTAGTTATTAAGTTACCGGTCGCAAATTGCTCGCTCATACTGGTTACTTCGCCTTTAACTTGCGCTTTTAAGCTAAGTGACCAATGCGCTTTAGCTTCACCATGCCCACTAACATAAGCCTGATAAGTGCTCGGAGCTGCATTAATTACCGATACATTTGGGGCAATAGCTTTAATAGCGGCAGGTTGTGGGCTATTTGCTTGTTCAGCCATTTTTTGACCGTTATACATAATAGCAAGCCCTATACAAACAATAGCAACAAGCGTTACAACAACCGGTGTTGGCGAAATTTTCATGACGATACTCCAAGGCCCAAAGCGAGGCCTAAATCTATGCGGTTAGTTAAAAGGGTGTAGTTTATTTGGCTAAGCTGGGCTTGCAGGTCGTATACTTTTTGTTGCACTGTTAGCAAATCTAAAATATCAACCAAACCTTGTTGATACTTACTTTGATAGTTACTAAAGCTGCGTTGAGCGCTGGCAAGTGCATTGCTAATTTGCAGTTGTTGCTCGGTTAATGATTGCTCCTGCCCGAGTGCATTTTCAACTTCGTTTACCGCACTTAGCAGCGTATCTTGGTACTGCCAAAACGCTTGCTCGGCATTTAATTTTGCAATATCAACTTGCGCACGCAGTGCTCCACCTTCAAATAAAGGGGCACTTAAACTGCCTAATAAACTCCACACTGGGCTGGTTAATAATGCTTGGCTTGGCGTGCTTGCTAAATCACTCAGTGATGCCGAAAGCGAAATACTCGGCAGTAATTCTTTGTACGATACATCAACCAAGTAATGCTTTGCCTGAATGTTGTAATAGGCACTTTGTAAGTCAGGTCGGCGCGCTAAATCTTGCTCTGGTAATGTACTTAATGGCTCAATAACGCTTGGCAGAGTTAATGTATTTGGCAGGTTTTGAAGTTTATCAGTGCCTACAATTAGCATTAAAGCACGCTTTGCTTTTGCTATTTGTTCTTGATAATCGGCAATGGTTGCGCGAGTAGATGCCGTGCTAGTACGGGCGGTATCAAGCGCTTCTAAATCACCTAATCCATATTGGTAGCGCTCTACAATACTTTGCTCATTATTTTGTAAAACAACTAAACGTTGCTGCTCTATATCGAGCAAATTTTGCTGCAAAATAATATTTAAATAAGTACGAATAACACTCGCTACTAATGTGTCTTTAGCACCTTGATAAGTAGCTTGGTTACTGGCAATAGTCATATCTTGCGCGGCTACGTTGTCAGCAATTTTTTGCCATATATCGGCTTCCCAGCTTATACCTACTGATGAGCTGTATTGCGTACCTTCGGTTTTACTGCGCTGCGCGTCAAATCCTGCATCTACACTAAACCACTGACTTGCAGCGGTTACATCACGCTGTGCATAAGCTAGTTTTAATGCAACATGTACTTGATTAAACGATGGATTATTAGTAGCAGCTTGCTCAATAAGCGAATCAAGCCCTTCAATATCCACCAAATCGGTAATGTAATTTACGTGCTGTGCGTTACTTTGCGTGTACTGCCAGTTTGTATGTTGCTTTAGCGACTGCTCAGTACTATTACCTTGATAGCTTGGCTGACTACTACATGCAGCAAGCGTGCAACTAAGTGCAAGTAACAAACCGGTTGAGTGCTTTTTAAAATAAACCATTTAACTATGCCTAATTCGTACTATTACACATAGCTTATTAGGTCGAGGGTTAAGGAGGGGTTAAATGATTTAATCTAAATATTGGGTTGCTAATTTAACAGTAAAAAGTAGTCACTTTAGATGTTTTATATCGTTATAAGTTTTGTAATTGCTCTATCAACCATTTATGAATTGGGCTGTTATTAGTACGCGGATGCCATGCGGCTATTACTTTAAATGTAGGAGGCAGAGCTTCTATTTTTAGCTGTTTAACTTTGCTGTTTGGTAATAATCTTGATGGGTAAAACGCGAGCATATCGGTTGTATGTAAAATGTCGGGCACTGCTGAAAAGCTCGGTACCGACATAACAATATTACGTTTTAGCCCTTGGCTTTCAAACCACTGATCGTGCGATCCGCGCAAATTTGCACGAGATGGCGACACCACTAGCTGTGGATGCTTTGCAAATTGCGCCAAACTCAAAGGTTCAGTGTAAGTAGTGTTACCTATACCGGTAATACACAAATGCTGTTCTTCAAACAAAGTGATATAAGAAAGGTTGTCGGGTATAAATTCTGGAAAGCTTATCAGCAAATCAAGCTCGCCTGCCGTTATAAGTTGATTAACGTTATCTGATGCAAAGTCGCGCACAATCAGCTTTAAACCTGGCGCCTCGCGGCGGGTAATATTAAATAATTGCGGCAATAAGGCCTGCGTGGCGTAGTCGGTTGCGCTTATGGTAAACACACCTTTATAAGTTTGCGGGCTAAACTGCTCGGGCTCTAGTAACGACTCTAATTGCTTTAAAATATTATTAACAGGTGCCTTGAGCCCTTGCGCTTTAGGAGTAGCAACCATGTTATTGCCTTGGCGAATAAACAAGCGATCGTCAAATAAGTCTCGTAGTTTTCGTAGTTGCTCACTAATAGCTTGTTGCGTTAACCCCATTTTTTTGGCTACTTGTGAAAGATTTTGCAGTTCTAATAAGCTACTGAGTACTCTTAACTGTTTTATATCGAGCCGACTGATACCATTCATAATTGTATGCTGCACAAAAAAGTGTTGTTTCAAATTGTATCCTTAAATCTCTATGCTGCCAATGTTGCTTAACCACTATTTAAGCCTTTGTTTGCTTTATAAGAGAATTTAAAATGAAATCAGATTTAGTTAATACCGCTCCTTTATTCTCATCAATTGAGCTTGGCCCTTTTACACTTAAAAACCGTATTGTGATGCCTCCTCTTACTCGCTCTCGCAGCACTCAGCCTGGCAATATTCCTAATGAATTAATGGCTGAGTATTACTCGCAGCGTGCATCGGCTGGTTTTATGGTTACCGAAGGCACACAAATAGAACCTCGTGGGCAAGGTTACGCTTGGACTCCAGGTATTCACTCGCAAGCACAAATTGAAGGCTGGAAAAAAGTAACACAAGCAGTACACGCTAAAGGCGGTGTTATTTTTGCTCAGCTTTGGCATGTAGGGCGCGTATCGCACGCCACACTACAACCAAATTCAGGTAAACCGGTTGGCCCTTCAGATATTATTGCTGACAACGTAAAAGTATTTATTGAAACCGCACCTGGTGAAGGCGCATTGGCTGACCCAAGTGAGCCTCGTGCATTAAGTACGACTGAGGTTGTCGAGCTGGTAAACATGTATGCCCAAGCTGCACGCAATGCTCTAGAAGCTGGATTTGATGGTGTGGAGCTTCATTGTGCTAACGGCTATTTAGTTAATCAGTTTATTTCTGAGCATACTAATAACCGTGACGATCAATACGGTGGAACGCTTAGTAATCGCCTGCGCTTTTTAAAAGAGATAGTTGAAGCGGTAAGTGACGTTGTAGGCGCAAACCGTTTAGGTGTTCGCTTTGCTCCTTTATTTGAAAGCACAGATGAAACACGAGTGTATTTAGGACTTGTTGAATCAAACCCTCATCACACCTATATCCAGGCCGTTAAAGTGCTTGAGCAAGCAGGTATTGCTTACTTATCGATTGCGGAAGCTGATTGGGATAACGCTCCCGATTTACCACAAGAATTTTATAAAGCAGTCCGAGCTGAATTTTCAGGGCGCATTATTTATGCAGGTAAATACACAGTAGAAAAAGCAGTGCGTATTTTAGGTGAAGGTTACGGTGACTTATTTGCATTTGGTCGCCCATTTATAGCTAACCCTGATTTACCAGAGCGTATAGCAAATAATTGGACGTTTAACGAAGCTGATGCAGCCACTATGTATGGCGGTACTGAAGTAGGTTATAGCGATTATCCTTTTTATCAAAAGTAATTAACCTGCAAAGCCAAGGAAGGCTTAATTACTAATTTAATAGCTATTTTTTGTGACACGACTAATCATTTTGATATATTAAAACGTTCCTAAAATCGTCAAAAACTAGAGATTATGTCAAGAACCGTCAGTAAAATGTAAAAAGCTGTAAGCATAACTCCGTTTGCTGTTGTATGTCAGTTAACATTCAGTTTGAGCCGCTAGTATTGAACCCAGTTATGTAAAAACATAAACGAGGCAATACTATGAAACTTACTTTTTTACTACCTGCCCTGCTCGCCATTGGCGCAGTATCAGGCTCTGCGCTTGGAGCACAAAACGAGCGAGAGAATGATAAAAGCTTTAAACGCGATCACGACAAACGTGTTGAATATAAACGCGATGAACGCCGCCATGAAAAAAAGCAGCGTATTGAGCATAAAAAAGAAAAACGAGAAGACCGTAAGCAAGAAAAACGTAAACTTGCTAAGTACAAACAGGAAAAGCGTGAACTACACCGCTACAACCAGCGAAAATATAACTACTTAACAAGCCATCACAATTCAGTCGCTTACAGACAAAATCGATTTATAAACCATTTACCACGCAATAGCGCATCAATCAGATTTAATGGTATTTCGTTTACGTTTAACGACGGCCTTTATTACCGTAAAGCTAAAAGAGGCTACCATGTTGTTAAACCACCTAGAGGCCTGCGTATAAATACGCTTCCAAGAAATTACAGGCATTTTAAACACCATAATACGACTTACTACACTTATCAAAATGTGTACTACATTGCGGATAATGATGGTTATACGGTTGTTGATGAGCCATCAACTCGCCTTAATCAGGCAATAAAAGTGGGTAATGTGAATGACTATAGCTTGGGCCAAACTTACGATTCATTGCCACAGGCAGCACAGGCCGTAATAATTAACTCGCAGCAGTATTTTAAATACGGCGATATTTATTTTTTACCGCAAATAAGTGGTGACGACATAAAATACCTTGCCATTAAGCTAGGTTAAACTCGCTATAAATTAAAAGGCCTTACTGTAAATAGTAGGGTCTTTTTCATTCCCCTTCGTAGGTAGTAATTTACAGCAATAAAATCAATTCTCTCTAAACATTAACATGTCTTAGTATTTGTAAGCTTTTTTGTTAAACTAGCTCGCATATTAATAGTGAGAGTGTATTTATGTCGGGTGAGTTTCCACGTGCTGGTTTTTGGCGCCGTTTTGCGTCGTTGGTCTACGATACGTTAGCCATTATTGCGTTTGCGATGTTAACTGTAGTGCTGTATTTATTTGCAGTACAGGGGCTTATTTCTCTCGATGTAATTAGTTTAAATGGCGCAGAGGATGTATCTGCATTTATTCAAAATTCAAATCTTCTTTCGGGTATTCGTACCGCTCTTTTAATTATTGTTAGCTTAGTATTTTTTGGCTACTTTTGGACTAAAAGCGGGCAAACCATTGGCATGCGTGCATGGCGTTTAAAAGTACAAACTCTTGAGGGTAATTTAATTAGCTGGCCGCAATCAATTATCCGCAGCGTTAGCGCTTTACTCGGTTTAGGTAATTTGGTGGTGTTAATCGATTTTAAAAACAAAAAAGCACTGCAAGATTACATCTCTAAAACAGAAGTTATTGCACTTACTAAAGAAGAAAACAGACGTATTTATAGTGAGCTTGATTAATACCAGCTTTCCAAAACTGGTAATTAAAAAGCAAAAAGGGTGACCACTGGTCACCCTTTTTTAATGCTTTGAATAGGTACTCTATACCCGTTTATTCATCAAATATGTCGCAAAGCCTATAAATATAATACTGGGTAATACCGCACCTATAATGGCAGGTATTTGGTAAACCATAACTACAGGGCCAAATATTTCATTAGTTAAGTGAAACACAATCCCCGTTACAACACCCATAATAATACGTGCGCCCATCGTAACAGTACGCAGTGGGCCAAATATAAACGAGAGTGCCACCAGCAGCATTACCGCTACAGATACAGGCTGCATAAGCTTACGCCACAGAGCAAGCTCGTAGGTACTGGTGTCTTGTTCGTTTTGCTCTAAGTAAGTTAAATACGACCAAAGCCCAGTAAATGAAAGTGACTCTGGTTTTACCGAAACAACCCCTAACTTTTCAGCGGTCAATTGTGAAGGGTAAAACTCTTCTGGTAGTTGCTCTGTTGTGGTTTTTTCGCTCGTAATAATAACCTTATTTACATCACGAAGTAGCCAGCCTTCTTTTCGGCTCAGTGCATCTTTTGCTTTAGTGATTTGGGTAAGCTCTAGCGATTTGTCAAAGTGGTACATGTGTACCCCGTTGAGCCTGCCGTTTTCGTCAACATCTTCAATATTAATAAAATTGCTGCCGTCTTTAGCCCATACACCTTTTTGTGTGTTAAATACATCGCCGCCATGTATTGCTTGGTTACGCATTTCTTTGGCGTGTAATTGCGCTTCAGGTGCACCCCATTCGCCAAGTGCCATCATGCATACAGCCATAAATATGGCCGTTTTCATCACAGAGCCAATTATTTGTAAGCGCGACATGCCAGCCGCTTGCATCACTACCAGCTCACTGTTTGAAGCAAGTGCCCCCAAACCCGTTAAGCCACCAATTAGCGCAGCCATCGGAAAAAACACCACTAAATCGCCAGGTATTGTGTAAAGCGTGTAAAGCATTGCGGTCATTAAATCGTAACTGCCACGCCCTACCGACTTTAGCTGGTCGATAAACTTAATTAAGGTGCTAATACCAACAAGTACTAACAATGCAAAGCCGGTAGTTTGTAAAATACTGCGGCCTAAATACCAATCAAGCGTTTTCATCATGAGCCTAACTCCCGCTTAGTTACAACGGCTTTAAGCCAAGCGCCCAACGGTCGCCCTTTTATAATTAATAACCCACCTATAAATAAGGCACTTAGGTGAATCCACCACAAGCCAATTGAAGGCGGAATTTTTCCATCTTCAACTGCAAATTTAGCGGCATTTAGTAAAATAAAATAGCCTAAGTACAAGCTTATAGCAGGCACTAGTTTTGCAAATTTACCTTGGCGAGGATTAACCACACTTAGCGGCACTGCCAGTAAGGTAAGTAGTGGGATTGATAACGGAATAGCGAGTCGCCATTGCCATTGAGCAATAGATTCAGGAGTGTTTATAGCCAATAATTGGTTAGTTGGCACAGCCTCTAATTTACGGCGTTGATGCTCTATTTCTTGTTCTCGTATTTGTACGCTGTAACCATCAAATTCTGTTAAATTAAGTGCAGGCGTTGTGCCATCTGTTTCGTAGCGTTTACCGTCTGTTAGCACGAGCTGTTGCTCACCATTTACGGCTTCAACCACAATACCTTGCTGTGCATATACTAAGCGCGCTAGGTTGCCTTTTTCGCTATCGGGTAACTGTGCAACAAATACCTTATTGAGCTCTTTGCCACCCTTTTCAATATTATGAATAAATACCACGGCTTTTTCGTTACCGGTTTCTTGGAACCGCCCAGCTCTGAGTGCAGATAACCCAGCATCGGCTTTGGCTTGCTCTTTTAATTGATACTCTTGCTCGCTTGCCCACGGCGCTATATACATAGTCAGTGCTGCGGCTAATATAGCAAGCCCTACACTTGATATAAGTGTTACGCGCACAACATACCATTCACTTACGCCACATGCTTTAAGTACGGTCATTTCGCTATCGGCGTAAATACGGCTGTAGGCTAAAATAATGCCTAAAAATATACTCAGCGGAAGTATTAGCGAGGCTAGTTGTGGAAGTTTTAGTGCAATCATCGATAACACTAATTTAGCAGGAATGCTGCCCTCAGAGGCATCACCTAAAATACCAACTAACTTTTGTGACAAAAATATTGTCATCAAAGTTAAAAATACGGCGACCTGCGATTTTAAAACCTCAGCGGTCAAATAACGGAAAATTAGCAATGCTCGCCCCTGTTAAACATGGAATTTCACTACGATAGTGAGAATTGAATAGTTAAATAGCTATTTTACCCAATTAATACCGGCAAATAGGCTATTATTATAAGCCATCAAAATTAATTATCCTACCTAAGTGCACGATATAATGTTGCATTAGTAGCCCTTAAGCATATAAAGTTCAATTACACAGTAAGAGTCTAGCAAAATCAGCTAAAATAAGAATTATCCTTACATAAGTTACGTAGATAAGACTAGAAAATACTTTTTTAGCCCCAACTTAGTAACTTAAACGACTCAAAACCAGGAGTAACAATGGAATTTAACGTAAAAAGTGGTAGCCCAGAAAAACAGCGCAGCGCATGTATTGTGGTTGGCGTTTACGAGCCACGTAGGTTATCCCCCATTGGTGAACAACTCGATAAAATTAGTGATGGTTATATCTCTAATTTACTTCGCCGTGGCGATTTAGAAGGTAAGCCAGGCCAAGTTTTATTATTGCATCATGTACCTAATGTATTAAGCGAGCGCATATTGCTTGTTGGTTGTGGTAAAGAGCGTGAGCTTGATGATAAGCAATATAAACAAATCATTTCTAAAACTATTAATACCTTAAACGAAACGGGCTCTATGGAAGCAGTCTGCTTTTTAACAGAGCAACACGTTAAAGGTCGCGACACCTACTGGAAAGTACGTCAGGCAGTTGAGACAACGCAAGACTGCTTATATACGTTCAACCAACTGAAAAGTAAAAAAGTAGACCCTCGTCGTCCACTGCGTAAAATGGTGTTTAACGTACCAACACGACGCGAACTAACTATTGGCGAAAGCGCTATTGAGCATGGTTTAGCCATTGCAGCAGGTAGTAAGCTATGTAAAGACGTAGCTAATATGCCACCAAATATTTGTAATCCTGTGTACTTAGGTGAACAAGCACAAGAGCTGGCAACTGATTTTGACAACATCACTGTTGATCTTATTGGCGAAAAGCAAATGGCAGAACTTGGTATGAATTCTTACCTAGCTGTTGGCCGAGGTAGTGATAACGAATCGATTATGTCGATTATTAACTACAAAGGCGCCGCTGATGACCAAGCCCCTATTGTACTTGTTGGTAAAGGTCTAACGTTTGATTCAGGCGGTATTTCATTAAAACCAGGCGAAGGCATGGACGAAATGAAATACGACATGGGCGGAGCAGCAGGCGTTATTGGCGCAATGCGTGCACTTGCACAAATGCAATTGCCGATTAACGTTATTGGTGTTTTAGCGGGTTGTGAAAACATGCCTGGCTCAAATGCGTATCGTCCAGGTGATATTTTAACAACAATGTCGGGGCAAACAGTTGAAGTATTAAACACCGACGCTGAAGGCCGCTTAGTATTATGCGACGCACTAACATATGTTGAACGCTTTAACCCAGATACGGTTATTGACGTAGCAACGCTAACTGGCGCGTGTATTGTAGCCCTTGGCGCGCATGCTACTGGTTTACTATCAAACCATAACCCACTTGCACACGATTTATTAAAAGCGTCTGAGCAAAGTGGCGACCGTGCATGGCAGTTACCGTTATGGGATGACTATCAAGATCAACTAGAAAGCCCATTTGCTGACTTTACGAACTTAGGTGGACGCTCTGCGGGTACTATTACTGCGGCATGTTTCTTATCTAAATTTACTAAAAAGTATAATTGGGCACATTTAGATGTTGCCGGTACCGCGTGGCGCAGTGGCGCTAAAAAAGGCGCAACGGGCCGTCCTGTTCCTATGCTTACTCAGTATTTATTAAACCGAGCGGGTGTAAGCGAAGCTACGCACGATTAATAATCTATTTAGCTATTTATAAGGCGCCATTTGGCGCCTTATTTATTTGTGTATTAATTGAAGCAAACCCCGTTATATGGCAAAATCTGCCTCTTAATTTGTGTATATCAATTTGGTATACATTCAATGTCATGGGAAACCCCGATACAATGAACATGAACGCTAAATTTTTCGTTCTAAAGCAACAAGATGAGTCTAAAGCGAAGGCTGACGAGCATTTTGCATTGGCAGCTCAAATTGCGGCCGATCAGTATCGAAATGGGCAACGTGTGTTTATTTGTGTTAACGATAACGAAGCAGCCTGTGCCATTGATGAAATAATTTGGGCATTCGATCCAGATAGTTTTGTGCCACATAATTTACAAGGTGAAGGCCCTAAAGGCGGCGCACCTGTAGAAATTGGTATTACGCCACCTGTTGGCAATCGTAAAGTTTTAATTAACTTGGCTACTCAGTTACCGGATTACATTCGTCGGTTTAACCAAGTTTTTGATTTTGTACCCGTAGAACCAGCTGCTAAGCAAGCAGCCCGCGAGCGTTTTAAAAAGCTACGCCAACTCGGTGCCAATCTCACCACGCAAGATATTAATAGCTAGCCAATCAGGCAAACTAACCAACTAATTTAAGTACTTATTTAAGGTTCTGTGTAATGGATAAAACCTACAATCCGCAAGATATTGAACAGTCGCTATATCAAGACTGGGAACAAAAAGGCTACTTTAAGCCATCTGGCCAAGGCGTACCATATTCAATTATGATCCCGCCGCCAAATGTTACTGGTAGCTTACACATGGGCCACGCCTTCCAAGATACAATAATGGATACCCTAACGCGTTTTAAACGTATGCAAGGTAACAACACATTATGGCAAGTAGGTACTGACCACGCAGGTATTGCAACGCAAATGTTGGTTGAGCGTAAACTGCATGCCGAAGAAGGCAAAACACGCCACGATTTAGGCCGCGAAGATTTTATTAATAAAATCTGGGAATGGAAAAAAGAATCTGGCGGCACTATCACTAAGCAACTTCGTCGCCTTGGCGCATCGGTTGATTGGGATCGTGAACGCTTTACAATGGATGATGGTTTATCTGAAGCTGTTAAAGAAGTGTTTGTACGCCTTCACAAAGAAAACCTAATTTACCGAGGCAAGCGCCTAGTAAACTGGGATCCTAAATTACACACTGCTATTTCTGATCTTGAAGTTGAAAACAAAGACAAGCAAGGCCACATGTGGAACTTACGTTACCCACTGGCTGATGGCGTAACAACACAAGACGGAAAAGACTACATAGTAGTAGCTACAACTCGCCCTGAAACCATGTTGGGTGACTCAGGTGTTGCAGTAAACCCAGATGATGAGCGCTACACAGATTTAATCGGTAAAGAGATTTTATTACCCATCGTTAATCGTCGTATTAAAATTGTTGCTGACGAACATGCCGATAAAGATAAAGGCACGGGCTGTGTAAAAATAACCCCAGCGCACGACTTTAACGATAACGAAGTGGGCAAGCGTCATCAAATGCCTATGATCAACATTTTCGATAAAGACGCCGCTATTCTTACCCAAGGTGAAACATACACCTTTGACGGTAAAGAGCTTGAGTTTGATGCACCAATACCTGAGCGCCTACATGGACTTGATCGTTTTGCAGCGCGTAAAGCAATTGTGGCAGAATTTGAAGAACTAGGTTTACTTGAAAAAATTGAAGACCATGGTTTAACGGTTCCTTACGGCGATCGCTCTGGTGTGGTAATTGAGCCACTGCTTACCGACCAATGGTATGTACGTGTTGCACCACTTGCTGAACCTGCAAAAGACGCTGTTAAAAACGGCGACATTCAATTTGTACCTAAGCAATACGAAAACATGTACTTCTCGTGGATGAACGACGTACAAGATTGGTGTATTTCACGCCAGCTTTGGTGGGGTCACCGTATCCCAGCTTGGTACGACAGTGAAGGCAATGTATTTGTTGGTCGCGACGAAGCCGAAGTTCGCCGTGAAAACAACATTGCAGATAACGTAACGCTAAGCCAAGACGAAGACGTACTTGATACGTGGTTCTCATCAGCGCTTTGGACTTTCTCTACACAAGGCTGGCCTGAAAATACCGATGATTTAAAAACCTTCCATCCGTCTGACGTGTTAGTAACTGGTTTTGATATTATTTTCTTCTGGGTTGCGCGCATGATTATGATGACGCTGCACTTTGTAAAAGACGAAAATGGCAAACCACAAGTTCCGTTTAAAACCGTGTATGTAACGGGTCTGATACGTGATGACAACGGCGATAAAATGTCTAAGTCAAAAGGTAACGTACTTGACCCACTAGACATGATTGACGGCATTGAACTTGAAGACCTAGTACAAAAACGTACTGGTAACATGATGCAGCCAAAACTTGCCGCTAAAATCGAAAAAGATACGCGTAAAGTATTTGCAGGCGGTATTGAAGCACACGGCACTGACGCCCTTCGCTTTACACTTGCTGCAATGGCATCTACCGGTCGTGATATTAACTGGGACATGAACCGCCTTGAAGGTTACCGTAACTTCTGTAATAAATTATGGAACGCGAGCCGTTACGTATTAATGAATACAGAAGAGCAAGACTGTGGTTTTGCAAACGATGCACAAAAAGAGCTTTCATTAGCTGATCGCTGGATTTTAGGCCAATTTGAGTCAACAGTTAAAACGTACACTGAGCACCTTGATAACTACCGTTTTGACTTAGCTGCTAACACGCTTTACGAATTCACTTGGAACCAGTTCTGTGATTGGTACTTAGAGCTAACTAAGCCGGTATTATTTAAAGGTAATGAAGCGCAACAACGTGGTACACGAAATACACTTATTACCGTACTTGAAAGCTTACTGCGTTTAATGCACCCAATGATGCCGTACATCACTGAAACTATTTGGCAGCGTGTTGCACCTCTTGCAGGCCTTGAAACAGCAAACACCAGCATTATGGTTCAGCCGTTCCCTGTATATAATGAAGCAAATGTTGATGCTAAAGCAATGGATGACTTAGAGTGGGTTAAACAATTCATTTTAGCTATTCGTAATATTCGTGGTGAAATGGATATTAGCCCAAGTAAACCGCTTAGTGTATTACTTGCTAATGCATCTAGCGACGACGTGCGCCGCATTGAAGAAAACAAATCATTTTTAGCATCACTTGCAAAAATTGAAGAGTTTACAATGCTTGAAAACAAAGACGGGGCACCTGCATGTGCCACGTCTTATGTTGGCAACCTTGAGATCATGATCCCAATGGCAGGCTTAATTGATGTAGAAGCCGAGCTTTCGCGTATTAATAAGCAACTCGAAAAAGCAGAAAAAGGCCTAGCACAAGTGCAAAACAAACTCGCTAACGAAAAGTTTGTAAATAACGCACCTGAAGCCGTACTTGCTAAAGAAAATGCAAAACTGGCTGAGTTTAGCGATGCTAAAACTAAGTTACTTGAGCAAAAAACTAAAATAGAAAGCTTATAAGCTTTCATAAAATGCCTATTAACACTATTTAATAGGCATTAAAAAAGCCGCTCACTTTAATTAAAGTGAGCGGCTTTTTTGTGCCCTGTGATTAACCACAAGACACTTCTACATTAAAACTTGTAGTTGTACTGAGCGCCAATAAGTACTGCATTACCTTCTGATTCAAACTCAAATCCATCTTCTTCAAAGTTCTGAGTTTTACCACGGATAATACTTACGCCTAGATCTACGTTAGAGCTTTGATCAATTGTGTAGTTACCACCGAATGAGAACCAAAAACGATCTGTATCTGGGATAGAGATCGACAGGTGATCTTGTGATACTGGAGACTGATCAAATGCTACACCAGCACGAAGTAATAAATCTTCGTTATATTGGTAATCTGAACCCACAGCGAAACGGTATGAATCAGAGAAGCTTTCATCTTTATTAAATGCGCTAAACTTATCGCCAGTTGGAGCTGTAACTTGTGCTTCTAATGAATCAAAGCTACTCCAACCTGTCCATAGAATACTGTAATGAAGACCAAGTTTTTCATCTAACTGATGAGAACCTGAAAATTCAGCTATTGCAGGAAGTGTTATTTCAACAGAACCAGGTAATTCAGTTCCATTTAATCCACCAAAAGCTGTTGGTATTTGATTCGAATAATCACCTTCGAATGTAATATCTGTTTCTGTACGATAATTAAAACCAAAACGGCTGTTATCATCTAGCTGATACATTAAACCAACATTTAAAGCGTAACCTGTATCATCACCTTCCAAGTTCACAACTTCAGTGCTTGAAGCAAATGGTAAACCAGAGCCAGCATGACGCACAATTGTTGCATCAGCATAAATTACGTTTAAGCCAATACCATAGCTAAACTTTTCAGTAACTTTATAAGCAACGCTTGCATTTAAGTTAACGGTGAAGATTTCTGTTTTACCAGCAATCTGTCCTGCTGAGTAGTCATCGTCAAAGTCTGTTGATAAACCAAAGTTAGAAAATGCACCAAAACCAAGTGATACTTTATCGTTGTAAGGCATAGTAAAGTAAGCTGCTGGTACCACTGCACTTGGGGCAATGCTATCGTCATCTAATGTAGATTGATCAATACCAGTTGGCGCGCCTTCACCTTCTAAGCTTACATCTGGGATTACACCAATAGCAGCAACACTTAGTTGTTTATCTTTAAATAAAGTCATTAGTGCAGGGTTACGTGCAACTACAGATGCATCGTCTGCAATAGAAGCTTCACCAGCGTATGCACGGCCTAAACCCGATGCATTTTGCTCTGATAATTGAAACGCAGCTGCAAAGCTATCAGCTGAAACAAATGCAAGCGAAGCTGCAATAAGGGTTTTAGAAAATTTCATTGTTGAGTCCTTAACCAAACTGACTGTCTGGGTACTATGTGTGTTGTTATTAGGATTTGAAACTTTGCTACACTACCTTAATTTTTTGTAAAAAACTCTATGAATGCGTCAAAAAACAGCAAAAAACATGTTATTTAACGACATTTTAACAACTATTTAAAACTCATCGGATGAGAAATGTGTTATTAGAGTTAAAGCTCTAATTGTAATTAATTATCATTTAGATTGACTTGAAATATATAGCAAATTACACTCACTATAAAATCGCAAAGGAAGTAAAACTGTGATCATTTTATTTATTATTACAGGGCTAATATTTTGTGGGGCGAGTGTATTTTGCTTCTACAAAGCAAACTACTGTGCATGCACTCAAGCAGGACAATGCGATAACCCCGTAAACCATTATTGGCTTGGGGCAATGTTAAATGCGTTGATTTCTTTAGCGCTTTGTTGTTTTGCATTGCACGTAGAGTTAGGTACTTTGCTATGGCTCACACTGATGGGAAGTTGTTTTTTGGGTGCGTTTATTTCTGCAAAACAAACTAAAAAAAGGCAATGCAGTAAAACTAGTTCAACAAATGCTCTTTTAGCAGGCGAGACAAATTAATCTGATAATCAAGAGGCTTAACACTTGCTAGTATTTTAAGCTCTTGGGTGTGCTCACTTAAATCTATGTCTTTAGGTGTAACATGATGATTGTGCTTAGCATTATAAAATAGTTTAATTTTAGGTTTTATAGGATTTAATACGTTCCCCTCAAGCACTAAGGCTAAACGTTCATTCGTTAATTTTACAATAGTCCCTACCGGATGGACCCCCAAGCACTTTATAAATCGCTGAACTAACTCACCATCAAACAAGTGTTTATTGGCTAATAAGTAGCGTAATGCATTAATAGGCTCATCACCCTCTTGGTGCATTCTATCGGCTGTCATAGCATCGTACACATCTACAATTGCCATTATACGCGCCGGGCGACTTAACTTTTCAGCCTGCAGGCCTCGCGGATAACCAGAGCCATCTAACCGCTCATGATGATTTACTATCATATCGAGCATAAGGGGAGTTATACCCTTCTCACCTTTAACTAAACCTAAACCTTGGGCAACATGCTTTTTAATTGCTGCTAGCTCGTTATTACTTAGTTTAGTTGGCTTGGAAAATATACCCTGCGGTAATTTAGCTTGGCCTAAGTCATGAAGTAACGCCCCCATTGCAAGCTCTTGTACAACAGCCTTTTCATACCCTAAGTATTTAGCAAATACAGCAGTAAAAATGGCGCAGTTGATCATATGGCGCCAGTTATAGCTATGTTTGTCTTTTATACGAGTAAGAATAGTCATAGCGTTAGCATTACGAAAAACTGAGCTGACTATCTCGCTAGCAATTTCATCAAGCACTTTTATATTAACACTCAGGCCAGATGTTAAATCACCATATAATGATTGTAACTTTCGGCCATGCTGATCGTAATTTACAGTCGCTTTAGCAAACTCCTGTTCGATAGAAATAGCTATAGGTGTTTTTTCTACTTTTTTTTGGCTATTAGATGTTTTAGGTGCACTTTGGGGCTTATATTTGGCAGGAACTGGCGCATCACCTTTAGTAAAATCTATAAGCAGCTCGAGCACCCCTTCAGACACTAAACGCTTAATAATAGATTTGTCGCGCACCAAGCCACTGGTCTTAATTTTTATGCTATTGATCCCCTCGTGTTGCTTAGTAACGCTATCAACGTACATACCAGGGGTGAGCTCAGACACAGGCAAAGTAATTAGCATAAAGGTGAGATTTTTTACATTTAAAGTAGATGTACCTTAAATAGCATTAATTAAGCTTAAAAGTCTAGTTTTTGAGTTGTAAGTAGTGATATATAACTACAAAGGATTACTTGCTGTATCACTCTTATTAGCTGTAGTGGGTAACCTTATTTTATGGATAATTAAAACCCTCTTCTATTTTCTTAATAACCTACAGCCACTTAGTACTTAAAAGGCTATTTGAGTATTATTTTTACGCTTTTAAACAAACTTAATTAACCTAATTTGAACATAATGTGGTTTTTCCTCGGTCTAAATATACACAACAGCTATAAAAATTTAAGAGCATCAACGTATATGACAAAATTAAACCACCCCGTATCAAACTTAAGTGTAGCGGCAATAAGCACCGTTTCTCCTTTGAGTCATATACTAAAAATAGCCGCTCCGCTGCTCGATAGCCTATTGGGCATCAATAAGCTGCGTGATATATACCTCTCTAATAATTTATCGGGTTTAGATAAACAAGAGTTTAGTGAAAAGCTGTTAAATGTATTAGGTATTAATGTGCTTGGTGCACAAGGTGTTATTAACAAAATACCAAAGCAAGGCCCTTGCATAGTGGTATGCAACCACCCTTACGGCATGATTGAGGGCGTAATTATTGCAAATTTACTCACCCATTATCGTAGCGATACAAAAGTAATGGCTAACGTGGGTTTAAAAATATTTAAAGAAATTAAAGACTATTTTATTTTTGCTAACCCACTAAAACCAAAAGCAGCCATTAATACCAGCGCAATAAAACAGTGTTTTAGTCATGTTAAAAATGATGGCTTACTTGTGGTTTTTCCTGCGGGAAGAGTGTCATTTTTTCAATCAGAAAAACAGCGTGTAACTGACGGGCAATGGAATCGCTTAGCCGCTCAACTAGCTTTAAAAACACAAGCTCCTTTATTGCCTGTATTTATTAGCGGTCAGAATAGCTCAACCTTTTATAACTTGGGGCGTGTTTACTACCGATTTAGATTATTAATGCTAATACGCGAATTACTTAAAATTCAAAAAAGCTCTATTAGCTTAAGCGCTGGTAATTTACTTACACCCAAATTATTAAATAAGTTTGAAAAAACTGACGACATAAACGCACTTACACGCTTGCAGTGTTACTTAAACGATGAGCGCTTTGTAACGCCTTGGCAAGAGGATAACCAATCAACACAGCTCAAAGCTATTATGCAGGAAGTTGATAAAACAAAAATGAAAAATGAGCTTGCCAACTTGCCAAGCGAGCAGCACTTAGTCGACTTTAAAGGTTACTCAGTTTATTACGGCTACCAAGAGCAAATACCTAATTGCGTTACTGAAATAACACGCCTCAGAGAAATAACCTTTCGCACATTAAACGAAGGAAGTGGCGAGCCATGCGACACAGATAAGTTTGATGCGACTTACATGCATTTGTTTATTTTTGATCATAAAAATGAAGAAATTATTGGTGCTTATAGAATTGGACAAACCGATTTATTACAAAAAAATAGCGACGTGAGCGCTCTTTATTTATCGCAAATGTTTAACTTCGAACCTTCTTTTATTAATCAGCAACAGCCGTGCTTAGAAATGGGTCGCTCGTTTATAGTTCAAAAACATCAGGGCAGTTACCATGGTTTATTACTGCTATTTAAAGGGATTGGTGCGTTTATGGCGCAAAATCCACGCTATAGGACTTTATATGGCACTGTTTCATTAAGTAAACTTTATGACCCTCGTTCTGTTGCAATTATTGACCATGCAATGGTTAATAATAAACAAGGTGTTAGCGCCAATACGCCTTTTAATAATAAGCTGCACCCAGAGTTTGAAGACTTTATTAATGACCACACGTTAAATATAAGCCATGTATCAGCATTGGTTATGGGAATAGAAGAAGATAAAAAAGACATACCGATTTTATTAAAGCAATACCACAAGCTAGGCGCTCAATTTCATTGCATGGGCATTGATAGCAACTTTAATCACACGCCAGGATTACTTTTAAGTGTGCACCTACCAAGTGCGCCTGAAAAGCTACTTAAGCTCTACCTTGGTGATAAAAAGGATGATTATATAAATCACTCATAATTTTTACCTGCTGTATTAATATAGCAGGTAAAAATTGAGCAAAAAAAGTCGACGCTATTAATTGCGTCGACTTTTTTAGTTATGTAACAGCTATAAAAATATTTAGTTAAGCTGCAGCCACTTTTAAACAACCAATGCTACTAATGAGCTGAGACTGCTTATCAAAATAATTAAAGCGTATAGTGTTACCAACTTTAATATGACTAATACTGACCGTCATTGCATCTTCTCTTAGCATGTTTACGCCATATTGCCCTTGTTCGGCTTTACTGTAATGAAACGCTAAAAACTGCTCACTTTCAGGATGTCTTAAATCAATAAGTTGCTTAAATTGTTGTTTACGCTTTTGTGTCACCGTTTCAAGCTCAACACCTGATGACGTAGCAAGTGGTTCAACTTGGCAGTGGATTAACTGCTTTGCATCCCACCTAACAAAAACCACGTTATTGTTATTTATCGATAGCCCATCCGGAAAAATACACAACTTAAAAGGCGCGTAGCCCGATAAATCCATGTTTTGTAATTGGTACAATGCAGGGGCTTTATTGCTCAGTAAATGAGGGATTAACAGACCTCTACTATGCTTTACCGCAGTTATATCAAATACACTTTGGTAATCATTTAATAATGCGAGTGTTTGCCCAAAATGCGATACCCCAAGCCAAGTACCTCCTCCTTGCGGATCAATGGGGAAAATTGCATTGCCCTGGTGCTTACTTGGAGCGATTGCCGTTTCTCGTGTTTTTTGCTCATCGCGATTAAAAAATAGCTCGTAGCCATCATCAGTTAAAAAGTAACTTAACGTGCACATTTTAATTTTGCATCGATTTTGGTTGTGCTGGCTGGCTATTTTCTCTTAAAAAGGTAGCTGTACTTGGTGCTAAACCAAAGCTTTGATCGAGCTGCGACTTTTGAGCAAAAGAAATTTGTGAAATCATCGCGTAATGGTGCACAGCGTGACTGCCTACAAAAATAAGCTCTCGCGCAAGTGATGTTGTTACTGTTTGTACATTTTTGCTTTTAATCGAAACTTCACTTGAAAGTAATAACGGTTTATTAAAATCATCTGGACTTAGCTGTTCAACCCACGTTGTTATTTCGGCAATTTTTTTTATTGCAGCAGTTGGAGAGCTTTCAATATCTCCTCCTCTTAAGCGGCAATCATAATCTACTTTTTGCGTGCTAAAGCCGGTCATTAAAGATTGATAATGATCGATAATATGTCGCATATGAGCTCCTGCCGAGCTAATAAAGTTAGGAGTAATGACTTGGGAATAGTCCTCTTTAGTTACACCTTCAAGATAAGCGTGTCCTTGAGCTAGTATCTCTAATTGACTATTTAACATTGAATCGGTCTTCCTCATTTATCACTAAATCTTATATGCAAAAAAGTACAACATGATTTTTGGATGCTAATTTTGCATTGTATAAATAACTAGAAAGCTGTTTTTAAAATTAACTTTCAAAGTTTTTGCAGTAAATGCATTTTTAAATACAAGAGTAATTAATAAGAAGCTAGGTAATATAGAGAGGATAATTAATACATATAAAAGCAAATGGCGCTCTCGGTAGGGATCGAACCTACAACTCAGCCTCCGGAGGGCCACGTGATATCCATTTCACCACGAGAGCACATTTGTTGCCGCCACACCAACTCGCGATATCAGTGCTTTAGCACCCGCAATGATAAAGAGATCTTTAAATAAATACCAGTAAGATCAGCTTATATGCTTATTAATTAAACTCTTTTAAATAAAACACTTCACAAAGGCTTAAAAACACGCTATTTATTCTTATTAGATAAGAAACAGTAACGGTTTAGCAACATTAAAATTATGATTGTCGCTGTGAGGATTAGTTTAATACGAGGAAATAATGATGAGTTTAATGTCTACTGAGCAAGTCGCTGAGTTTTTAGGTGTAAAAGTAGAGCGTGTAAAACGTCTCTCTAGAGAAAGTTTATTAATTGCTAAATCTGAAGACGAGAATGGCGAACCACAATTTGATGCGGCTGAAGTAACAAAGTACAAAGAGCTCGCTGAACGCTTTGGTGGTTTGTAACTTTTATAAAAAAGTATTAGTAACAAGTTTATTTAGCTGCGCACGTAACATTATAGATTTACTAGTTATGCTGCGCTCCTCATACCAAGCAATACATAACACCAAAAAAAACAGCTTATAGTAATTTAACTTATCTATTGATGGGTAAAACGTGCTTGTTTTATCAACGCTATTTTTATAGTTGTTTAACAATGTACTGTCACTGCTCTCATTAAGATTAAAGCTCACTGCAAGGGCTGCCAAATCAAAATATACATCGTTAGTTTGCGCGTACTCAAAATCAATTAAATACATACCCGAAGCATTTACAATAATATTATCTTTTACCAAATCGTTATGACAAAAGCCTTCATCAAATTGCATGGCTGCAACTACTTTGAGTGCCTGCTCTATTTGAGGTTTATATTGCGTATATACGCCGGTGCTTTGATAAAAATGCAGCTCTTTAGCTATATCCATTGGCGCGGTAGACGCTTTGTAATTATGCACTTGAGCAAGTTTATTAATAAAGCTAAGCGTTATATCCGATTGCGCTGTATTACCTTCAATATAATTAAATACCGCACGGCTATTCTTTTTATCGAGCCAAACAGGCGCAGGACATATATTAAGCTCACTTAAAAAACGCTGTGCTTCAAGCCCTATGGCTGGCCAATGGCTTTTATAACACTTTAATAAATACCCTTGTTGTTTGGTACGTATTAAAAAATTATCGTTACTAAAACCATTAAGTAGTCGCTCGCTTGAAATAACGCTCGTAGGCTCTATAAACGCCCTACACATTTTTACTAGCTGATTATGCTCAATCATTAATTAAAGCTGAGCTAGCGGCTTAGCTTGGCTTTGTTCGTACTCTTCGTACCAGGTTTTAAAGCCCCACGCCGCCATAATGGTATAAAATATAAAGAGCGCAAGCGTTGGGTAGTAGCCTTTTTCATAATATAAATACATGGAAGCGGCATCTATTACAATCCAGTACAGCCAGTTTTCGAGGACTTTTTTAGCAACTAAGTAGGTAGTTACTACGGCAAAACACGTTGTAAAACTATCAAGATAAGCAAAATCGGCATGCGTATAGTTTTGCATAACGTAACCAATTGTAATTGCAGCTACGGTTGTTAAACTAATTAAAACAGCATGACGGTTTATCGACCACGATGTAATATTTAAATTTTCAGCTTTGCCTTTTCTCCATACAACCCATCCAAACACAGCCATATACATATAATAAAAATTAAGTAACGACTCCATGAGCAATGCGCCATTCCAGTACATAATTGTATAAATGAGCGTGCTAAAAAATGCCGCCGGCCAACACCATAAGCTTTCCTTTATTGCCAATAATAAGTACGCCATCGACAATCCTACCGCAATGTATTCCCAATGCGACATTGCTGTAAAACCGCTTAAGGTTTGTGTTAAAAAGTCCATATTATGCAATCACCGTTTAGTTGCGCCATTTGTTATACCAATCTGCTTATATACGGGGTCTATTTAACGTTAAGAAAATCAAGCTAGAACTAGGCAAAAATTTTTGTATCTAGTTGTTCTAAATAAAAAAAATTTAACGACGTTATAGTGCAATTTAATTCGTTAAATTGATCAAAGATTTATGCAGGTTGGTATTATAGATTATTCAGGCGATAAGTCGCCAGAGAGAAACTTACATACAAAAATAGCTTTACCAAATTCTTCATATGAGCGCTTAATTTCGGTATTTAACACCTGCATTACTAAATCATAATCACCAAAAATTTGCGTTGATAGCGTATTAGTAATCACTTTTAAATTTTCGTATTCGTTTAAGCGGTCAATAAAGCCTTTAATAAACGGAATATAATCTTGGTGAAGTGGATATTTACTGATCTCTACTGATAATTTCATTTTAAACTCTACTTTTTAATTATTTGATTTAAACAAATCATTCAATGCCAGTTCAATACAGTGTAAAATTATACTAACACTCAATTTAACTGAGCTTATTATGGCACGCAGAATAACGTATACATTTAAAAACCAACCGCGCGAAATTAACTTCGCAAAAGATAAATACCACGACATGTATCAAGCTATTGCTGCTGCCGAGGGTATTGATTTAACAAATTACTTAAACATGGTACGCCAAATAGAAATGACCTCAAAAGGGTCTGCTTCTGTTCGTAACTTTCGCGACCAAGAATTTGCCCGTATGGGCTTTAGCGACATTTACTTTATAAAAGAGTAATTATACCCAATTGGTGTACGCTAAAAACTAACTATGGCTGATACTCATAACTTACGCGTGGTGTAATATTACATAATAGCTCGTAAGGAATAGTATCAGCGCACAGTGCTATTTCTTCAACTGGAAGCTCAGGGCCCCACATAGTGACTCTGTCGCCAACTTTAATATTATGCTCATTAGCACCTATATCAACGCTGATCATGTCCATAGCTACGCTTCCTACAATACCATAACGCTGCTCACCAATTATTACCGGTGTCCCCTCTTTAGCATGCCGAGGATAACCATCGCCATAACCCATAGCCACTACAGCTAACTTGGTTGGTTTATCGCTTTTCCAACGACCACCATACCCAACAGCCTCATTAGCAGGCACATCTCGTACTGCAATTACGCGCGTAGTTAAGCGCATAACTGGTTTTAATTTGTGTTGCTGCCCAATACTATTTGCCATTGGCGATACACCATATAACATAAGCCCAGGACGTACCCAATCGCCATGACCGCTCGGCCAGGCAATAATACCAGCAGAATTTGATAAACAATGCGCTTGGTCAATGCCATTCACTAAATTATCAAACAACGTAATTTGTTGAACCGTTTTAGCATTATCAACGTCATCAGCACACGAAAAGTGGGTCATTAAATTAACGGTATTTTTAGCGTTAGGTGTTTTTTGCAAGCGGTTATAAAACGCTTCAAACTGCTCTGGCGCAATACCTAATCGATGCATACCTGTATTTACTTTTAACCAGCATGTTATTGGTGCATCTAGCTTTGCTTTTTCAAGCGCCGCTAATTGGTACTCATCGTGAATAATAGTTTGAAAATTGTTGGCGAGCAGAATCGGTAAGTCGGCTTTGTTAAAAAAACCTTCTAGTAAAACAATTGGCTTTGTTAAGCCCCCAGCTCGAAGGGCGAGCCCTTCATCTATACGTGCCACAGCAAATGCGTCAGCATTATTTAAATGCTGCGCAATCGTTACTAATCCATGCCCGTAAGCATTTGCTTTTAGCACCGCCATCACTTTGCTGTTAGGTGCAAAGCCCTTAACTTGCGCTAAATTATGCGCAAGTGCCGTTAAGTTAATTTCAGCAGTCGCTAAGCGCATTAGTAATCGTCATCTACCGCTGGTCCCGCGTAATTATCAAAGCGAGAAAATTGACCTTGGAACGTTAAACGCACTTTACCAATTGGGCCGTTACGTTGTTTACCTATGATGATTTCAGCAATACCTTTATCGGTACTGTCTTCGTTGTAAACTTCGTCACGGTAAATAAACATGATTAAATCGGCATCCTGCTCTATCGACCCTGACTCACGTAAATCTGAGTTAATTGGGCGTTTATCAGCACGTTGCTCTAGCGTACGGTTTAGCTGCGAAAGCGCGACAACCGGACATTTTAGCTCTTTTGCTAGTGATTTAAGTGAACGCGAAATTTCAGCAATTTCAAGCGTTCGGTTATCAGCAAGGCTAGGTACACGCATTAGCTGCAAGTAATCGACCATGATCATACTAATGCCACCGTGGTCACGCGCAATACGACGTGCACGAGAGCGAACATCGGTAGGTGTTAAGCCCGAGGCATCATCAACATACATTTTGCCTTTTTCCATCAACAAGCCCATTGTTGATGAAAGTCGCGCCCAATCGTCATCATCTAACTGACCTGTACGTACCTTAGTTTGGTTAATACGGCCAAGAGACGCTAACATCCTCATCATAATTTGTTCTGAAGGCATCTCTAGCGAGTAAATTAGCACGGGTTTGTCTTGAGTCATTGCGGCATGTTCTGCAAGGTTCATCGCAAAGGTGGTTTTACCCATTGAAGGACGCGCTGCCACAATAATTAAGTCAGACGGCTGCAGGCCTGTCGTCATTTTATCAAGATCGGCATAACCTGTACTTACACCCGTTACACCATCTTGTGGCGATTGATAAAGCTCTTCTATTTTATCAACGGTTTTTTCGAGTATGTTATGAATACTTTGCGGGCCTTCCGTACTTTTTGTACGTTGCTCGGCAATTTTAAATACTTTGCTTTCGGCAAAGTCGAGTAAGTCGTGACTAGTACGCCCTTCGGTATTAAAACCCGCTTCGGCTATTTCATTTGCCACGCCAATCATTTCACGTACAACAGCACGCTCACGTACAATGTTTGCGTAGGCATCAATGTTGGCTGCACTTGGCGTATTTTTAGCAATTTCGGCTAAGTAAGCAAAACCACCAATACCTGCAAGTTTATTATTTTTTTCTAAACTTTCAGAAATAGTGATTAAATCTATCGGATCGCCAATCTCAGCAAGTGCCGTCATCGCCTCAAAAATTAACTTGTGCGTGCGGGTATAAAAATCCTGTGATACAACAAGCTCAGCTACGCGGTCAAAAGCTTGGTTATCAAGCATTAAGCCACCTAAAACAGATTGTTCAGCTTCTATTGAATGGGGAGGAACTTTAAGAGTATCGACTTGCTTATCTGGTTTGGCCATAACTTCACAGTAGTAAAATTGAATGGCTCTATTCTATCGACTTGCAGGGGCTGTGCAAATAGAAAAGCAGGAAATCTTTCCTGCTTTTTGTAATCGTGATGGGGAATGAGTGTTATTTGGTACGAAGCTCTATTCGCCCACTAATGGTATCCATTTCAACATTTGCATTACCGCCATTAATACTAAACTCTAAATCACTGGCTGGGCCATATTTAGCTTTACTGACTTTGTCACTACTGACTTTGTTAATGATTTTACCATTAGCATGGGCTTTAATTTCAAACTTTGCTGATACACTTTGTGGGAAATAAAAGTCGGCATCACCACTTACTGATTCAAAACGTACATCACCGCCTTTTAAAAGCTCGTTAATCTGTACTTCTGCTTCGCCATTGACCGTATTAATACGTAGGTTTTTAATAGCCGATAGCGTAAATTCTATATCGCCATTTACGTTTTCAAGGCGTACATCATTAGCGCTTGAAGTTGATTTAATATCACCATTAACAGCGCTAAAACGCAGCTCACCACTTGATTGCCTATCGTTAATTTCACCATTTACGGTTTCAAACTGAATATTCCCGTTTAAGTTCTCAGCGTTCACATCACCATTTACAGTGGTGAGCTTAATGTTGCCAGTAATATCATCTACCGTAATTTCGCCGTTAACCACATCAACTTCTGCGCCGTTTTTAAGCTCTTTTGCAGTCACCGATACATTTACGCCAGCAAACTCTAAACTACTGCTTTTAGGCATAAATATAGTTAGGTTTGAGCCGTCACCACTATTGCCCCAATTTGATTTACGGGGCATTTTTACAATAAACTGTGTTTTATCACCACTTGTTTTAAGCTCATAACCCTGTGCTTTATCATCAAGCTCGCCAGATACTTTAAATTCGTTTTTATCCCAGCCTGTAATATGTATATCACCGCGTTGGTTTTCAATAAAAATAGTGCCGCCACTTGGTACGTCTATTTGCTTATCTATTTTTTCACCCGCAAATGCCGCCAGTGGAAATAAGCTCAGTCCTAATAAAATCGCTTTCATATCGTACTCCTAAATGTGCTGCCAACGTGGCGCGTGCACCTTGTTAATTAAATCAAGTTGTTGTTGATATATTTGCGCTAACATTGTCAGTAGCGCTTGGTTTTGTGGTTCGTTTTCAAGAGCTTGCTTTATTGCTTGCTCAGCTTCTTCAAGTTCTTGTAGTTGCGTTTGCCAGTTAGTGGTTAATGCTTCTTTATTTTCGTATTCAACTAACAAACTATTTTTTTTATCCGAAAAGTAATCACTTATAGCCACTACGGGCTGTGGTTCAGGTGCTATAACAAATATATTAACAGCAATTAAAGCAGCCACAGTACACGCTGCTATTGCCGTTAGTTTTGGCCAAATAATAGTGCTGTTTGGGTTCTGCTTATTATTAACAATTGCTCGCTCAATCCCCGCCCATAAATCTTTTTGTGGCGTAATTTCTTTATCAAGCGTGTTTAATGACTCGTTTAAGTAGTCGTTAAAGTTTGGTTTACTCATTTTCATACCACTCTTGTAATAACTGCCTAGCACGATGATATTGTGACTTACTTGAACCAACAGCCATACCTAATTGCTCTGCGATTTCCTCGTGCCTGTAACCTTCAATAGCAAATAATACAAATACCATACGTGCGCGCTCAGGAAGCCTTACTATTAACTTATCGAGGCCATTTAAGCCTTTGCAGTCGTTAGCTGATTGCTCATCCATACCGCTGTGTTCAATACTTACTACTTTTTGTAACCAATTTTTTTGCTTGCGCAGGTAACTTATCGCTACATTACTGGCAACACTATATAGCCAAGTAGAAAACTGCGAACGCCCATCAAACAATGCTATTTTATGCCATACCTGTACAAATACCTCTTGGGCGGCGTCTTCGGCGTGTGCTTGGTCTGCTAATAAACGTAAACATAAACCGTATACTCGTTTTATATGTAACTCATAAAGCGTTGTGTATGCGCCTTGATCACCCGATTTAACTCGCTCAATGAGTGCAGCTTCGCACAAAGGCGTTGGTTCGGGTTTAACGTGTAACATCCGTGATGCCGCCTTTTAATTATTATTGTTGAGTTGCTACTTAAGTGTATTGATAAGTTAGACGTAATGACAGTTCGAAAAGGTTTAAAAGGAATGAAAAAATAATTGAATAAAAAAGGGGCTTATACGAGGCTATATACCAATTCGCTTAATTAAGTGATCTATTTTGAGGATGGAAAAACGTGTTGATAGCTAGACAAAAAATTCGCTATTTAGTTGTTCTCGGCAATTGCTCCTGCATTGCTCTACCTTCTGCATCCATGCAGTCGTAAATGAGAATTTTTTAACACAGGTAGCGACACGTTTAGCCCCGCAAAATGATTAAGTATTATTGCGGATTGGTATTATTAAACTGTGCCCTCAACTAATGAAGTTAGCCAAATTATAGGCACAAAAAAGCCGTGCTAATAGCACGGCTTTTTTAGCTTAATTAAAAATTAAGCTTCAGCGATTACGATTACTTTGATAGTAGCCGTTACGTCTGAGTGAACTGAAATTGATACGTCAAATTCACCAGTCTCACGGATAGTACCTAGAGGCAAACGAACTTCTGACTTAGCAACTTCAACACCAACAGCTGAGATAGCGTCAGCGATGTCACGAGTACCGATTGAACCGAATAACTTACCTTCGTCACCAGCTTTAGATACTAATGTAACTTCTGCTAATGCTTCTAGTTTTTCAGCGCGTGCTTGTGCAGCAACTAACTGTTCAGCGATTTTCGCTTCAAGTTCTGCACGACGAGCGTCAAACGTTTCAATGTTAGCTTTAGTCGCAGGAACTGCCTTACCTTGCGGGAAAAGGAAGTTACGTGCGAAACCAGATTTAACTACAACCTGTTCACCTAGGCTACCTAGGTTAGCGATCTTATCTAGTAGAATAACTTGCATGTTTCTACACCTTTTAAAAACTGTTAATCCGCTGCTTACTTATGTAAGTCAGTGTATGGAAGAAGGGCTAAGTAGCGAGCACGCTTAATAGCAGTTGCTAGCTGGCGCTGGTATTTAGCGCTAGTACCTGTGATACGGCTAGGTACGATTTTGCCACTTTCTGTAACATAGTTTCTAAGAGTAGCTAGATCTTTGTAATCGATTTGTTGTACGCCTTCCGCTTTAAAGCGGCAGAACTTACGACGTCTGAAATAACGTGCCATGAGATTAATTCCTCAAATAATTCTTTCTATATGCTGAGCATGCAAAACCAATTGGCTAAGGCCGTTACGACCTTCGTGGCGATTTAAAAAACCACTCACTTGCAATGCCTGCCCAACGTGCAAATGTTGAGTCTGTTGTTGCATTTGCTTTCCACTGGCAACTACCTGAAGCCTCACATAACTATTACGGTTAAGGTCTGCTTCGGTTTGCATCGATTTATGTTCTACAACAAAAATACAATGCGGGATGCCAGCAGGGCTTTGGCTAAACTTGGGAGTTTTACAAACTACCCCAGATATAACCAGCTGATTCATATATGGGCTAACCATTATAATAACTGCTGACTACATGCCATGCTAGGACTCAAAACAATTAAGCAGCTGGTGCTTCTTTCTTCTCTTCTCTTGCAAGAGGAGACGCTTCAGTTACAGCATTTTTAGTACGCATAACTAAGTTACGAAGCACTGCATCGTTGTAGCGGAAAGTAGTTTCTAGCTCGCTGATTACTTCAGTAGGTGCTTCAACGTTCATAAGAACATAATGAGCTTTATGAAGCTTGTTGATTGGGTAAGCCAGTTGACGGCGGCCCCAGTCTTCAAGACGGTGGATAGTACCACCAGCTTCAGTGATAGAACCAGTATAACGTTCGATCATACCAGTTACTTGCTCACTCTGATCAGGGTGAACCATGAATACGATTTCGTAATGACGCATGGATATTCCTTACGGTTAATAGAGCCTTCTACCGTTTCGGCCGGTCGGTTTAAGGCAAGGAATTAATAGTTTAAAAGCCGAAATGAGCGCGCATTTTACGCTTAGACGGATAATTAAGCAAGCAGGTTTTTTAAGCTTTTATAGATAAGAGTTTAAAGGCAATTATTGCGAGCTTCGCTCATCCCGTTAGCAAGCCGTAGGCCTAAAGGAAAAGCTAAACTCGCAGTTTAATATTTATCATATACGCCAAGCTTGGCTTGCGCGCGTAAAAAGCGCAGCTTTGAATTACTTAAGTCTAACACCTGCCTCAAAATATAAGTATTTACTCAAACTTAAAGCCGTGCAATTATTAAGCAACACATTATTAAATAAGGATATTTATGAAGCTCTTACTATCGCTTGTATTAATACTTACTTTTAGTACACCATTTTTAAGCCACGCAAAAACCAATACAACTGACATAACCGTTGGTAAAAAAGTCATTTTACAATCAAAAATACTTAACGAAGACAGACCCATTAAAATTTTCATACCTGACACTGTAAAAGACGATCAGCCGCTTTATGTTATTTATTTACTTGATGGTGTTGAGCACTTTCATACGGCGTCTGGGGTTATTAAATCCCTTGTTGATTACGAGCAGATACCTAACGCAATGCTCGTTGGTATTGATACAACTAACCGTGTTCGCGATTATTTACCAAAAGTACAAGGTGAACCTAAAACTGAGTTTCAAACCTTTGTTAAAAATAAATGGCCTGAAGCGGGGCAAACTGACGAGTTTTTGAAGTTTGTTTCTGACGAACTTATGCCATACATAAATTCTAACTACTCAACTAACGGCTACAACACACTAATTGGCCACTCTAATGCAGGTACTTTAGCGCTTTATACTTTAGTTAATCAGCCTGAGTTATTTAATAACTATATAGCTATAAGCCCAAACAGTTGGTGGAGTGATGAAGAATTAAAAAATAATATTATAAAATACACTAAAAATCCTAAAGGCGGTCAATCGTTATTTATTAGTGTAGCAAGTGAAGGGTCACGCTTTTATACAGGTGTATTAAATACTTTGGTAAATTTAGAACAACAAATGCCCACACAGTTAAAATGGGAATATAAGCATTACCCTACTTTTAGTCATATGGGCACCATACTACCAGCGCTTAGCGATAGCCTAATTCACTTATTTGGCGACCTAATTTTTAGCGTTACTGACGAGCACGGAAGATTTGCTGATGTATCGCTCATTACAGGTTACTACCAAGCACTGAGTGATAAGTACAGGTTTGAGCTTAAAATTCCACAAGATGTATATGTAGAATTTGCTCATAGCCAGCAAAAATTTGGTAACACAGCCAAAGCTATTACCACGCTTAAACACTTTACTACCCATTACCCAAATGCAGCCTATTCTCACATGCGTTTATCGCAAGGGTATACTGCGAATAAGCAGTTCAAAGAGGCCGTCACCAGTATGAAACACGCATTAGAACTTGCTAAGCAAAACTCGCGAGATCCGATGTTAATTGATGCGCTCAAGGATATGCTGAATGAAGCACAAAAGAATTTGTAACTGATTTAACGCAAAGCGCTTTTTTACTAAGGATAATTACGAGCTACGCTCGTCGCGTCAGCAAGCTAAACGCCTACAGGTAAAATTAAGCTCAGTGTGAAACTTTGCATGTAGATACAAGACGCTGAGCTTGCTCGCGTAAAAAGCGCAGCTTTTAATATATTTAAAACCACCATAAAACAAAACCGATGCTTAAATTAAACATCGGTTTTTTATTAAAAGCGAATAACTAACCGCTTTTCTCGTGGAGTTTTGTTTCACTCAACCTACATCACTTTCCTATCGCTTCTTTGGCGAACAGGTGTTTTATTGGGCCTAGGTTATCAACTAATGATAGCCCTACTCCGCGGATAAGTTTTTTAACCGGGTTTGCACCTTCAAATAACTCTTTTAACCCTTGCATCATGGCGATGTGCTTTTGTGCATCGAGCTTACGAGTGCGCTCGTAATCGCGCAGTGTGCGCGTGCTTGCAAACTCCTTGCTATCACTTGTGAGTAGTTCAATTAAATAAGCGGCGTCTTTTAGGCCTAGGTTCATACCAAGCCCTGCAAGTGGATGGATTGTATGTGCAGCATCGCCAATGAGTACCACTTTGCCTGAAACCCATTGCTGAGCGTAGCGCATTTTAAGTGGGAAAGCTGCGCGCGCACTTTGCACTTCACATAGCCCGCATTGGCCATCTATTGCAGCCATAACGGCTTTATTAAAGGCAGTGTTATCCATTGCAAGCAGCTCATCGCAGTGGTTTGGGCTGGTAGACCATACTATTGAATGGGTATTTGCATCGCTCAGAGGTAAAAATGCCAGTGGCCCGGTTGGTAAAAACACTTGGCGTGCGGTATTTGCGTGCGGCTCTTTAGTTTTAACAGTCGCAACTAGCGCATGATGGTCGTAATCTTTAAAGCTAAGCGCCATATTAAATTGTTTGCGAATAGCTGAGTTTGCCCCATCAGCCGCCACCAGCAGTTTTGCAATAATTGGCTCGCCGCTTTTAAGCGTTATAAATACATCTGATTCGCTTTGATGTATTTGCTGATACTGCGTATCAAACATTAGTGTTGCATTGCTTTGTTGCTCTAGCTCTTTTATAAGCGCGTAGCGGATAATGTCGTTTTCAACAATATGGCCTAAATGCTCAAGCTCAAGTTGCTCGTTATTAAAGGTTATTTTACCAAAGCTGTCGGCATCACGTACATCCATATGCGTATAAGCGCACGCTCGCTGTGCGATAATTTCTGGCCATACGTTTAATTGCTCAAGCAAGGTTTGACTTGCAATGCTTAGCGCACTTACGCGCAAACCATATTCGTCAGTTGGCAACGCTTGTGTTGGTGCGCCGTCGAGTACAACGACGCTTATATCGGCTTTTGCCAATCCAAGTGCTAGTGTTAGCCCCACACAGCCGCCACCTACAATACAAACCTGTGCTTGCTTCATAAACGCCTACCTTGTTTAACTTGCCCCATTAACTGTTTGGCTAATGGCGCTTTTAATGCGGGAAATAAATCCATCGAGAACAACCCAATACTGCGCCCCAATGCGAGCACTCGCGATGAATTTGAAAAAAGCCTAACAAGTGCATCGGTTAAACTCATTACGGTTTTTATATCATCACTGCGCTTTTTAGAATATTCACGTGTAAACGCATAGCTGCCTATATCGTGTTGGCTGTTTGCTATTAAATTACTAAGTACTTGCACGTCGCGAAGGCCTAAATTAAAACCTTGCCCTGCAATAGGATGAATAGCATGTGCGGCATTACCAATAACCACTGTACGGTGCGCAGTCAAAGACTCAACTTGCCCGTAAACGAGCGGGTAACTCGTGCGCATGCCTACTTTAGTAAATTGACCTCCGCGATAACCAAACGCGCTTTGTAGGGCACTTAAAAAAACTTGTTCATTAAGTGCCATGTGCTGTTCAACTTGATCTTGGCTCATACACCACACCAACGAATAACGGTTATTGCTCATGGGTAATAACGCCATAGGCCCGCTTTGTGTAAAACGCTCAAAGGCATGATTATTATGCCCACCAGCCACTTCTACATTAGCAATAATTGCGCCTTGTTCATAAGGCTGGGTATTAAAACCAAGCCCAAGTAAATTACGTGTGGGTGATTGTGCACCATCAGCAATAACCAATAGCGCTGCGCTTAATTGCTCGCCGCTTTGCAGGGTAAGTGTATTGCTATGCAGAGTTTGCTCAATGGCAGTTACGCTATCGGGGCACAAAAGCGTAATATTTGATTGCGTTAAACGCAGGTGGAGCGCTCGGCCAAAAGGGTTAACTTCTACTACGTAACCAAGTGAAGGCTTAGAAAATTCGTCGCAATTAATGTGCGCTTTGCCAAAGTGGCCTCTATCAGACACGCTCACTTTTTTGATTGCGGCGGTGTAAGGGGCATTTTGTTCAAATAAATTGAGGCTTTGTAAATACTCTACCGATTGCTGAGCAAGTGCAATGCTTCTGTCGTCAAAGCTTGGGTGGTAGTCGCCGGTAACTTGATTAGCTTCTACAACGGCAATATTTAACGCGGGATTAGTTTTAGCCACACTTAATGCGCAGCTTGCTCCTGCTAAACCACCGCCAATAATAACTACATCAAACTGCTTAGCCACTTTACTCTCCGAGCTTTATACGTTTTTAGCACTTTGCATAAGTGCTTCTATATCGCTAATTTTTTTAGGCACGCTTAGGGTCAAGTTTTCATGGCCTGTTTCGGTAACTAGCAAGTTATCTTCAATACGAATACCAATGCCTTTGTATTTTTTCGGTGCGCTTGAGTCTTCGCTTATATAAAGCCCAGGCTCTATGGTGAGTACCATACCGGGCTCAAATGCACGCTCAACGTTATTTACTTTGTAATCGCCAACATCATGTACATCTAAACCAAGCCAATGCCCAAGCCCGTGCATGTAATATTCTTTACATGCCCCTTTTGCCATTAGCTCGTCAAAGTCGCCGGTTAAAATACCTAAATCAAGTAAACCTTGGGTCATTACTTCCATTGCTAGTTTATTAGCATGCGACATGTAACCACCGGGTTTTACTTCATCAAAAGCAACTTCTTGCGCTTTAAGAACAATATTATAAAGCGCGGCTTGCTCTTCGCTAAATTGTCCATTTACTGGAAAAGTACGGGTGATATCGGCGGCGTAACCTTGTAGCTCGCAACCGGAGTCTATAAGTACCAGGTCGCCATTTTTTAATACGTCGCTATTTTGCGTGTAATGTAAAATATTGGCGTTATCGCCACTGCCAACAATTGTGCCGTATGCAGGGTGCGGCGCACCATTCATAGCATAATGATGATGCAGCTCAGCCTCTAGCTGAAATTCAGTAGCTCCGGCATGTGAAAAACGCATAGCGCGCATGTGCCCTCGCGCACTAATTTCACAGCCTTCTCGCATAACATCTATCTCGCTTGGCGATTTAAACAAACGCATTTCATGAATAAGGCCGCGTATTTCTTTTAAAGTACTCGGTGCTTTGAGGCCTTTTCGCGCACCACTTCGAAGTGTACCTAGTAACGAAAACACTTTAGTATCAAATGAGGGATAAGCACCTTGTGCAAAATAGAGAGCATTTTTTTCATTTAGTATATCGAGTAGCTTATCCTTTAATTCACTTAGCGGGTAAGCTTCATCAAACAAGTAGTCACTTTTAGCTTTATCAAAGCCAACCCTGCGGCCATGCCAAATTTCTGCAAGCTTGTCTTTATCTAGGCAAAATAAAGTACTGGGTGCATCGCTGTTATTATAGAGTACAAGTACGGCGTCGGGTTCGTTAAAGCCAGTTAAGTAAAAAAAGTCGCTATCTTGTCTAAATGCATATTCGGTATCGCGGCTGCGCGTAACTTCGCTCGCAGCGGGAATAATAGCAACGCTATTTTCATCCATTTGCGCAAGTAAGCGCTCGCGACGTGCTTTAAATTCTGACTTTTGTACTTCAACCATTATTAACCAACCCGTTTAACTTTTTAAACTAATGAAGTGTTTTTTTAGTACTTTGCGTGTTTTGCTCTTTACCAAGCTCTGCAAAACAAAGTAGTGCTGATACGCGCACATATTCAATCACTTCGTGCAGCGCTTGGCTGTCTTCTTCGGTTTCTTCAAAAGTGGTATCTAGGCGAGTGATTTCGCTAAAATCAGTAATAACTTCTTTAACATCGCTCGATAGTTTACCGTAATCTTTTTGCTTTAAGCCAAAACCAAGCATAAACCCTGCTACCCATGATACGAGGCCATTAGCCTGATCGATGAGTGTTTCGTCATCGTTTGGTAAAAATAAATCAAACTGAAATTCGTCATCATTAAAGCTCGCAACTACTTGCTTATAAATAGTGCCAAAAAACTGCTTTAAATCGTTACTAAATGATTCACCATCGTTAAACACATCGCTCAAAAGGCCTAAGTATTCTTTGTCGTCAATGGTTAAACCACACGCAAGTAAACCACTAATTACACCATGCGCTTCGGCAGGTGATACAAATATTTCGTTTTTTTCTAAAAGCAGTTGAGCTTTTTCGTAATCGGGTAAATCGTTCATAATCGAATCTTCGCTTTGCAAGTTAAGGCAATGCTACCACTCGATAAAAAGCAACTCCAATTAATTGTATGATCAAGCTCAAAAACCATGCGATAAAGTAAATGACGAGTTAAAGGTGCGGGAAAACTAAGCGAACGGTTTAATTTTTTACGTTTAGGGTTTAAGGATTGGATTATGTCTTATATACTTAAATTGTTCCCTGGGGTACCGGAGCTTGGTTAAGTCCCTGAGCCGATAAATTTTATACCAGGATTTCTGTTCGTCTACTATTGTGCAAGCTCGGCATGTACCGAGAAGCCTACGGTAAACCGCAGATTTCCGCCCTGAAACCTTCTGGTTTCAGGACTGAAACCGGGTACCGTATCTTGGGGAACACCTTCTTGTTTTTATACTCCCTCTTATTACTTATTCATTTTTTTGCTATACCTTCGTACATTATTTTTATAATTTTTGGCAAAAAAAAGCTGCAAGCAATTTCTTACTTACAGCTAAATTTTAAATGCTTACGCTTATTTACTTAAACCAACCTTGAAAGCGCTCCATCATCATGTAGTTTATTGGCACTAACAATAAAGTAATAAAGGTCGCAAAAATAATCCCAAACCCTAGACTTACCGCCATAGGTATTAAAAACTGCGCCTGAGTTGCTTTTTCAAATAATAACGGCATTAAGCCAATAAAGGTCGTTAAACTTGTTAGCATTACAGGGCGAAAACGCGATGCACCGGCAAGTTTAACTGCATCTAGTAATTTGCCGCCTTCACTGCGCTTTTTATTGATAAAATCAACTAGTACAAGGGAGTCATTTACTACCACCCCAGTTAGGGCGAGCATACCAAGCAAGCTCATAATGGTTAAATCCATGCCCATAATCCAATGCCCGACTACAGCACCTATCATGCCAAATGGAATTACACTCATTACTATAATTGGCTGTAAGTAAGACTTAAGCGGTATCGCTAATAGCGCATAAATTATGAAAAATACAAACACAAGTGCCCAAGCCAATGAGCCAAACGACTCTCGCTGCTCTTTAGCCTCACCTTCTAGTTTGTAATCTACTCCAGGATATTGCTGCATTAATTCATCTAAATACTCCGTTAGGTCAGCCTGAAGTATGGTCATGTTGGTGTTATTTTTTTCGATATCCGCTGTAACATTTAAAGTACGGTAGCGGTCTATTCGGTTAATAGTTGACGGGCTTTGCCCTGCGGTAAGGGTTGCAACATGCGATAACGGCACCGAGCCACCAGTAGGTGTATTGATGAGTATATTTTGTAAATCGGCTACAGAGCGGCGCTCGTCTATAGGCAAGCGTACCATTACTCGTACATCATCACGCCCGCGCTGAATACGTTGGACTTGCGAGCCAAAGAACGAGTTACGCACTTGACCTGCAACATTAACTCTATTTAAGCCCAGCGCTAAGCCTTGCTGCGTAAGCTCTATTTGTAACTCTTCTTTACCATCAGACATGCTATCTGCAATATCAAATACCGTTGGGTAGGTCGATAAACGGGTTTTAATGTGATCAGCCACGTCTTGTAAAATAGTCAACGAAGTCCCGCTAAGCTGAACATCAATTGGGTCAGAACTTCGGCCAATTTCAGCTCTAAACGTTAAGCTTTCAGCGCCTGGAATGACACCAATTAAATCACGCCATTCGCTGGCAAGCTCTCTTGATCCTATGTCTGATTCACGCTTTTCTGCCGGTGTTATTTCAAAGCGTACAGAACCTGAATTAGATACACCACCGCGCCCACCTGTTGTGGCTAATATATTTAAAATAACGCTTTCACCTGTATCTGGATCGCGGTATTTTTCTTGTAATTGCTGCGCCTTTTGCGACATATCAATTACGTATTTATTAGTGACTTCAAACGGCGTACCTGTTGGTAGTGTTAAGTTAACGCGGACTGTTTCGCTTGGTATACGCGGGAAAAATACAAACTTAGTCCAACCACTAGTGATCATGGTTAAAATTATTATAAACACACCAACAAACAAACTTACCGAAGCCAATTTATGGCGCAGTGCTAAATTTAAAGTGGGTTGGTAATATTTTAAAATCGCGTTTTCAAATCCATCTGCAAAACGCTGTTGAATAACATCAAACTTTGAAGGTTCGCCTTTTTCGTGGCGTAGTTTTATATATTTTAAATGTGCGGGTAGTACAAATTTAGATTCAATCAATGAAAACAATAATACCGGAATAACCACTACCGGTATTTGTGCAAACAAAGCACCGCGCGCCCCTTCAATAAAGGCCAAAGGTAAAAAGGCTGCAACGGTAGTTAATACACCAAATGTTACTGGTGTTGCGACTTCTTGAGTACCTAAAATTGCAGCTTGCTCGCCCGACTTAGCTGTTTTTAAATGGGTATAGACATTTTCGCCAGTAACTATGGCGTCATCAACAACAATTCCCAGTACTAATATAAAGCCAAATAAACTCATAATATTAAGGGTTACGCCAAATATAGGCATCGCTATAAACGCGCCCATAAACGAAACCGGAATACCAATAAATACCCAAAATGCAATTGCAGGTCGTAAAAACAAAGTAAGTAAAGCAAGTACTAAAATACCGCCTTGTAGGGCATTGGTCGTTAGTGTGGCAATTCGACTTTTAACCAGCTCCGAATCATCATCCCAGTAACTTAGTTCAAATCCTTGTGGGAGGGAACTTTGTTGCTCTTGTATGTAATTTTTAACTTCGTCAGCAACAGTAATCGCACTTTGCGGACCAATTCGATATACGTCGATAAATGCAGCCTGCTTACCATTAAAGCGAGTACGTACTGGGGTTTCTTCAAAATCGTCTTTAATTATTGCAATATCGCCTAAACGAATAATCGTGCCGTCAGCTTGGTTTTTAACAACAATATTGGCAAATTCATCTTTACGATATGCTTGCCCTTTAGAGCTTATAAGTACGTCCCCACCTTCAGTTTTTAAGTTACCAGCAGAAATATCAGAGCTTGAATTAGCAATGGCACTCGATATTTGTGCCAAACTTAAATCGTACTGGCGAAGAACGTCTTGGCTTACTTCAATGGCAATTTCGTAATCACGAACACCACTTAGCTCTACCTGCGTCACATTTGGTAAACGTAGAATTTGATCGCGTACTGTTTCTGCGTATTCACGGGTTTCTTTTTCGCCGTAATCACTTGATACGGTAACCGCGATAACTTCGCGAATTCGTTCCGCAAGCGCGACTATTGGCTTTTCAGCATCGGCTGGAAAGGTGTTAATTGCATCTACACGACTTTTAATATCGGCTAAAAGCTCACGCGGGTCGTAGCCCGTTTCAACTTCTATTGTTACAGAGCCTGAGCCTTCAGAAGAGCGGCTAAATATTTGCTTAATACCTTCTAAATCTTGTACGGCTTCTTCTATACGAATTGTTACGCCTTGCTCTACATCCTCTGGTGTTGATCCACGCAAACTTACGTTCACGCTTATCATGTCGGTTTCGAATGAAGGGAATACTTCAAGCGGTATTTTAGTCGATAAACTAAAAAGCCCCGACAGCAGCAACGTTACTAGCAATAAGTTAGCTGCAACATGGTTTTTGGCAAACCAAGCTATCATGGCTTATCTCCTTGCTTTGCTGGACGGCGTTTTTTTAACTCTTCAACACTAATACCAAGCTCTTTTGCTTTTTGTTCAAGCTGCTCTGGAGTCGGGCGCTTTCCTTTACCTTGCCCATTCGCTCCACGGCTTTTAGGTTGATCTGCACTTTGTTCACCTAAAATACTTACTTGAGTTCCTGAACTTACTTGACCAAGTGGAGTAATAACAAGCTTATCATTTGCGTTTAAACCGGTTTTTATCATCGCCTGAGTCGCATTTTGCCAAGCTAGTGTGATGTCTTTGCGCTTAAGTACGCCACCTTCAACAATGTAAACGTACGTTCCTTGATAAATTGTACTGTTAGGAATTATAAGTGCGTTAGATACTGTTCTGCCGGTAATTTGCGCTTTTATATACTGCCCAATTTTTATTGGGTACTGGTTATTTGCTGTTGCTTTATACGGGTCATTAATTTTAGCAACTACATAAAGCTGCTGTGCGCCTTCATCTATAGCACCTTCTGTGCGTGCTAATTGACCTTGCCACGTTTGCTCACCTACTAAGTCAGAAGTAAATTTAACAATTGAACCCGCTTGGTTTTTAGCACCATCGCGATACTGCTCTGGTAAATTTACAAATGGGAGATCTTTATTTTTAATTGGTAAGCGAATCTCAACGCTATCGATTGCGTAAATGGTTGCTAACTGTGTGTTGTTAGTAACAACTTGCCCTAAATCAACACTGCGGCTAAGTATACGCCCCGCATATGGCGCCGTTACTTTAGTGCGCTCTAAATCAAGCATCGCTTTTTCAAGTGCTGCCTGCGCCGACAAAACCTCAGCTTCAGCGGCTGCTAGTTGTGGCTCACGTAGTACTAAACTGCTTGCCTGATTTGAGCCGCCAAGGCGTTTCCAATCGGTAATAGCTTGTTGTCCACGCGCTTTTTCTTCTAGCAAACCTTGCTCTGCTGTTAATAAATTGGCTTGAGCAGATTTAACTTCAGCCTGATGATCTCTGTCGTCTAGTTTTAAAAGTATATCGCCTTTTTCAAAAAAACCGCCTTCTCTAAAGTCATCACTTACTTCAATTATTTGCCCAGATGCCTGAGCCACTAACAAACTTTGTGTACGTGGTTTTACCGTACCGTAGCTGTCTATCATAACTTGATAATTTTGTGGTTTTAGCTCAAGCGCAGCCACACTTATTGATGCCTTCGGAGGTGTCCCAAAGCGTTTAGCCTCTGGTGGATTCCCCTTAATAAACATAACAATTAAAATTGTGGCAACAATAACCACCGCTGGAATAATAATTTTTGCTGTTTTAGTTTTCATCGTTATTGCTCTTTAGTTCACTTGAGGGCTTTGCAAAATCACCACCAAGGGCAATGTGTAGGTTAATTCTATTGGCTATTAATTGGTTTTTAATATCGATTAAGGAGCTTTGCGCATCGAAAGAGCGATCTTGGGCATCAAGCACTGTCGTGTAAGTTACCAAGCCACTTTGATACTGCTCAAACGACAATTGCTCTGCAGCAAGTGCGTTTTCTTGTGCCTCTAACGTGCTTGTATATTGAGCTTTGAGGGACTGCTGCTGCGAAATTGCATTTTCAACATCACCAAATGCGTCATAAAGCGTTTGTAAATAAAGCTGCTCTTGCTTTTGAGTATTAAGACGCGCTATTTCTTCGTTGGCTTTTAAGCGCCCACCTTCAAAAAGTGGCGCTGAAATACTACCTAACAAAGACCATGCAAGGCTTGATGGAGAAAACAAGTCGCTTACTCTGTCGGTGCTATCGCTTAATGAAGCAGTTAAATCTAAACTTGGAAAGCGTTGTTTGTGCGCATATGCCAATGATGCGTCGGCTGCTAAAAGCTCATACCAACTTGCACGTAGAGTAGGTTTTCGCGTTATAAGTTCAGAAGGTAATCCTAGAGAAATATCGGTATTAATAACAGGTAAGTCACTACTAGCAGTAATAGCGCCTTTTGGGTATTCACCAAGTAAACGTTCAAGTACACGTGCTGATGCCGATAAACTCGCTGTTTGAGTGGCAATGCGAGAGCGTTCATTATTAAGCTCATTACGAGCTAAATACACATCGAGCGCTTCGTTTATACCTTGGCGATAGCCAGCTTCAATAATATCGAGATTTTGTTGTGCATTGGCTTCGCGACGCTTAAATAAATCCAGTAATTGCTGCGCCGTAACCACATCAAACCAACCTGTTACCACATCAGCAACAAGTTGCTGTTTAGCTTGCTCAAACCGCGCCTGCTGAGCTAAATAGTTAAGATTAGCTTCGCGCTTAGCGTCAGAAAGCTTACCCCATAAATCAACCTCGTAAGTTAAATTTAAACTTACGGAGCTTGCGTTGTCGTAACTTACAGGGCGGTTGTCTTTACTACGGCTTGTACGTGTTGATAAATCGAGGCTTGGCCAAAGTGCAGCGCCCGAGACTATAAGTTGCTGCTTTTGAATTTCAACATCATAACTCGTTTGCAAAAGCTGTTGGTTATTTTTAAGTGCTTGTTGTACAAATTTGTTAAGCGTAGGATTTTGTAATTGTGTAAGCCATTGCTCTTGTACTTTTAATGCTGAGCTTGATGCTTCTTGCTGCCATTGCTGAGGCATATTATTAGGGACTTGCATGCGCTGAGACGAGTTTAAATCACTCGCACAGCCGCTGAGCAGCATCACACTAATTGCCAGTAGGGTTGGCTTGCATTGCCAGATCATAATTAAACCTAAATTACTGCTATTTATGAACGTAATTCAAGCACTTTGGCAAATTTTGCTCAACTTACTTTACATAACATTACATAGCTAGCGATGAATTAACATAATAGCCAGTTATACGGTAAAAATGAGTAAATGATCAGCAATTTTTAATACTAAAATTAACTTTTTGTAGTGTATCTAAAAGATTATACCTATTCGCTTAATTAAGTGATCTATTTTGAGGTAAGAAAATTGTGTCGATAACAAGGCAAAAATTTCGTTATTTTTGTCTTATATCAGAAATTTTTAACGCAGTTAACGGCAGGTTTAATCACTCAAATTAATTAAGTATTATTGCGGATTGGTATTAGACATATAGAAACAAAAAAGCCTCGCTATAAACGGGGCTTTTAATAAATGGTGCCGACTAACCGAGTCGAACGGTTGACCTACTGATTACAAGTCAGTTGCTCTACCAGCTGAGCTA